>MFMA01000057.1 GCA_001783355.1 Candidatus Kaiserbacteria bacterium RIFCSPLOWO2_01_FULL_54_20 | reverse complement strand
ACATAGGTCTTTCCCGCAAGCGGCAAATTTCCAAGAGGCGTCACCTCTTGGATTTTAATGATGAGGACTTTTTTGAGGTTCGCGACGAGCTCTCGGTGCCGCTTCAGGCCGAACCACTCGACTATTTCGCGTGCGACTATCGGCCCAACCCCTTCGATTCCCTCAAGTTCTTCCGCATCTGCTTTTGCGAGCGCGTCGATTGTATGGAATTTTTTTGCAAGGAGTATCGCCGTCTCCTCCCCGACCTGCGGGACGGAGAGTCCGACGAGTAGACGCGCGAGTTCGACGTGCCTCGCTTTCTGAATGGCCGCAACGAGTTTCTTTGCTGACACTTCCGCGAACCCTTCGAGGGTTAGAAGGTCACCCTCCGTGAGCGTGAAAAGCTCGTTGTAGTGCTGAACCAAGCCCTTTTCTAGGAGCATATCGACGCGCTCTTTTCCTAAGCCCTCGATATCGAGTGCGTGCTTCCCGGCGAAGTTGTGGAATCGTCGTCTTACGACCGCGAAAGAGTGCTTATCCACACAGCGCCACGCAGCCTGTCCGGGGATGCGCTCGATGCGCCCATCACCGCCACATTCCGGCACGCGGGCGGGCCATTCGTATGCCTTCGCACCTTTTGGACGAAGGTCTTTCACGACGCTCACGATGTCGGGAATTACATCCCCCGCTTTCTGAAGAACGACCGTGTCCCCTATCCGTACGTCGAGGCGTTTTATCTCATCTTCGTTGTGTAAAGTCGCGCGACTCACAATGGTGCCCGCGACGGCAACCGGCTTTAAATGCGCAACGGGGGTAAGGACGCCTGTCCGCCCCACTTGGAGCACGATATCTTCCACTATCGTCGTTACCTGTTCCGCCGGGAATTTGAACGCTATCGCGAACCGCGGTGCCTTTCCGGTGTAGCCGAGTATTTCTTCATACTTCTTCTCGTTCACTTTCACCACGACGCCGTCCAGCCAGTACTCCTGGTGACGTCCTTTCCCTTTCCACTTCTCCCAAAAATGTATCGCGTCTTCTATTGTTTCCGCTTGGGCGTGGTGCGGATTTATCTTAAAGCCAAGTTCGCGTAGGTATTCGAGCTCCTCCGACTGCGTTTTGGGGAATTTTTCGCTGGTTTGAGCCACGTCATAGATGAAAACGTCGAGCTTGCGCGAAGCGGCGACTTTCGGATCAAGCTGGCGAATAGAGCCGGCGGCCGCGTTCCGTGGATTCGCGAAGGGCGGTTCTCCTTCTTTCTTCCGCCGCCGATTCAGTTCTTCCAGATTTTTCGTACTCATCCACACCTCGCCCTCGACGATGATGTCCACCGGACGCGCAAGCGCGAGCGGGACCGACTCGATGGTTCGTATGTTGTGCGTTACGTCTTCGCCGACCGTTCCGTCACCCCGCGTCGCCGCAGTGACCAATAAACCTTTTTCGTAAGTTAGCACGATCTTCAGGCCGTCAATTTTAAGTTCGCATACGTACGTAGGTGATCCCGAGACCCCCGCGCTTTTGAGGACTTTCTTTACGCGTGCGTCGAACTCTCGTATTTCCTCGGGAGAGAACGCATCGTTGAACGACCACTGCGCCACCTTGTGTCGCACCTTCCGGAAGCCCGGCAGGGGCTTCCCGGCTACGCGCTGCGAGGGTGAATCAGGCGTTATTATCTCCGGATATTGCTCCTCGAGTTTTGAGAGTTCGTGCTTGAGCGAGTCGAGTGCCTGTTGTGAGATCTCCTCCTTATCGTACACATGATACAGAACGCGATATCGATTTATCGTGTCTTTGAGATCCTTATATCGTGCGCGGACCTGCTGCGGGATCATTGCAACAGTCTACCCGCCCGAACGACCGATGTCATTCGGTCGGGCGGGCAGCTTCTAGTATTTAAGTTCTACGGAGCGTTGTAGGGCGCGCGGCGAGGTCGCTACCGCTTCGCAATTCGTGCTGAAGCCGTCGGCATGGACCGTTGTCGCAACAGCCCCGGTGCCGGCATCCATCGCTTTGCTGACAGACACATTGACGCAATATCCATTTGGCGCGAATTGGAATGATGAGACGATGTCACTCCCGACGGTCGTGACCGTAGTCGTTTTGTTCTGATCGTCGCAGCTTATGTCCGCAGTTCTGGGGGTCGATGTCGGGAAACTTTGATATCGCACATCCCAATAGAGAGCGCACTCGGCGCCGGTGTCTGCCGCATAGAATGCGAACTGTGAGTCGCGGCCGATCGACGAGAGCGTGAGCTCTTTTTGTGCGAGCTGAAAGATGGAGGTCCCGAGCGAGAGAACGATCGAGGCGATGAGCGCAGCAAGCAAGAGAGTGAACCCCTTTTGAGAACGATCATTACCATGTGAAAAGTTCATATCCATATTAAGTTGCGTCGTTGACCCATCGATAGAGATTTTGTCGAATGGAGAACGAGCGCGTCTGAAAGGAACCTGTTCGCCACGATACGGTCACCGTCACGCGTATTTCTTGAGGAACGCCCGCGTTGTCGGCAACTGTTCCAACCTCGACCTTGCGCGTAAATCGCGTATCCGTCCATCCGTTACCGTATCCATAAAAGGTCTGTGTCGGGTCGAGTTGCAGCGGCGGACACGTACCGCTATTGCACGCAGTACTGTTTATAGAATCGTCCAGCGTGTTCACGGTGAACGGCACTCCCAAAGGTATACCAGCGAGGATATCCGTCGGCGTACCCAGGGCCGTCATGAGAATGTTGTTGTCCCTAAAATGACGGATGGTCTCTACAGCTTCCTGCGCGAGATGAAAAGCGACTATCTGGTCTCGTGCGTAATAGGCGGCGGCAAGACTCTTCGTGGTAAGCGACATCGGAGCAACTATCGCGACCGAAAGAAGTGATACGGCGACCAGCGTCTCGATGAGCGTGAACCCGCGTGTTGATTTCATAGATCTAAAATTCTTTGTACGGCCGTTGCCTGGATGCTGAACGATGTGGTTGTCTTCACCACCTTTGCCCCCGCAGTACCCTTCACCTCAATGACCACCTTGGGCTGAACGGTATCGCCGCGAGTTGTGCCAATGACGTAAAATTTCATGCTGTTTATCGTCACCTCCGGAGCAGTAATTGCATAGTAATTGGCGCCGGCGTTCTCGGATTTGCAAAGACGGCCGATCCCGCAATATGAACCATCGGCGTCGAATGCATATATCCATCGATCCAGGTTGTCGCAATTCTCCTCGCAGAATGGTTTGAATGCTAACCGAGTGTCGCCTTCGCAGTTTTGCGGCGCAGAGATCACTCCTGTCCCGCAGTGGTATTCCGAACCCATTCTGATAGAACGGACCATGCCGTCCAGTGTAATGTTCAAGTTGTTCATGACCGATTGCAATGCTTGCGCTTTGCGATTGGCGCCCACGAGAGAAAGGAGCGCGCCGACAGAAACGAGCATGACGACCGAAAAAAGCGCCACCGCGACGATCATCTCGATCAATGTGAATCCTTTCTGACTTTGCATATCATCGACCGGTCGATATCTGGCCCGTCGCTTCGACAACGACGCTCATTCTGTCACCGCGTGGAGATTCCAAAATAATACGGACGGACTCCTGTGCTCCCGTACACGCATACTTGCCGGTTATCGCAGAAGCACCCTCTCTGCTGATACACGCATCCGGTTCGGGTCGTTTGAAGAGGATGTCTGCCCTTGAGACGCGGGTGCAGGAATCCGCATTCGCCCCCGCCGGCACGCATAGTCCTGCGATAAAGTAGCCGCGTTGTATATCGGTCGACTCTACGAGTTCGCAGGAAGCCTCTGTGGGACAACCGTCATACAGACCGTTCGATTCGATAGCGTCTGCAAATAGAACATACGTTGTCGGGCTACTGGTCAAAAAATGCATTCCATACCCGACCCCAAAGTTCCCGGTGCCGAATTGGCGGACCGATATGCCAAAGACTTGCGCCTCACGAATGGACAATGCGATGTCGTACGCGAGGTTCTCAAGAAGAATGACGCCGCCGAAACGTCCGTTGTTAACGAGGACGACACCGGTGATGATGATGAGGATCGCTGTCACTACTAGGAGTTCGATCAGCGTGAAGCCTTTCATACGATCAGATCTATCGGTGCGAAACCATGCATACTTGAAATCCATACGATAAGTGTTGCCGCGACCAAGAACGGCCCGAACGGTATCTCGCTCTTCATTGTAAACCCGAACATGAACCGCTGCGATGACCTGTTGGGGGTAATCGCTCTTTGTATCCTGACCCATACGGGGGACGAAAAAAATAAGAGCGGGACGCTGACGAGCGCCCCGAGCATGAACGCAAAAAATAATGCGAACATGCCGTCGCCCGCTCCTAAAAGCCAGCCCATTCCGAGCGCCAACTTTACGTCGCCAAATCCCATCCATGCACCTTTAGAGAAAAACCAAAATGCGAACAGGGGCGCGGCCACCACCGGGCCCGCAAGAAGGATAGTAAGTACACCATACAACATATCCGATGACGCTGCGGTGAGCGAGACGACGAGAGAAAATGCGGCAAAGACATACACCCAGGCATCCGGAATGAGGGTATGTTTGAGATCGTACACCGCGATCGCAAGAAGTATGGCGGCTATCGGAAGAGCAAAGAGATGCGCATAGAGGGGTAATGGGGCAAGACCGATGATGAAAAACAGAAGACCGGTCCCGGCTTCGACAAGAATATATTGCAGCGATATAGGCGAACCGCACAAACGGCACTTGCCGCCGAGTAGTATCCACGAAAGTACCGGAACGAGGTCATGCCAGGGAATAGTTCGCCCGCACGACATACACGCGCTCCGTCCGGCAAGAGACCGTGTTCCCCATCGTATTATCAGCACGTTGAGAAAACTTCCGACGATGAGGCCGAAAGCCCCGAAGACGACCGCAGTGAACATTCTCGAATTATAGCCTAGCGGAGCGAGCGAAACGATCACACTTCGTGTGAGCGTTTCCGAGTGAGCGACGGCTAAACGAGCGGAGTGAGTATAGCCTAGCGGAGCGAGTATATGGCACACAAAACGCCCCAAAGGGGCGTTTTGTATGCTTTTCTAAGAAACCTAACTACGGAGCGACGCAGTAGACTACCTCCGTTGCGGTGCCAGCTAACGCATTGCAGTTCGTTGCAGCGCCGTTGATGGTGACCGCTTGGGCAGTATCGTTGTCGTTCGAGAGAACATTCGTCTGGCCCGCTGTCTCCAAGGTCGCGCCGAGGTAATAGCCAGACCCAGTTCCAGTCTGCACATATCCATAGGCGGCAGTGCCGCCGCTCGGATCCGACGGGATGACCGATATATAGCCGGGGGTCACAAGGTTGGCCGCCGAGAGCGCGGCAGGATAGCCGGTCGACGGATTCGCATCGTAGTAAAGTTCGAGCGCGAGCTGAAGCTGCTTAAGGTCGGCAATGCGGCGTGCGTCACGACCTTTCTTCCTGGCGCTGTTCAGGGAGGCTAGAACGACCGAAGAAAGAATACCGATAATTGCGATAACCACTAGTAATTCGATCAAGGTAAATCCGCGTGCGGATTTACCTGTGCTAATCAGGGTAGAGCCCCATATGCTTTTCATGACCGTATTATAGCTCCTAGGCACACGGACGAAATGCAAGCTGTGGATAGCCGCGCCGAAAAAGTGCCTAGAATCCAGCGGCGATGTTGTAGATAGGCAGGAGGACGGAAGCGAGCAAAGCGGCTACGCCGACAGCGAGCATGACTATCATGAAAGGCTCTATGAGTCCGACGAGCGTATCAACGGCTATATTGACTTCACGACGATAAAAGCGTGACATCGTTTCAAGGATGTGGCCCATGTTACCTGTCTCTTCTCCGATCTTGAGCATCGCGACGATGATCCCCGGGATCTCCGGATGCTTTCTGAACGCTTCGGAAACGGGAAGGCCGCCTTTTACATCAGTCGCAGCCGCGGTCAATACTTTTTTATAAACGGCGTCTCCCACGACGCTCCCGGTAATTTCGAGGCCGCGCAAAACCTGTACGCCACTTTTCAGCATTGTAGATAGGTTGTCCGTAATGCGTGAAAGGAACAGTTTCTTGTAGATCGAGCCGATCGCGGGTACCTGCATGCGGGCGCGTGAAAGCATCTCCTCCCCACCCTCCGTGCGGCTGAAGCGGTACATGAATATACCTGCGGCCACAACGAGAATAAGGACAAGGAGTATATACCGAACGAGAAAGTTGCTTATTCCTATGACGACCCTGGTGTATATCGGAATATCTTGTCCGACTTCGGACAGCATCGATGCGAGGTTCGGTATGACCAACGTCATCATGAGTCCCATAACGACGACGAATGTCATCATGATGAACGCAGGGTAGATGAGGGCGTTCCGTGCCTTTTGCGTGATCTCATAGTTCCTGTCCAGGTAGTCTGCGAGAAAGGAGAATGTCTCGTCGAGCTTGCCGGTCTCTTCTCCCGCCTTTACCATATTGATGTAAAAGAGGGAAAATACATCTGGATGCCTCGAGAGGGCGGCGGATATGCTGGAGCCGCTTTGGATATCGTTCGAGACTGCCGTAAGTTTCTCGGCAAGCTTCGGCGTGCGTGCTTCGGAAGCGAGCAAACGAAACGCGTGCAGTGCCGACACTTGCGCTTCAAAGAGCGTCGTGATCTGACGACTGACCATCACGATGTCCGCATTCGTCACCCGATCAAAGAAGCTGATGCGGCTCAAGGGCGAGATCTTTTGCTGTTCCGGCTGTATCGAAGAAATGATAAGGCCGCGCCGCTGTATCGCGGCGATCGCAATGTCGATGTTGACCGCATCTATGGTGCCAGCTCGCTCGGCACCTTCCGCATCCACCGCCTTGTAAGAGAAAATTGCCATCGTTTAGAGAAGTTTTTGCAGCAGGTTCGGATTGAGAGAATATTGATAGGCGCTCTCGACGGTTATCTCACCGCGCGCGACCAGTTCGGCGAGCGAACGGTTCATGTCGATCATTCCGTCGCTTGAGCCGGTTTCGATGACGGTCGGAATCTCATGCGTTCGCTTCTCGCGAATGAGGTTTGCTATCGCTTTGTTGTTGATGAGGAGTTCGCATGCGGGAATAAGGCCGCCGGATATGCGCGGGACCAGCCTCTGGGAGAATATGCCGGCGAGAGATGAAGCAAGCTGGAGCCTGATCTGGTCTTGTTGTGAGCCCGGGAATGTATCGATGATGCGATCTACCGTTTGCGCGGCGTCGTTGGTATGCATGGTCGACAGTACGAGGTGACCGGTCTCCGCGGCGGTCACAGCGGCAGACATAGTCTCGGGGCCACGCATCTCACCTACCAAAAGAACATCTATGTCCTGCCGGAACGCGGACTGAAGCGCTGTTTCGAAGTCTTTTGTATCGATCCTGACCTCGCGCTGGTCTATCAATGATTGTTTCGGTTCAAAAATATACTCGATCGGATCTTCGATCGTGACGATGTGCTCCATGCGCTCGGTATTGATGAGGCCGATCAGGGCCGCGAGGGTCGTGGTCTTCCCCTGACCGACCGGACCGACGACCAGAAAGAAACCCTGCGACTTGCGCGCGAACGTCGTCAACACGTCCGGAAGGTTCAACTCTTGTATCGAACGAATGGTCCGAGGGATCAGTCGCAGCGCTATCCCGACCGAACCGCGTTGGAAGAACGCATTGCCGCGAAAACGTATTTTTTCCTCGCTCTCGTACGCGAAATCGACTTCCTGCTCCGCGAGAAAGCGTTTTTCCTGCTCCGGAGTGAGGAGGAGTTTCAGAAAGCCGAGCGTGTCCTCGGGCATCAAGACCGGTTCTTTGAGCATCGGAGAAAGCTCACCGGAAGTCCGGATGGTCGGATGCGCGCCGGCAGACAAATGCAGATCGCTCCCGCCCTCGTGCACGAGGACGTTGATATATTTTTTAAATGTCGGGCCGTATTCCATAGGAAATTACATTGTAACGCATTTTTAAGCAGCAGGGGTCTTACTTTTCTTGGCTATCTCCTCCCCGACGACACTGACGACCTCCGATGGGATCATGCTCGCTTTCACGATGTATCGATCCGCCCCAAGACCCTCGGCCTTTACTTTTTCTGAATCGTCGCTCTGGTTCGTGAGCGCGATGAGCGCCGCACCCTTTGCAAGGCCTTCTTTCGATATGGTCTGCAGCAGTGAAAAACCATCCTGTTCAGGCATCAGGAGATCAAAAACGATCGCGTCCGCATGGAAGCCTCCTTTCAGGGCTTCCAGCGCGTCCGTAACCGAAAGACACGCCTGCACCTGGAAATTTCCTGCCGTGAATTTCATGCTGTACATGTCGACAAGGAACTTGTCGTCGTCCACCAGGAGTATGTTCCCTTTCGTCGCTTCGGTCATACGGATTCTTCTTTATCGGTAACTTCCTTCTCTACGCTATCCTTTGCCGCCTCCTTCACTTCTGCCTCACCGGAAAGCAGCATGCTTGAGAGCGTATTGACTTCGGAGAATGGAACTAATTTTGCAAACGCTTTCATCATAGCATCCTCCTGCATAGTGAGCATTCCTTCGTCGCGCGCCGCCTTCCACAAGTGCGACTCTACGTGGCCCTCAAGAATGACCTTTTCCAATCGCCCCGTCATTTCCAGCACTTCAAAGACCGCCATACGACCTCGTAAACCCGTCGGAGAAGTCGGTGTGCGCTTTGGCTCCCATACTTTGTCGGGAACCTTAAAGCGATACTTCTGCGGAAGAGAGGCTTGCTGGGTTTCGATCGCTTTTCGAACACTCGGGGATAGCTCGACTTCTTCGCCTCCTCCCTCCGAGAACGTGCGCACCAAGCGCTGGGCGATAGACGCGATCAGAACAGGAGGTATCAGATACGGCTCAACACCCATGTCGATAAGACGCGGGATGGTGCCGACGGCGTCGTTGGTATGGATCGTAGAAAGCACCAAGTGTCCGGTAAGCGCCGCCTGTATCGCGAGCTTGGCCGTTTCCGCATCGCGGATCTCACCCACCATGATGATGTCGGGGTCCTGCCGGAGCGTCGTGCGAAGACCGTTCGCAAAACTGTAGCCGATCTCGGGGCGTACTTGTGATTGGGTCACACCCTCAACGTAATATTCTATCGGGTCTTCAAGAGAAAGAACGTTCCTGTGCTCGCGATCCATTTCCGCAAGCATTGAATACAGTGTCGTCGATTTACCGCTGCCGGTCGGGCCTGATATGAGGATCAGGCCATGGGGGCGCTGTATGCCTTTTCGCATCAAGTCGAGATTCCTTTCGGAAAGTCCGATCTTATCGAGCGGAATGAAGCCCAGGTTTCGATCGAGGATACGGATGACTATCTTCTCTCCGTTGTATGAGGGGAACGTCGAAACACGGAAGTCGATCGGACGTCCGTCGATGGTAGCGGAAAAGCGTCCGTCCTGTGGTTTTCTTTGCTCATCGAGGCGAATCGACGCCAGAACCTTTACTCGGGCCACCAGTGCGCGGTGAGTATTTTGAGGCAGAATGACGCTTGTGTGAAGATCACCGTCGACGCGATAGCGCACGCGCACGCCCGACGTTTGCGGCTCAATGTGGATGTCGGAAGCTTTGCCGTCGATCGCATAGCGCAATATCGTAGAGACGATCTTTATCGTCGGAGCGTCCTCCTGTATGTTCTTGGCCAACTCGGTCCCGTCTTTCTGTATGAGAGAAAGATCGTCCAGATCGAGCGGGGCGGATTCTTTCTCGGCGGCGACACTCCGCTGAGCTGTCTCTACCTGAAGATCGGTCACCGCGCGATCGACTTCCCCGCCGAGCCCGCGGTACATTTTCAGTATGCGCTCAAAGTCGTCCTTGGAGATCTTGAACACCTTGAACGGCATGCCTGTGTTGCGCGCAATGAAATTCAAGGCGTCGAGACCGCGAATATCGTCCGGGTCTACCATTCCGATCTCCAGTACTCCATCCTTAACCGCAAGAGGGGCAAGCTGGTAATGTGTGGCGGACTCCTCCGGAATGTATTTGAGGACGTCGTATGGAACTTTGCTGTCACCCAAAGAGCGTGACGGGGCGCTGATCTCGCCTCCAGGCGCTAGTACCGCCGTATTTGTACTTGGAGGAGGCATACCCGGTCACACGAAATGGCATTGTCTCTGCAATGCCATATGCCGCATGTAGAAAACATACGGGGAATGAAGACTGGTGTTAAAGGTGTATGACATGTTTCGACAATTGCTATGCCATTTCGTGTGTGCGGGCATATAGCTCTTGGCCTCAAGGGCGTTTCGGCGAGAATAGCTGCGTGCTCTGCAAGGTTTCTTTGGTCGTTGTCGGACGTGTAGATACGGGGGCGAACGGATTGGGGCGCCCGACCGGCTCTGGAATTACTTGCTTGCCGAAGTCACGTAAACTCATGAATGCCGGGTCAGAAAAGATCGTACCGCTGAGAGATACGGCGCGAAGCTGGAGTAACGTATCCACAAGACCCCTGTCTTCCGGGCTTACTCCAGAAGAAGCCTGTGTCTCGATGAGGGAAGTGGACGGGGTTTCTTGTGAGAACCCCCACCAGATCCCGATCACCACTATTACACCCAGCGTGATGAGGATGATCGTCTTATGTTTTCCGAAGAATTCCATATTTTTTTACTTAAGCCAGTACGTCCGTAACGTCATATCATACCGATACGTCGGCTCGGGCTCCGACCTCGTCTCGGATTGTGAGGATACTTCGCGCTCTATGTTGAGTGAAATAAGATCGACGATGCGAAGGCTCGCCTCAAGTTCCTGCAAAAACGTGACAAAACTCTGGTAGGTGCCTCTCGTCGCGAACTTCAGGGTCAATGAATCATACTTTTGTCTTCCTCCTCCTATCGCGCTTATAACACCCGGACTTCCTGCTTCGCTGAGCGGGTTCGATATGATGACATTTTGCAGCGCCATACCGTTCGTTGAGGCAAGGTAATCCAGGTCGAGCACCAAACGCACATTATCCACGTGGTCCGGGAGCATCTTGTGAAGCCGATCGATGTCGGCAGGATTGAAAGCGTTGTAGCGCGAGAGCAGAGACTGTTTGAGCTGCTGGAGTTCCGACGCTTTGTCGAGCGCTTGATCGTATTCACCGATCTCTCGTCTTAATACCTTCACAGCATCGTATGTCGGCTGGGTGAAAAAGAAAAATACTCCTCCGGCGATCGCTAGCCCCACAGTTGAAAGTATCATCTTAAACATAGATCAGTCGGTGGTTCCCTGTGCATTCACATTAAGCTCCTCACCCCCCGGGGTCGCCGGAGCGGCCAATGGGGGAATGTCCGGCTGAGGCGCTATTGCCCCGCTCCCGGATGCGCCGGCGATGAGCTGTACGTAATTGATCGCCGCAGGATTGATGCGAGCGGAAAGATCGAAATGAATGCCGTCGGGCTCTCTGTTGATGTTCGAAAATATGGGGCTCGTGATCATTCCCCCCTTCGCGAAAAGATCCGCCTGAAGCGCTATCGCGTTCACGCTTCCTGCAACGCCGTCCATTTTGGCCGTCATGTGTTGAGTATCGACCGCTTCAAAGTCCAGGGAGGCGTACGCGATGCTTGCGATCGTCGTCTGCTCAAGCATCCGAAAAAATGCCGTTGGAGAAACGTGGCCTCCCAGCACATCGCCTGCGGAGCGCATGCGGTCGTCGAGCCGCGTCAGCTCCCGAATAAGGGACGGTTCGAATGCCGCCTTCGCTCGTTCGAGCTGACTGACCTTCGATGAAGCGCTTGAACCGAGATACTCCTTGTATAGAAAAACTCCCGCGGCAAGAGCGAAAGAAGCTACGAGAAGGACGACCGAAAGAAGTGTTAAGAGGTCGGCAATACCCTTTTGTCTGCGTGGTGCCTGCGAGAAGCTTTGGGCCTCGCGCGGGATGAAACTCGGCTGTGTGGTGGTGTTTGGCATATCTTATGATGTACTTTTGAGCTTGCGAAGAACGAGGCCGACCGAAACCGAGAACCCGGGCCCGATCTGACGCAAGACATCCGCAAGAAACGCCGGTGCTTCGGTGCGGGCGAACGGATCTGCTATCGTGACTTCGGCGTTCAGTGCTTCTTTCGCGTACGCCGAGAGGCCGGGGAGCGACGCGCCGCCGCCCGTCAATACAACGTGCGACACGCTCTTATTATATCGCTGCCCGTAGCTCAATAGTACCCGATTGACCTCCGAGAAGAGACGCGAGAGTGTTGATAACATTGCCGTCTTGATGCGATCGTTCTCGTCGGTCGAATAGGCCGCCGAATCGTTAAGGCCCCGCTCACGCTTCACGCGCTCAGCTTTCTCGAACTCCCAGCTCAGAGAACGCCCCAGATTTTCCGTCATGTGCTGGCCTCCGCTCGTTACGAGATGCGTCAGCCGCACTATGCCGCGCTCGACGATGTACATTTTGGTCGTGGCCGCTCCGAGATCGACGACTAAGATGGGAGCGATCCCGTGCGAGAGAGACGAGCGTATCGCACTGAAGATCTCTATCTCATAAAACTCGACCTGTATGCCCGCCGTCTTGGCTATGGTCTGGTACGCATTGATAGTGTCGTTGTGTATCGCGACGAGGAGCACCTCTTGCATCGGTGAGCGGGCGGGGGTAGTAGGGCTCGAGACGCGATCGAATGCGCTCTTCTCCGATTCATCTTCCGGAATGACGAACCAATCGAGAGATACTTCGGAAACCGGTATCGGGATGTATTTCCGCGCCTCAATGGGCACCATCCGCTTGAGCGCATCCTGCGCCACTTTCGGGAGCTCGATAACAGAAATGAGGCTTGAAGAAAATGGGATCGAGATACCTCCGGAACGAGCCGTAACGTTCGCCTCTTTCATCAGATCGATGATCGCCTCAGCCGTTTTTTCCGGCGAAAGCTTCACTGCTTTGCCGATCGGCTGCCCTCCGTAGGGACCGAGTGCTATCTCGCCGTAGGTCTCAAGGATCGCAGATCCGCCCCTCGGGCGCAGTTGAACGATCTTCGCAGAGCTCGCGCCGATATCGATACCGAGCACGCTTCCTCCATCCTCCCTACCGAGTGCTGAAGAAAGCATCTGGGTTAGACCCCCAAACGAGAATGCCATAGCCCACAGTATATCACTGTGGGAAACACCAAATTACAAGTATCCAAGCTCCAAATAGATGCAGGCTCTGAGTTTGTGCTTTGAATGCTTGAGATTTATATATTGTTTGTGATTTGTATCTTGGTTATTGGATATTGTCGATCTTCGCGGCGAGAATGAAGTCGTTCTCCGATAATCCGCCGATCGCGTGCGTCGAGAGCTCGACAGTAGCCCTTCCCCACCCAACGGAGAGGTCGGGATGGTGTCCTTCGTCTTCCGCGATAACGGCGACGTGGTTCACAAAGTGTATTGCCTCCGCAAAATTCTCGAACCGGAACTTCTTTGAGATCGCCTTCCCATCGCGGGACAAAACCCAGTGGTCTACGTGCTTTAGGAGCCCCCGCGCCGCTCGCCGCGAAAGAGGCTTCATGCCACCCTCGCACGGAACACAGCGTTTTTTTGCCAGATCCATGAGAAAATTATAGCACTATGCGCATCTTGAGCTTTCTCGAAGCTATCGTTGATATTGTCTTGCCGCTCCGGGGGCGTAGCGCGCGAACAAAAGCACGGACACTTGGAGAAATCCCCCTTCTGCCGACGCCACACGATATCTTGGGCGTTCGTATCACTACTCTCATGGAGTACCAGAATGCGGCTGTCGAAGACCTCATTCGCTCTCTCAAGTATGACGGCTCTGCACATGCCGCGAGACTCGCGTCGTCGGTACTCGCGGACTACTTGCGCGAGGAGATCGCTTCTTCAAAAGCATTCAGCGCTCGTAAGGTTCTGCTTGTCCCCGTGCCGTTGCACAAAAGCCGCGCACGCGAACGCGGATGGAACCAGATCGAGCTCGTGCTCCGAGCACTCCCCGAAGAATTCCGCAACGGCACACTTTCATATATGGAAGTGAGCATGCTTGCGCGAACGCGCGCGACGAAACCGCAGACCCGTCTTCCGCGCTCCGAACGTCTTTCAAATGTTGCCGGCGCGTTCGCCCTGGCCGGGCAGGCCGTCACCGATGAGCCCCGCGTGCGTGACGCGCACGTATTTCTGATAGATGACGTAACAACGACCGGGGCAACGCTTGCGAACGCAGCAACACCGCTGCGACGAG
>MFMA01000056.1 GCA_001783355.1 Candidatus Kaiserbacteria bacterium RIFCSPLOWO2_01_FULL_54_20 | reverse complement strand
AGTTTCGTCTCAAATGGAGAGTAAACCAGGTCAAACACCACCGTATCCGACTTGAGCACAGTCTCGGGAACAGGCATCGCATCAGGATTCGGATTCATGCCGATGGGAGTTGCGTTCACGATAAGACGATACGAAGTCGGGCCTTCCGCAATGTCTTTTAGATGCGTGGCTCCGAATGTACGTGATAGCTGTTCGGCCTGTGCAACGTCTCTGTTGTTGCAGTAGATACTCGCTCCCTCGCCTCGCAAATAGTGCGCGACCGTGCGTGCCGCTCCGCCCGCGCCGACGAGAAGCACCTCGGCGTCTTGCAAAGCGACGCCCATGAGGGCTTTTGCAATGCCGATGACGTCCGTGTTGTATCCAATTAGTTTTCCTTCTCGATAAACGACCGTGTTCACCGCGCCGATATCCTTTGCAACGCTGTCGACCACGTCCAAAAGCGGCATTATCGTCTGCTTGTGCGGCATCGTGACGGCCGCAAGATGTATAGGAAGCGCGCGCATGGCCGCGACTAGCTTCTCGACCGATGGGTTTCCGAACGCGAGCATGACGGCGTCTACCTTCTCTTGCTCGTAGATCTTATTGTGAAGAAGCGGCGAGAGGCTGTGAACGATCGGGTCGCCGATGACGGCTGTCAATTTCGTTGCGGGAGAGATTTGCATGGTAATAGGTTCTAGGTTCTAGGTTCTAGCCTCGAGATAAGTAACGTGAGCGCTTCGACGTAACCTTTCTCCTTCTTGCCGGAAACGACGCCGGTGCATGCGGGGGCGGTCACCGATATACGCCTCCACTCTTCGCGCGCGTTGATATCGGAGAGATGAACTTCGATGGCCGGGAGGCCGGTATCGACGAGAGCGTCGTGGAGCGCGTAACTGTAATGCGTGAGCGCTCCGGGGTTTACGATGATACCTGCGGCATTCGGAGATTCCTTTTGCAAAAAATCTATGAGCGCGCCCTCGTGATTGGACTGGAACGCTTTACATTCGAAACCGGCCTTCTTTGCTTCGGAGGCGACCAGCGTTTCGATATCAGAAAGCGTCAATGGACCGTAGTGCTCTTTGTCGCGTTCCCCCAGCATGTTGAGGTTCGGCCCGTGTATCAAAAGGATCGTGTTCATAAGTGACCAGAATACTAAATAGTCGCAGACTCGGCCAGCATTACCAAGTCGGTGTATGCAACCGCCGGGTCGGGAGAGCGTGATATTGCCGAACCGACCGAGAAACGCGATGCCCCTGCTTCGACAAGCGCTCTGATGTTCTGTAGGGATACGCCGCCGTCGATCGCGATGGTTAGGTCGGGGTGTTTTGCATGCAATTCGCGGACTCGCGTGTAGATACGCTGGTCGAACGCGGCGCCCTGCTTGCCAAGTGTCGCTATTGCCATGAGAAGCACAACATCGCACACGCTCACGAGCGGCTCCACTACCTCAAGCGGCGTATCGATAAGGAGAGCGAGGCCAGCCTCGGCACCCTGCCCTTTCCAGGCATCTAAGACATCGTGCGCTTCGTCCGCGGTTGAAAATACTTCGGCGTGTCCGATCATCCTTCGGCAGCCCGAGCGAATGAATTGCATACCTATCTCCCGCGGAGACTGAACCATCAAGTGAGCCTCGTATGCAACTTTGTCGGAAAGCGGGAACGTATAGGTTTGGGGCGGGAACCATGTTTTATTTGAAACGAAGACGCCGTCGCCTGCGTCGATCTGTATCCAGGACGCGAACCCTGCAAACTTCTCGCTCCATTCCGAGATGTCCGCAGAAGAGGCGGGAACGATGGTCGGAATTATCTCGGTAGCATGCATGCTCATGCCCCCTCTTCTATCTTCATTATTTTCTTGAGTCGTCTCAAGTGGCGGTCTTCGCCGCTGAACGATGTCGCGAGGAACGTAGCAATGATATCTCGCGCTTGCTCCGCCATGAGTGAATCGCTCGAAAGAGCGATGACGTTGGCATCGTTATGCTCCCGAGCATGCGTCGCGTCCTCTGTCGAACGGGCGACCACAGCACGGACACCCTTCACCTTGTTAGCGACTATTGCCGCACCTGCCCCCGAACGGCAGAAAAAAATTCCTCGTGAATCCAGGTCCGCTGCGACTTTTTGTGCAGCAGGATACATGAAGTCGGGGTAGTCGTCAGTCGGTTCCAGCTGGTGCGCCCCTTCATCCAGCACTTCGTACCCTTGCGTTTGTAAGTACGCCTTCAGAGCTTCTTTCAGATTGAATCCACCGTGGTCTGCTGCGAGATACACTTTCATCCCGTTAGAAGCAGGACGCGGAAACGAACTGGTTTCCACACCCTAACTTGTTACCACTGATAAATGCCGATGGCATGGGTGATGTAATGATAAGTCGTCCGCGGCTTCTAACGGGATTCATAGCTTCAGATGCTTCGCGACTTCTATCACATGCTCGACGAGCGTATGCACATACCCCATTTCATTGTCGTACCATGCGAGAACTTTCACGAGCGTGCCGTCCGCGACGCGCGTCATGGTGAGGTCGGCGATGGAGCCGTACGGAAGCCCGAGAATGTCACTCGAAACGAGTGGCTCCTCGGAGACGGAAAAAACGCGCTTCCAGCGATCCGTCGTCGCAGCTTTTTTCAACGCCTCATTCACCTCTTCCACGCTAGTCGTGCGCTTCGCGACGAACGTCACGTCGGCGATGGAGCCTGAGGCAACAGGTACGCGCACGGCGATGCCGTCGAATTTACCTTTGAACTGCGGATACACGAACGCGGTCGCTTTCGCCGCGCCGGTCGTCGAGGGTCCGAGGTTGATGGCACCGGCGCGGCCGCGGCGAAAATCGTCCGGAGCGATACCGTCGACTATCCCCTGTGAAGCGGTGTATGCGTGCGTTGTATTCAAAAGAGCCCTTTCGATTCCTATTGCCTCGTCGAGAATTCCGATGACCGGCACGATAGCGTTCGTGGTGCATGATGCATTCGATGTCACGGGTCCTGTCGAAGCGAATTTCTCCTCATTCGCTCCAAGCAGGATAGTTTCAACACCTTCCCCTTTTCCCGGCGCGGAAATGACGACGCGTTTCGCACCCGCATCGAGATGCGCTTTCGCCTTCTCGCCGCTTGTGAAAAAGCCTGTCGATTCGATAACGATGTCGATGCCCATGTCCTTCCACGGCAATTTTGCGGGGTCCTTCTCCGCCGTAAGGACGATGCGCTTTCCATCGATGAGAAGTGCCCCGTTCTCAGTTGCGACCGAGAATGGTGCGCGGCCGTACACGGAATCATATTTCAAAAGGTAGGCGAGATTTTCGGCCGGTGCCAGATCGTTCACGGCGACGATTTCAAATCCCCTTTCTCCCGTTTCTCCCCTTTTCTCCCTTTCCATCATCGCTCGCGTGAAGCCCCTTCCAATTCTGCCGAAGCCGTTTATTGCGATTTTCGTCATGGCGGTATTATAGCAGCCCTTTCTCCCTTTTATCCCCTACTCCCTTTTCCTTACCCCTTTCATCCCCTTTTTCCCATTTTTCCCTTTCTCTCTGGATCCACTTGTCGTTTTGGGCTTCGCGGGCAAGCGCCTGCCGCTGCATCTCGACCAGTGGTAGCCGGTGCTCGCTCGACATTTTAGCAACAAGAGACCTCTGAAGTTTACCGAGCAGCATGTTCAACTCCTTGCATCTCAATTTCAATTTGACCAAAGGGGGTAAATGGGTATCAAGGGGATAAAAGGGCAGCTTCTCCACTTCCCCCATCGGCATTCCGACCCCTTTCACCCCCTTTATCCCCTTATACATCCCTTTTATTACATCATTGCAATCCTCCTCCAGCTCCGCATTGGCGCCGAGCGAGAAGCCGAGAAATTGGTGGTACTCCTGCGTGGAGTTGCGCTTCCACCCCTCGACGATGTTCTGCTTCACCGAACGCGCCGAGCGGTCCATCTGGTCTTGCAGTGCAATAATTGTCTTCAGTCCCATTCCTCCCCCTTTCTCCCTTTTCACCCTTTCAACGAAGGCGTTTGTGAGCGATGCGCAGGCCTTCTGCATCTCTTCGGCTTTTGTGTACACAAGGAGTTCGCGGTATCCGTAAGGGTTTGAATGGGCGGAAAGGGTCATAAGGGGAGGGGGTAAGGGGAATTAATGGGTTCGGGAAATTATATCAACCCCTTCGCCCCCTTTTTCCCATTATCCCCTTTTTCTTCAGCCCCTTTCTCCCTTTTTAGAGAGTGGTCGCGGGTGCGGATGACAGCTCAGGTGTTAGCTCCGGTGTGGGTTCCGGAGTCGGCTCGGACGCCGGTTCCTCGGTCGGCGGAGTTGAGGATGCGGTGGTGTCAGCCTGCGGTGAGCTTGTCGAATCCGTTGTCGAGGTCGTATCTGGAGCGGGCACCTCGACGTTGACCGTGCGGCTCGCCTCGGCCATGTTGCCGTCGGCGTCGATAGCACGGTATGTGATGGAGTGCGAGCCGGCCACGCTCGTGTCTATCTCAATTGAGTCGACCTCGGCGCTGTTCATGATGAGGTGCACCGCGACATTTCCGTCCTTCGCGTCGACTGCCGTCGCTCCCGCGTCCACGTACGAACCGCCGACCTCCACGCGCGCAGGGTTTTCGCCCGCTACCGTGATGACGGGCGGTTCGTAGTCTCGATCCGCTGTGGGGGCGCCGGAAGCGGCCGCCCCCGCGACCTGCGTACTGCCTGCCTGCGATGCGCCCGAATTTGTGAGGAGCGCTTTCAAGCTACGAATGTCGTCTTTTGTGAGACATTCCCCGTCCACGCATATCTTCTCGCTTGCGTTGAAAACGCGGGCAAACACCTCCCCTATCCCGTTGGCCGCACTGGCAAACCATTGCGTCACTCGCGCGAAGAGGTTGGAGAAGAATCCATCGACGAACGACTCGTTCTCGACCGAAGGCGTCGAGCTCGCGAGCGATTCGACTTTGAAATTGAGTTCCTTGATGCCGGCGACCAAATAGGCGTCGAATTTGAACGGTAGTGTAAGATCGTACGCTTTGCTGCCCGGCCCACCCGTGAGCGCACAGTCTTCAGGACCAAGACAATTGACTTCGTTAACGAACTCCGGAAATACTTCACGCATCTGCTGTGCAATAAAGCCACCGGGCGCAGTGCTGTTGCCTTCGTGGAGACTCGGATTGCGCCAATCGAAGGCTACCGGATTGAGCGCAGTGAGTTTGGAGAGTGCGTCTGTAATTGGCTCGACGTTGGTCTTGAGCCGCTCGTCCGACGAATCGCTCCATGAACCTCCGCCGGATTTTGCAGCGCTCGTATTCACGCGGAGGTTCCAAGAGGTCTGGACTTCCGGGGAGGCACCGATGGTCCATGTAGTGTTACC
>MFMA01000055.1:6781-6879 GCA_001783355.1 Candidatus Kaiserbacteria bacterium RIFCSPLOWO2_01_FULL_54_20 | reverse complement strand
GAGGAAGACCCCTACGACGGCGAACGGCTTTTTATTACCGATGTCTTGCCGCGCCTTCTCGACACCTATCCGCGATTGAAAGTTTCGCTCGAACATAT
>MFMA01000055.1:0-6702 GCA_001783355.1 Candidatus Kaiserbacteria bacterium RIFCSPLOWO2_01_FULL_54_20 | reverse complement strand
CTTTTGTATGATAGACGTCAGGCATTCTCCGGCGGCTATCGCCCGCTCATCCATATGAAACCGCTCGTCAAAACGACCGCCGACAGAGAACGCGTCCGCGACATCGCAAAAAAAGGACTCCCCTTTATCTCCGCAGGTACGGATTCCGCGCCGCATCCCGAAGGGAAGAAATTCTCATCGTGCTGCGCCTTCGGCACCTTTACCTCCCCCGTCGCAGTCGAGGTGTACTCACAGATATTCGATGAGATCGGCTGCCTCGATAAGCTTGAAAACTTCCTCTCCGTGAACGGCCCGCGCTTCTACGGCCTGAACCCTAGCGAAGAGACCATAACGCTCGTGAAAAAAGACTGGCAAACCACCGAGCCTGTCGTGACAGAAGAGGGCGTCAAAGTGTGGCCTATTTGCAACACAGTCCACGGCCTCGGCAACGAAACTATCCATTGGAAAATGTCTGATTGACACATGCCCGTAAAGCGTTAGTGTTGCTGCGGTCAACCGAGGGGGGAAATGCCATGTGGCTTGTCAGAATGGCTGCCGTCGGTGCGGCGTCCTGGGCGGGGTCATTCGGCTTCGTCATGTTCACGTACTATTACGTCCCACTCTCGTGGCGAGGGTGGATTAGTGCGGTCCTGCTGACGATCTTTTTATCTGTCGCCTTGTATGAATGGCGTCAGAAAATAAAGAAACAGAAGGGTCGTCCCAAAGAATGAGCGCGGGCAATGGGGCCCGCGTACCGTCGAAAGCAGGAGTTCTCCTGCTTTTTTCTTTAAGCCAGCGGCTGGTGTTCTATATCTTCCTTTTTCTTCGGTGTAATGCCGTTGGCGATGAGGATTTTCTCAAACTCGTCGCGCTCGATGGTTTCTACTTCCACGAGCTTTTTGGCGATGGCATCAAGCGCCTTGCGGTGTTTTTTTATGACAGCTTCCGCCTTCTTGTGCGCTCCATCAATTATGCGTTTCACTTCAGCATCTATTTGAGCGGCGATTTCCTCGGATTGTTCATTTCCCTCGACTCCTTGCCCGAACAAGGCCTTGCCCATCGCGGCGTCGAATGCGATCGGTCCCATCTTTTCCGACATGCCGTACCTCGCGACCATGTCGCGCGCGAGTGCGGAGAGCACTTGTAGATCATTAGAAGCACCCGTGGTTATATCGCCGAACACCATATTCTCCGCAACATACCCCCCGAGAGAAACAGCGATGTCATCCAAGAATTCTTTGCGCGACTGCATCTTTCTATCCTCGAACGGAAGCTTCAGTGTGTATCCGGCAGCGCGGCCGCGCGAGATTATCGAGATCTTGTGCACGGGATCGGCATACGGAAGGATGCTCGCGACGAGCGCGTGCCCGGCCTCATGGTATGCAGTTATCTCTTTTTCCTTTCTGTTCAATACGTGGCTTCGGCGCTCAGGGCCGAGCATCACTTTCTCTATCGAGCGGATAAGGTCGTACTGAGCAAGCTCCTTCCTGTTCTCGCGTGCTGCAAGGATAGCTCCCTCATTCATCAAATTCGCAAGGTCGGCGCCCGAGAACCCAGGAGTGCGCTCGGCGATTACCACGAGCTGCACGTCGGGACCAAGTGGCTTCTTTCGCGCGTGGACCTTGAGTATTTCCTCGCGATCTTTGCGGTCAGGCAGGTCTATCGTCACGCGGCGGTCGAAGCGACCCGGACGCAGAAGTGCAGGATCAAGAACATCGGGACGATTGCTCGCGGCCATGACGATGACTTTTTCATTAGGCTCAAATCCGTCCATCTCGACGAGTATCTGGTTCAAGGTCTGTTCCCGCTCGTCATTTCCGCCGCCCACTCCCGTGCCGCGCACGCGCCCGACGGCATCTATCTCATCGACGAAAATAATAGAGGGGGCCGCTTTCTTCGCGGTGAGGAAGAGATCGCGCACGCGCGATGCGCCGACACCAACGAACATCTCCACGAACTCGGAGCCGGAGATGGAGAAGAACGGCACGCCTGCCTCTCCTGCAACGGCGCGAGCGAGCAAGGTCTTGCCCGTGCCCGGCGCTCCCATCAGCAGCACCCCTTTTGGAATACGCGCCCCGATCTGGATGAATTTCTTTGGGTTTTTCAAAAAGTCGACGATCTCGGTAAGCTCCTCCTTCGCCTCTTTAGCGCCTGCAACATCTTTGAATGTCACGCGTTGCACCTGGTCTTCCGGATTGATCAGGCGTGCCATCGAGCGCCCGAAGGTGAATGCCTGCATACCAGCACCTTTCATTTGTCGCGAGAGATACCAAATGATGCCGAAAAGGAGAAGGACCGGAACAAGAAGCGGCGCGAGCGTGAGGAACCAAAACCTGACTCCCCCCTCGTCCTTTATCTCGATCTTCACCGCCCCTATCTTCTCTTCCGACACTTGATAATTCGCGAGTGTTTCCGTGAAGGAAGCCTCGGATTCTTTGCGGGATTTCTTTTCTGTTTTGTCGGCGTATGTTGCCGTAATTGCATCGCCCTCCACAAGTATTGATACGATATTCCCGGCATTGATGTCAGTCGCGATCTGCGAGAGCGCCACGGATTCGGTTTCCGAGACTATATATTCCCGCACCAGTGAATATCCGGTCGAGAGCAGCAGAAACACCGCAAACGCGATAGCGAGCTGCATCCAGATAGAAGGGCCTTTGGGGGCCGAGGAAGGCCCGCCGCCATGACGCGGCTTTGATGCTTGCTTTTCTGGGTCAGTCATCGGGCGCATTATACATATTTTGGCCTTAATGCAAAGAAAATCGCATGTTCGTTGTATAGTTTCCATATGAATCTGGTAGAGAATCAGCGCGCGCGGTTCGATTATTCCATTCTCGAGGAGATGGAGGCGGGTTTGGAATTGCTCGGCTCCGAGGTGAAATCGCTCCGGGCAGGGCGCGGCTCGCTCAAGGGGGCGCGTGTCGTCGCTCGCGGCGGCGAAGCGTACCTCGTCGGCGCGAGCATTCCCGCATGGCAAATAGCGAACGCGCCTAAATCGTACGACCCGGAACGCACGCGTCGCCTGCTCCTTTCGCGCAAGGAAATCGCGCATGTAGCCTCTGCAGAAGGCGAAAAGGGCTTGACAATCGTGCCACTTCGTGTGTATAATCGCGGGACAAAACTGAAACTTGCGATCGCGATCGCCCGTGGTAAGAAAAAGGAAGATAAACGTCAATCTATCAGGGCCCGCGAGGAGAAGCGTCGGATAGAAAGAACTTTGAAAACTAAATAGCCAACCAGCCGGTCCCCGAAGCTGCTCTCTGTGGAAACCAGAGAGTAGCGCCGGGGGGTGACTGGCTTCGACGAGAAATCCAATATGCTTGTTGTGCGAGACGGAAGCGAACGCCTTCCTTAAAACGTTCAAAATCTAAGTGCGAACAAAGTAGCACGCGGAATTCTTTCACCTATTCAGATGAAAGACCTCCAGTTCGCTTACGCATTAGCCTAAGCGACCACGCCCTGTCCGACATCAGATACGGCAATCGGCGTGTCATATCTTCTGATCCGATCCCATCTTCGCTCCGAGTTAGGATCTAAAGAAAGAGAGCTCGGCCGTGTGCGATCTTGTACATTCTCTACGTACACTGCTTAAACCAAACGAATGTCCTACGCCTCGTAGATTCGCTTGCATATCATTTTTCGGACGGGAGTTCGATTCTCCCCACCTCCACCAGTGCAATAACCGCCGCATTAAATGCGGCGGTTTTTGTATCTTGTTGTATACACTATTTCTTCTTTTCCTTTTCATCTCTTTCCCGTTGTTTTCGCCTTTCGTACTCGTTCCAATCCCAGTGTTCTCCGATTATGACACCTTCTATCGAGTCGAGATGTTTTTGCATCTTGTCGTGATCAGTGACAAATATTTTGTCTACCTCCGCTCCGCTGAATTCCCCGATATCCGTCAGCGCCAGCTCGCAGGCACCCGTCTTCTTGTCTATAATTACCGTCCACGGATCCAGAATGTCGAGTGGCTCTTCTTCGTCGAGTGGCTGTTCTCGTATAAGCCGAATGTTGTTAGACAGCCCAATATGAACATCCCGGTCGACCGCGCGCCGCAATTTATCCCATTCCTTGCGATTGACCTTTCGCGCCTCTGCACTGAAAACAAGGCGTTTTAGGTCAATGACATCTTTTTTGCCACCTTCACGCATGTCCGTCATAAGGATTCCGATGCCATCTTTACCGACGACTCCGCGCACCGTCGGCGGAATGTTAAATCCCTCCTTCCCGCTCTTTCGCAATTCATCGTGTATCTGTCTTATTTTCTGCCATTGTTGGAGGGTGTATTTCAGCTTGCTTTCCAAAAACCAACGCGGCAATTCCCCTTGTCCCTTGAACTTCTTGAAAACAAGTCCTCGTAAATCGGTTCTGTTCTTATAATCGAGTGAGGCTTCACGAACCTCCACTTCTGTACCCCCGCCTATCGTCGAGGACTCATTCAGTCGTATCCCTGGTTTGGGCTGGACTTCTTTCCCGCCCGGTTTTTGCATTGAATCGTATTTAAAGGGTCGAAACTTATCGGGTTCATTCGACATGTCCTAAGTATATAACGCTCAAATTCGACATTGGGTTTCGATCCGTGCAACTAAATTCCACAACACAAAAGCCGCCCTCTTGGGGGCGGCTTTTGGTTTGCTCATTCACTCGCCCTACTCCTCTGCTTCTATCTTCGAACGATTCGTCGGGCACTTCTTGCCGCATCCAGTGCACGTCTCGTCACCCGGCTTACACGTGCTGTGTTCGCCACAACTGCATTCATCTTCACTCATAACATTCATTGTTAGCGCTGCTAAACTACAATTCGATCCCAGCTGTCACTGTGACATTTCCATCGCCCGTGTCGGTGATATACGCGCCAAATGTGCGCGTGTCTTTCGTCGCCGAAACGACAGTAGCGCCGGCGATGTTAGCCGTGGCCTCGATAGTCCAGCCTGCCGAGGTAAGTTGCTGCTTGTAGTAATCCGCTACACTCGCCGTAGATGAACGCACCGTATAAGAGACCGCGGAGCCCGCTGTGCCAGTTTGCGGGTTCGACGTTCCCGAGTAGACGATAGCAGCACCTGCGAAATTCGCCGGCGCGTCGGCCGGCCAATTGCTCGGCATTGTCGCGGTGGTACCTACGGTCACACTTCCTTCTTCGTTCGAGTAGGTCGTCGAGCCGTCGAGATTGTTATCGACGTCGACGCCAGAAATGGAAGCAGAGCCTCGCGTCAGGAACCATCCGACAATGAGTAAAACTACGATGCCGCCGATAATATAGACTGCTTTATTCATATGATCTTTCGCTAAAATTAGCCTACTAAGTGTCGGTCAGTTTCCCACTGAAGAGGTATTTGCGCAAACGGTAAAATCGTGTCACGCCTGCTCCGCGATGAACCGTTTGACGTCCTGCGCACTGGGACCAAAGGCTTCAAAACGCTCCGGCAGTTCGAGCAATTTTGAGAAACCCTTCGGTACCTCCGGGTCATGCCCTATTGCTTCGCGAATTGTATCCACAAACTTGGCCGGCTGGGCAGTTTCGAGACATATAAGTGGAACACCTGCATCGCGATTCTTCAAACCAGTAGTGACACCGTCAGCGGTGTGTGGGTCGATGAGTACTCCATATTTTTCGAATAGTGTGTGAATGGTCGCAAGACGCTCCGCGTGCGTCGAGGAGCCGGCGATGAATCCGTCTCGGGCAAGTCGCTCACGTTCGGTGTTCGAGACCGTGAACTCTCCCTTTTCTTTCAGGTCGCTCTGCAGCTCCGCCATGCGCTTGCCGTCGCGGCCGACTAGATCGAATATATAACGCTCGAAATTCGAAGCCTTGGAAATATCCATTGAAGGAGAGGAGGTCGCGTGCACCTCGCTTCCCCTTCGCGGACGATATATGCCGGTCTTGAAGAACTCCTCGAGCACGTTGTTCTCGTTGGTCGCTAGGATGAGGTTCTGTATCGGAAGACCCATGTGCTTTGCCACATATCCCGCGAGAATGTTACCGAAGTTCCCTGTCGGCACGGCAAACGAAACTTTTTCCGTATTTGATGTCGTCGCGTGGAAGTAGCCCCAAAAATAGTACATGACTTGTGCCGCGATGCGCGCCCAATTGATAGAATTCACCGCGCCTAGCTTGTACCTCCTCTTAAATTCCGCATCCTCATTCACTTGCTTCACAATGTCTTGGCAGTCGTCGAACGTGCCACGGATGGCGATGTTGGAAATATTCGGATCGGAGAGCGTGTACATCTGCTTCCGCTGGAATTGGCTCATCCTTCCCTCCGGGGAGAGCATAAATACCTTAATTCCGCGACGTCCGCGCATTGCATACTCGGCGGCGCTCCCTGTGTCGCCGGACGTCGCGCCAAGAATATTCAGCGTCTCGCCATTCTTTGCAAGTGCGTACTCGAACAGACGCCCCAAAAGCTGGAGTGCAATGTCTTTAAAAGCGAGAGTGGGGCCTTCGGAGAGCCCGAGAAGATACAGACCGTCTTCAAGTTTCTTCAGCGGGACAATGGTTTCGCTACCGAAATTTTCTTTCGTGTACGTGTCGTCCACGATGCGCCGGAGGTCCTCCGCAGGAATATCGTCCATGTACCTGGACAAAATGTTGAACGCAAGCTCGCGATAGTCCATTCCACGCATATCTTGGAGTTCCGACGATGTCACTTTTTGATACTCTTCGGGCACATACAATCCCCCATCTGCTGCCAGACCTTCGAGCAGTATTTCAGTGAACGATTT
>MFMA01000054.1:6074-7667 GCA_001783355.1 Candidatus Kaiserbacteria bacterium RIFCSPLOWO2_01_FULL_54_20 | reverse complement strand
GGGGGGAATGGGGTTTCCGCGCGCTTCGCGCGCGTGGATTCTGAGGTTCAATCCGAAAACTTTTTGGAGGGGGGTTTTGGAGGGGAAATGCAAATGCAGGAATCCATAAATACATAGCGGTGTGCTTGCCCCGCCCACCCATACGCGCACGAGATATTCCATCCCTCGCCGTTTTTGAGGAACATTGTAAAACGGCGGGGATGGCTCCCCGAAATGCGATGCGGTATGATATTTGAGATATGCAGTATTTTCTCTACGCAAGAAAATCTACCGATGTCGAGGACAAACAAATTTTGTCTATCGAGGCACAACTCGTTGAGTTGCGTTCGCTCGCGCGAAAAAATGAGTTGGAAATTATCGAGGAATTTGTCGAGAAGAAATCCGCAAAGATTCCGGGTCGCGCGATATTCAACGACATGATGGCGCGTATTCAGCGTGGCGAGGCGCAAGGGATTATTTGCTGGAAGATAGATCGGCTCGCGCGCAATCCGGTAGATGGCGGACAGGTGCAGTGGCTTTTGCAACAAGGCGTGATTAAACATATTCAAACACACGACCGCTCCCACTTCCCTAACGACAATGTGCTGATGATGTCGGTCGAGCTTGGTATGGCGAATGAGTATATTCGCCAGTTGAGCGCGAATACTGCGCGCGGTCTGCGACAAAAAGCGAGAACGGGTGTATACCCTGGCCTCGCCCCTATCGGCTACTTGAATGACCCGCGCACCAAAACTATTCGCGTCCACAAAAAGAATGCCACACTTGTGCGCGAGATGTTTGAGCGATACGCGAGCGGAACAACGACGCTCGATGAATTGGCGACGTGGTTAGAAAACGCGGGTGTGATGTCAAAAGGAAATCGCCGCGTCCACATCTCGCGCATTTCGTTTATTTTGCAAAATCCGTTTTACTACGGACACTTCCGCTACGCGGGCGAAGTACACGAGGGCAATCATTCGCCGCTCATTTCAAAATCTCTGTATGATAAGGCGAACGCCGTACTTCGCGGCCGAGGGCGGACACTCGCGGTCAAAACCGATCCCGCACCATATTGCGGCCTCCTGCGATGCGGCTTCTGCGGCATGGGCATCACGGCCGAAGTGAAAGAGAAACACCAATTGAACGGCAACATACATCACTACACTTACTACCGATGTACGCGCAAAAATAAGGCCGTGAAATGCAAAGAAGCGCCGATGCGAAGCGAACTCCTTGAGTCGCAACTTTCGGCGCTTCTTGGCGAGTACGCCATGCCGCAAGAATGGGTGTCGCCTTTGTCGGCTATGCTCGACACAGAAGCGGCCAGCGCCTCAAAGACGGCGACAGAGGCCGTTCAAGGACTGCGGGACAAAGTTTTTGATATTTCTAACAAACTTGAGCGTCTTACGGACTTATACGTTGCCGAAGATTTAGAGCGCGAGGACTACTTGTCCCGCCGTCGCGCTCTCATGAGCGAGCGCCGGACGATTGAGGAACAAATCGTCCGTCTTGAACGAGCCCCCGGCGTCTGGGTTGAACCTGTGCGGAACTGGATACAAGACGCTTAGCGTCTTGATGAAATCGGGAAGTCAAAAGACATCCCATCCAAAAAAT
>MFMA01000054.1:0-6014 GCA_001783355.1 Candidatus Kaiserbacteria bacterium RIFCSPLOWO2_01_FULL_54_20 | reverse complement strand
TCGCGCCGCGCGTCTGTCGGCCTCCGAAAAGCCGTTGAGTTTGATTCTGGAGCCGCCTCCCAGGATTGAACTGGGGACCTCATCTTTACGAAAGATGCGCTCTACCAACTGAGCTAAGGCGGCTTACAATAATTGCCTACCATCTGAGTCCCGACGCTTTGGTCGGGAGGCCGACCAGGGCGTCGGCCCTACTTCGGCAACACTAGTGGCTAGTGGTTATCCACTAATTACTAGTTGGAGCCGTTGATCAGATTTGCACTGATGACCTGCTCCTTACCATGGAGCTGCTCTACTACCTGAGCTACAACGGCGTTAGTCTAATGTACCCGTCTTTTAAGATTTTTTCAATGTAATCTCTCCTTTTAAAACTCTTTATTTTTGACTCAATATACCGAGCTTCTTTAAGATTTCTGTATTCTTGCTTCAACAAAAGCTTCTCTGCACCCATGCTTTTTGTCGAAGGGGTATGTCCTCCGAAATGATGCCGAAGACGCGCTGAAATGTTTTCGGTACTTCCGACGTAATACTTCCCTGACTTAGTTTGAAGTATGTAGACCCAAGCCATATTAAAAAATCTGAGTCCCGACGCTTTGGTCGGGAGGCCGACTAGGGCGTCGGCCCTACTTCGGCTTTTAAAGAACTCTTGCACAGTAGCGTATTTATTGCTCTTTTTCAATCCGCGCTATATATTTTGTGGTGGAAAGGGGGTGGTACTCGTGGCATATTTCCGTCTACTACCAAACAGCTTAAAAGACGCGCAGGAAAGGGGCTGGAAAAACGAGCAGAGACAAAACCTGCAAGTTGATACAGCAGCACACGACCTTGTAAAAAAGCGTAACAAGATTAGCGGCCAGAAGGGCGTCCGGCGTGGCCGTACCTCCGAATACTTGTTTGGCTGGATCTGCCAAGACTTCAAGACAAAAGGGAGGTTCCCAACATGCCTCGTGCGGATAGTAAAAGCGAACGAGCAAGAAGACCTAAAGGGAGCCGACTATTTTGCTGAGATAACAGAGGGATTTAGAATCCCGATTGACGTCAAGGCATCGGCTGAAACTCTCAAGTTCTTCCTTAAGTACCTCAAGCGAAAAAAGAGGGCGCGACCAGAAGTAATCTTCATCGTCGTAAATCCCCATCGTCATCCTGAAGAAATCTTCGTCGATTTTCTCCAGGGTCTCGAAAGAAAACGCAACGAACTACTCTCCAAGCGGACGGCTGCCGAGTGACACCTTGTCACTGGCGCCGTCCGCTTTTCGTAATTTTTGCCCCCACACGCCGTCTTCATACTCGTGCATGTACAGTTCACACAACGTATGAGCGAGACAGAAACAACCCCCTGGCAATGGCTCCGCGAGACTTGGGTGTCGCACCGGTTTGAGCTTCTGCTGCCGGTGGGAGGAGCAGTCGCACTGGCGCAGTTTTTGACTGCTGCCTTTGCCCTGCGCTCGGGGCACCGCTTCCTTCTGCTGGTAATCGTGGCCGCAACCGCGTTTGCCCTCTTGCGCACGGCGGCGCTGTTGGCCCGGCTGTCGCAAGAGCGCGCCGAAAGTGTACAAACCACCCTCTCAAAACGCGACCTTGTTGAGCTTTTTCTACCCCAAATTGCTGCGGTATTGCTCTACGCGCTTATAGCCCCCGGCGTGCGCTATGGGCTATTTTTTGCGGCAATCTCGCTCCCGCATCTTGCGCTCCTCGCCTACCTCGCCCGGCGCTATGCCGCCGAAGCTCTGCCTGCAATTACCCTGCGCCTGCCGACGTTTGAGACTATCGGCGCGCCCGCACTCCAGTTTGTGCGCGCGGTCAAAACCGCTGTGGTGAGCGCCTGGTCAGTGGAAAAAGTCCCGCAAATAGGCTAGCATACGAGCTGTTTGCGGGCGTAGCTCAACTGGTTAGAGCACTCCCCTGTCACGGGAGAGGTTACGGGTTCGAGTCCCGCCGCTCGCGCAATCACCGCTTGTATGCTCCGGAAGAATTTTGGTACCGGGGGTGGGAGTTGAACCCACGACCTCAGCGTTATGAATGCTGTGCTCTTACCAACTGAGCTACCCCGGCGTCTGCTCAAAGTAACATTTTAAACGCCCTTTTTCAATTTTTGATATACATGCGCATAGGCGAGCATCGTGACTGGAATGGAGATAAGGAGCCCGACCATAAGCAACGCTGCTCCCAAAATATTGAGCAGCACCACGACCAAAAGGAAGCCGAGCAGCCGCCAAAAGTGACCCTCGGTGAGCGCCCAACTTTTGTTGAGACTCTCGCGTATGCCCGCGCCGTCAATAACTTCGAACCGCACCATCGAGAGCCGCACCGCTACCCAGATGCCGGGGAGGATAAGCAGGATAAGCCCGCCGATAACCGCAAGCCCCGCCAAGAGTGATGCGGCGATGTAGGGCCAGAGCAGGCGCATGGGCGGTACGATGTCCGCGTAGTGCGCACTGTGCCCTTGTGCAAGCCGCAAGGCGATGCGCGTCGCGCCTATGCCGAGCACTGCCGTGGCTGCGAAAAGCACCAGCGAGGCAAGGAGCCCGAGCGCCGTGCCCGCAAGCACCTTTTGCACGATGGCGCGCGCGACCTCGAGCGCAAGCAGGGTGAGCACCACCTGGAACACCAGCGCGCTATGCGCGCGCATGGTGTGCCACCCAAACTGCAACGACTCTACTATCGAAAAAGCCTTCATGGTAATAATTGAATTATATCACTCGTCTGGTATACTGTTGAATAGCGGGGTGGAGCAGTAGTAGCTCGTCAGGCTCAATTGGGCTCACTCAGCAGGAACGCTCAGTGGAATATCTGTCAAAGTCGGTGAAATCTTATCCGCACATGCGGATTGACAATACCGAGCCAAGCCCTCCGGGGAAGGTGTAGAGACTAGACGGCAGACTCCCCATCTCTGCTCTGCAGAAAGGGAGAAGGTATAGTCCAGACCACAAATCCATTTTTGGAGCAGCAAAAGCTGTAGCGGTATGCATAACCTGAAGGTCGCAGGTGCAATTCCTGCCCCCGCAACAAGAGAAAGCGAGACCCGGCCTTGTGCCGGGTTTTCGCGTGCTTGTTGACGGGGAGAAAGACGCTTGAGCATCTTTCGTGCAGGAATTGCACGACGCAGCGATGTTTTGCACTTGCAAAACCACGAGCCGGGGCTGCAGGCGAATTTGCCGACGGGCAAATTTGACCGAAAGCCAATCCTGCCCCCGCAAGAAAAATTTGACACAAGTTATTATTCATGCTACACACTGTAGTAGTGTGTTCCCTCGTACCCAGCGCCTGAAAGGACGCAAAGACAATGAAGACCGCCGACACCGTCATGAGCATCATGCAGTTGATCAAGGCAGAGGCTCTTCCTGATAAGCCTGTCGCAATTGACCTCCGTTTTTTCAGGAAGATTTATCTCGCCGATACCTACAACGGCGGCGGCTGTTGTTTGGATGGTGTAGAATATTCCGCCATCCTCTACGGCAACAGGGTCGTCTGGCAGTCAGCGATCTACAGAGACCCCAACAACATGAGACATCGGCAACCTTTCGACGGCAACAATGAACTGTATTACAAGCTGTTCGATGTTGCCCAGAGGTACCTGCATATCTTGGAAATCTGCCGGACAAAATACTTCGAAGAAAAGCTTGAAGAGGGCGCCGACAAGTACTGGGATTGTGTCGGTCTCACAGCGGAGGTACTCAAAACGCTCGGGACACATCCTCAATATCTAAAAATCTTAAAAGATTTCGGGCTCGAGCTGGAAAAGGTGGACGGCTACGGCCTCTACCGGATTGGGTGTTCGAAACGGCACAAGACTGCGGCCTGACGACTTTAGGCCTACGACAATGGCCGCGCTTCGGCGCGGCCCTTTTCTTTTTAGTTAGTCTGAAATTGCCCGAGCCATTATTATGGTAATTTGGTTCCAATCTCGTCCGACGAGCGCAACAAGATTGTTCTAAAACTAAATCGCGGCGAATTCTTCAAACACGCGTTTGTAGTTGTTTATGGCGGTCTGTACGTCGCGCGCCTCAAGCTGCAAACTCTCGCCGCTGTGCGCGATTTTGTTGCGCACCATGTGCGCATCCCACGCAAGGCGCACGGTGGTTACCTGCAGAGGGTTGGTGATTTTTAGCTGCTCGCCCACGCTTGTGCCGACATACCCCGCCTGCGTCAGCACGTCGCCCAACATGATGTCGGCCTCGAGTATCGCGCGGCGCCAGTCGCTTTGGTTGGCCGAGCTTGCGAGAGCAACAATGTGCTCCCAACGCTCATTCTTTCCTGTAGACTCGACCTCTTCGTCGTGATACTCATGCGCACGCTGCTCGAGCGCGTGGAAGCCCGCGTGCTCTATCTGCAAAAGGCGTATCTGCGCGTACACGGCCAGAATGAGCATCAGAAGCGCCGCGGCCATGCCGATGACAACAACATAGGTCACCAATGCGGGGAACCACGTCGGCGAGCCATCTATGACAAAGCGAAAGTGCGCGATAAGGTCATACGCGCGCAAAAGTATGTACTCAAGGTTGAGATAGTCTACATTGGACTGCATTGCCCTCTAGTATAGCAACTTCCCCGCCGCAAAGAGCGCGGCTTCGTCCCCATGCGCGGCGGTGAGTTGGAGGCCGACGGGGAGCTGTTTGCCCTCACGCTCGACCGTGCCCATCGGGATAGAAATAGCCGGATTGCCGGTGAGGTTTGCGGTGACCGTAAAGATGTCAGCCAGGTAGGCCGCAAGCGGGTCGGACTTCTCCCCCACCTTCCACGCCGGGTAGGGCATCGTCGGCGTCGCAATAAAGTCGACCGATTTGAATGCGTCTTCAAATTCTTTGCGCAGTTGCACACGGGCCGCCGTGGCCTTGCCGTAGTAGGCATCGTAGTAGCCGGCTGAGAGCACATAGGTGCCGAGCATAATGCGGCGGCGCGCCTCGGCGCCAAACCCCTCGCCACGGGTAGTGGCGTAATCGTCGAAAAGACTTTCGCCCTTGAGCGAGAGCCCATACCGCACTCCGTCGAAGCGCGACAGGTTGGTCGACACCTCGGCAAAGTTGATGATGTAGTAGGCCGAGAGCGCATAGTCGAGCGCGGGCAACGCAATATCGACAACTTCACAGCCTTGCGCTTTTAGTTTTTCGAGCGAGTGCTCAAATTGTGCAAGCACCTCCGGCTCCACGCCTTTCCCCAAGAGCTTGCGTGGCACCCCGATGTTTTTGTTATTTGAGATTTGTAATTTGATATTTTCCATTCCTATGGAGGTACTATCCAGCGGGTCTTGCCCGCGAATTGTATTAAATATAAGCTCTGCATCCTCCACTGTTTTTGTAATCGGGCCGATTTGGTCGAATGAGGACACTGCGGCAATAAGTCCGGAGCGCGAAACCGCGCCGTAGGTAGGCTTCAAACCAACCACGCCGCAAAAACTCGCCGGGTTGCGCACCGAGCCGCCGGTGTCAGAGCCGAGCGCGCCGAGCGCCATGCCGGAGGCAACCGCCGCCGCAGAGCCGCCGGAGGTGCCCCCGGCGACCCGCTTTTCATCGTGCGGGTTTTTTGTAACTCCATACGCCGAGTTTTCCGTCGAGCCTCCAAGTGCAAACTCATCCATGTTGGTGCGGCCCAAAAACACCGCGCCGGCCTCTTTTAATTTTTTTATCACCGTCGCGTCATAGGTTGCAATATAGTTTTGGAGCATCTTAGACGCCGCCGAAGCTTTGCGCCCCTCTATCAAAATATTGTCTTTGATTGCAAGCGGAATGCCAAGCAGAGGATGGCTCTCCCCCGCAGCGCGACGCTCATCCGCTTTTTGGGCTTGTTCTTTTGCGTCAGAAAAAACTTCGAGAAATGCATTTAAAGATGAGTTTCTCTTTTCTATCTCCGCAAGGCACGCCTCGACCAGCTGTACCGACGTAATCTCGCCTGTGGCGAGTTTTTTTGATGCCTCTGTTATTGAAAGTTCGTTCAAACTACTCATCTTTTTGTATTATTTTACGCACGACATTGTAGCCGTTTTCTTCTTTAGGAAAAGCTTTTATGAGTTCCTCGCGCTT
>MFMA01000053.1:1889-5584 GCA_001783355.1 Candidatus Kaiserbacteria bacterium RIFCSPLOWO2_01_FULL_54_20 | reverse complement strand
GGGCGTTGAGACGCAGGCGGTACGACAGGCTGCCTCCGCGGCCGCGGAGGCAATCGTGCAGGCGGCTCCGCCTGTTAAAATAAGCGCTCCCAGTACTCCCAAAAAACCCGCTCCCGCGGTCGAGCCACAACCCGCCAGCGCTCCGCAACCAAAAGTACCCCCGCCCGCTCCGGCTACAATTGGCCCTTGGGAGCAATTTGACTCCGGGGGCTCGCCGCTTAGCGCGGCGGCCATCAACGCAAACCAGGGCTCCTCGCCCGTACTTCCGCTCACGATAGGCCTTGTGCTGATTGTAAGTCTTGGTGCCTTGGCGCGCCGCTGGATATAACAAACCCCTTTCCCTCTAAAGCTGTTTGGCGTCGTTTTTTAGTATCTCGGCGCGCCAGCCTATGCCGTTGGCGATAACCTGCAAAAGAGAGCCGGCGCCCGCGAGCGCCAAAAAGAAGATGACCGACCACGCCCAGGTAAAAACAAAGTAGCAAAAGACGACTATCAGCGCCGACCACACCCCTATGCACCACGGACAGTGCAGCAGGTCGGCCGCCACTGTCATAAAAGCGCTGGTACGGCCGATAAAAAGCTCTCTAAACCAAAGAGTAATTCGATCGTACACTATCAAACGCGTAATGCGGAAGGTGGCAAAGGTCATCATAATCGCGTCGAATGGCGACACCGACACCAAAAAGCCGCCGCGGACCTCCTTCATTTCTAAAAGCGCCGCCGCGAGCACTATCACAAAAAATACGCTGAGCCAAAAATTCCACATGTTATACGCAAAAGTGTGCCGTGCGAAGTCCATATCCACAGTATATAACACCCGCTGCGTTTTTGGAGTATACTATCTGGTGCTATGGCAAAAAAAGAACCGACCAATCAGGACATTCTTGAGGGAATGAACAAGCGATTCAACATGGTATTTACTGAACTCAAAAAGAATGACTCCCGGTTTGACCTCACCTTCAGGCAACTAACCTCATTGCACAAAGGGGTAGAAGAAATAAGAGAACAGCAAAAGGCGGATGGCGAGGTGCTGGACGAAGTCAAAGAGACTCTGGAGGCCGTAGCAAAAGCGGTCGACATTGATGCGGTAACCATCATCAACCACGAAACTCGGATCGCCCGCCTCGAAAAATCCCGCGTCCGATAAAACCTACTATCGGCTCTCATTTCAAACTCTTGTCGGAGGAGTAGTCGCCCACTTTGGTGCGTAAAATGTGGAGCGCGAGCGCGGGCACGCCGAGCTCAACCCCCAAACCGTGCGCAACAGAGCGCGCGTAGGTGCCGCTGGTACACTCGATGCGCACCGTCGCTGCGGGGAATTCGCGCGTCCCGTCCGCTTTTAGGTGCCGCTTCCACAGCCGCATGGTTTCCTCTTGCCTAAAGTCTCCATTGACGCGCGTGACGCCGTCTTCGATGTACTGCAGGAGCGCCGCCTCCGGCACTTTGTACATCCCCTCGATATCGATGTGGTGGATGGTGACCGTGCGGCTCGGCATTACTAGCGCACCAAGCGTGTTGTTGCGCGCCCACTCAAACAACGACTTGCCCTCGACCGTCTTCGATGAGTACGGCGGATACTCCTGCTCGATGTGTCCGCGGAATTCGTTGAGCCCTTTTTGCACCAGCGCGCGGGTGATGGTTGCCGGGTCGCCGGTGTCGGTGACGCGCCCGAGTACGTCGTACGTGTCGGTAGAAAATCCAAACAATACGTCGAGCACGTACTCTTTTGAAAGTTCAAGATACGCCTCGCGGCGCTTGTTGGCCGAGCCGACAAGGCATAAAAGCACCCCTTCGGCCATCGGGTCGAGCCGTCCGGCGTAGGAGAGCACCTCGTGCTCGTAGTGCGGCCGCTGTACCCGCAGGCGCTCCAGCCGCTCTCGCGGGGTCTCGCCTAACTGCTTATAAAGATTAAGTACCTGGCCCGCCTGGCTCTTCCTTTGAGAGGTCCTTTCCATGTTCAGGATATCAGCCATTTCTGTTAGAATAACAAGCAAGCTCTCTTATGTCCAAAAAAGACAACCGCGCCATTAAAAAAATGTCGGTCGAGCCGTACAAAGGCGTCCGCGATTTTTATCCGGAGGACCAGGCGTTGCTACAGTACTTTATAGACACCTGCCGCGCTGTGGCAGAGAAGGTCGGCTATGTAGAGTATGGCGCTTCGGTGCTCGAGCCCTCCGAACTCTATAAAAACAAAAACGCGGAGAATGAAGAAATCATCAACGAGCAGACCTACACTTTTACCGACCGCGGCGGCCGCGAGGTAACCCTGCGCCCCGAGATGACGCCGACGGTCGCGCGCATGGTTGCGGGACGGCGGCGCGAGTTTGGCTTCCCCTTGCGGCTCTATTGCGTGCCCAACTTCTTCCGCTACGAGCGGCCGCAGCGCGGCCGCCTGCGCGAGTTCTGGCAGCTCAACGTCGACCTCTTTGGCTCCAACTCCCCTGCCGCCGATGCCGAGGTTTTGGCGGTTGCCTACGGGCTTATGGCGGCGTTCGGCGCCCGCGAGAGCGACTTTGTTATAAAAGTCGGGAGCCGGCAGGCAATACAAGCCATCACGCAAGAAAATAATCTAGACGAAGAGCAAACTAAAAAGTTTTTTGCCCTGCTCGACCGCCGTGCCAAAATATCCGAGGTAGACTTCGACCTGCAGCTCAAAGAGTTTGGCATCAACAAAAGCCTGCTCTCCCCGCAAAACGTGCCGCAGGATATCGCCAAGATGATCGCCGACTTTGCGGAGGCCGGCATCAACAACATCGTCTACGACCCATCGGTTGTGCGCGGGTTTGCCTACTACAGCGGAATGGTGTTTGAGGTCTTTGACACGCACCCGGACAACGGCCGCGCCATCTTCGGCGGCGGCCGCTATGACAACCTGACCGCCCTTTTTGACGACGAGCCTCTGCCCGGCGTGGGCTTTGGTATGGGCTATGAGACCATGCGGCTCTTTATGGAGTCCCGAGGCCTCCTGCCGGCCTACACTCCCCCTACGCAGGTCTATTTTGCCGTCACGGCCCCCGATCTTGCCCTACAGGCACAGACCCTGGCGGGGGGCCTGCGGCGCGGCGGGGTCAACGCGGCGGTCGACTTTGGCGAGCGCAAGCTCGGCGACCAGATAAAAGCGGCGGCAAAAAATAAAATCCCTTGGCTCATCGTTGTGGGCGAGGATGAGCTTGCCTCAGGCCGGTTCAAAGTAAAAAATCTCGCAAGCGGCGCGGAAGAAACGGTCGCGGAAGCCGATCTCCCGCAATTCTTCTTGAATCTTAAATCGTGAATCTTGAATCTCTTATATGAAACGTATTACTTTCGACATAGAAACCGAGGGCGACTTCCGCGGTAACGGCGACTTTTCCAACCTGGAGATTACAGTAGTTGCTCTCCACGACAGCAGCACCAACGAGTTCAGCAGCTTTTACCGCGAGGAGCTCGCCAAGCTCTGGCCCGTGCTTGAGAGTGCGGATATGTTGGTCGGCTACAATTCAGAACATTTTGACCTCCCCATACTCGGCAAGTACTATGCCGGCGACCTCACCAAAATAAAAAGTGTTGACCTGCTTAAAGAAATCAAAAATGTGCTGGGCCGGCGGCTTAAGCTCGACAACTTGGCCGAAGCGACGCTCGGGCGCAACAAAACCGCCGACGGATTGGAGGCGGTCGGTTGGTGGAAGCAGGGGCTCAAAGAAAAAGTCCGCGACTAC
>MFMA01000053.1:0-1858 GCA_001783355.1 Candidatus Kaiserbacteria bacterium RIFCSPLOWO2_01_FULL_54_20 | reverse complement strand
GACTACGACGGCGTGCGCGAAATAAAGCTCGACACGAGCAAGTGGGAGCTTGTTTCTCCCAACTCCCCCGCCCTCACCCACACCTTGCCGTTTTAGAATGTTCATAAACTCAGCGATAGCTGGAGTTATAGACACTTAATTGACTGGGTACGCATTTTACCCGACCGTGTAAAATAGCGTCATAAAAAAACACCCGCCCTTTGGGGGCGGGTGTGTTGTTTGTTAGGATTCTGCGGTGCAGTCAGGTGCGCATTGGCAGGTTGCCATCCTCGCCACGAAGCCAGTCGAACAGATTCCCGTTGTCGAACGCAGTGAGAAGCTGTTTGGTATGACTGACAAGGTGGTTACCCAGAGGCCCCATAAAGCAAGAGTTGCTGTTCTTGTTGGTTCCAGGAACAAAATGCCAGTACGGGTTGTTGATTGGCTCTCGCTCAGGGCCGTTGAAGCCCTTGAGTTTATCCACATTCGCGCGGAGAAAAGCAATGGTGTCGGCAACCAGCTCGCTGTAAAGCGGGAAGGTGCCTGAGTCGCTGAAGCGACCGAGCACAAACATGAGCGGGACACCGTTGGTGAACCCGACCACGTAGGGGTCGATGCTCCTGAGCCATTGCAAGTCCTGCCAGTCCTGACCCGCAACGTCGTGATACGGCGTCATGATGACCAAGTGGTCGAACAGGCCGGCCATCTTCCGCATCCGCGCAATGATACGCGGAGGAATAAGGTCTCCCTTGTAATCCGGAAGTGTCCTCATTCGGCGGTTGAACATGAGAAAGGTGTCCACCCACCGCTGGTTTGGAATCTGGTCGCAGAAGTATTTCAGCTTCTTATGAACCTGCGGGTCCCTTTCACTTTTCAACGTGGCCGCATCTCGCTGGGTTGAATTGTCCGCCCAGAAGTACCACACCGGCACGGCCATAAAGAGGTCGGGCAAGTATTGCATGGGAATGAGTGTCTCGGGGCGCAGGAGGTCTTCCTCGCTCCGCAGAATCATACGCAGACCTTTGTAAGTCTTGGCCTGGCCCAGCATGTGGGTCGCTTGGTTTTCCATGCCAAGCTCCTTGTGGTCGTCGATTGCCTGCTTGATGACCGCATCGAACTTTTCGTCGGCCATCTCGACCCCTTCTTCATCGCTTAAGGCGGCGAATTGGGGGAAGAGGCGTTGCATAAGGTGCCGGGTAATCTCGGCCGCACTTTCGGTACATTCGCCACTTGTGCGAGGTACCAACGGCATCGGCCGATTTATCAGCACTTGCTCAACCTCTTCGGGGGCAACGGGCTTCATCAGCCCTCGCTGAGCCGGAGTCGGCGGGACATAGAGCGACCGCGGGTCGGTGAGCTCCCGGCTTGCGCCGGAACTTTCGCCGACGAGCACAAGCTCGCCAACGACATACTCATTGACATCCACCGCACGGAGCGCATTGCCGCCGCGACGTTGGTCGGGGACGACCTCGAACGCCAACTGCATACCCTGCTTGAGCGCAGAGCCGCAATCATCTTGATGGACAAACACGTCCTGCGTGGTCGCAAGGTCGTGCGCAGAATCATCCTCCTTGACAATAGAGGCAAGAGAGATGAACCCACAATGCTTAAACGCATCAAGGGTAACCACGCGACCGATATAGCGTTGCATGACAATTCCTTTCGCCAGTGGGTAGCAGCAGTCAGAATCCTGTCGAAGATCTACCCTTTCCTCCAGGATTCCCATGCACCGTCAGTGGCACACAGGAGACTAGAGAAAAGTCTAAGGTAATAATACTACACAATAAGCAACAAAGTCAAGTCTATTGCGAGGCCAGAAATATAGGTAAAATGGCTCTATATGAAATCACAATACGTCCTCCCCATTACCATTGTCGTC
>MFMA01000052.1:2451-8800 GCA_001783355.1 Candidatus Kaiserbacteria bacterium RIFCSPLOWO2_01_FULL_54_20 | reverse complement strand
GCCTTCGATAATGATGAAAAGCACGACGCCCACGGTGCCGGCAAAAAGTATCGTTGCAGCTGCGGCCGGCACGATGAAAGAGCACAGCAGGAGCACGGAGAGCGTGAGCGCAACCTCTATTGCCTCGATGCCGCCCCAGCTCGACACATATTTCTCCACTATGGCGATCCAGTGTACCGTCTTACGGTCGTTGAAAAAATACTTCAGGGAAACCATAAAAAGGAACGCCGCACCGAATGCCGCGATCGCCACGTGCGCTTTTTCTATGTACTCGCCGTAGTGTGCGGGATCGAACAGCGCTAATTTCGTGACGACCAACGGTGAGAGGCCAGCAGCCGCCGCGACGATGAATATCGGCAGAACGAAGCGCGTGCCGAATACCGCGACCGGAATGCCCCACACGAGGAACAAGCGCTGCCATTTCTCGTCCATGCGCGCCAAAACTTTTGCATTAACGACGGCGTTGTCGAACGACAACGTCGTTTCCAACACCGCAAGCAAGACAACAAGGAAGAGGGCCGCGAATCCTCCCCATACATACGCTCCAACGCACGCAATGACCGAAACTATTGCTGGAAAGACAAACACCTGCATAGATGCCGGCATACTAGCACATGCCCGCCGAGAGAGCCCAGGAATGTATTGTGGTTACGAATTCTCGCTCCGGTGTATGTATGCCAACCCCAAGATTAGTGCAAAAACAGAGATGGTAAGAGCCTCAAGTCCGAACCCGGGGAGGAACGCAAAATCCTTATTTACATACCAGCGTGTGTAGACCTGAAGGCCGAAGAGTGCAACCAGCCCTACGAACGAAAGTTTTGCAACGACCAGAGAGAACCAAAATATACTACCGGACCAGGTACCTTTCGAAAGCATCATGGTGCAATAGTAGCACGACGTGGTATAGTCGCGTCATACAAGATAATCGTGGTGTTTGGATAGGCAGCGGAAACGCGCGCTGAAATCTAGACATCACCAAAGCAGAAATGCAAAAGAAAGAATACTCCCTCGACATTGGGGGAAAGACGATGGTGGCCGAGTTCAATGATTGGGCGGACCAGGCGAGCGGTTCGGTCTTATTGCGCTACGGCAACAGTGCATGTCTTGCGACCGTCGTGATGGGAAAAGAATCTGACAAAGATTACTTCCCGCTTACAGTCGAGTACGAGGAAAAATTTTACGCGGCGGGCGCAATCCTAGGCTCGCGCTTCATGCGCCGGGAAGGCCGGCCTTCCGACGAGGCTGTCCTCTCGGGACGCATTGTTGATAGAACGATACGCCCGCTCTTCCCTAAGGGTCTGAAGCGAGAGGTGCAGGTCATAGTCACAGTGCTTTCGATAGAAGATTATGACACCGACATACTCGCCGTGAACGCAGCGTCGCTCGCGATAGCCACATCGAACATTCCGTGGAATGGACCCGTTTCGGCCGTTCGCATCGGGATCGAAGACGGGAGCGATGAGCTCATCGTGAATCCTACATACGGCCAACGACAAGATGAATTACCTCCAAAAGCGAAAATGGACCTAACGGTCTCGGGCAAAGACGGGCTCGTCAACATGATCGAAGTGAATGCGCGCGAGGTGGATGAGAAGATGCTCGATGCCGCGCTCGTGCGAGCGAGCGAGGAGATAGAGACGATACAAAAATGGCAAACAGCCATCGTGTCGGAGCGCGGCAAGACGAAAAGCGAATTCAAGAAACCTGGTGAACACACGGAAATACCGCCCGTGTTCGACGCATTCTTAAAGCCGAAGCTTGAGACGCTCGGCGGGAAACTTGGCAAAGAGGAGATAAATGCTTTGAAATCGGAGTGGATGAAGCACGCCACAGAGCAGCTTCCCGACACCGAGCCGAACCAGCTCGACGGACACTTCGAACTGCGCATAGACGAGTACGTACACGACCTTGCTATCAAAGAAGGGAAGCGTGTCGACGGTCGCGCGCTTGACGAGATACGACCGCTCTACGCGCAAGCGGGCGGTATTTCTCCTGTCATACACGGAACCGGCCTCTTTTATCGCGGACAGACGCACGTCTTGGCCGCCCTCACGCTCGGAGGACCAGGTGACGCACAGCTCATCGACACCATCGAATTCCAGGATAAAAAGAAAACATTCATGCTTCACTACAACTTCCCCCCGTTCAGCGTGGGTGAGACGGGTCGCGTGGGCGGATTCAACCGCCGCATGACAGGGCACGGCGCGCTCGCAGAAAAATCTTTGCGCGCTGTCTTGCCTGCAAAAGATGTTTTCCCCTACACCATTCGCATCGTCTCGGAATGTCTCGCCTCGAATGGCTCCACCTCGATGGCCACCGTTTGCGCGGGTTCGATCGCACTCATGGACGCAGGAGTCCCGATAACACGGCCGGTCGCAGGGATAGCAATGGGTCTCATGTCGGATGCAAAAGCAGGCATCTATAAAGTACTCACCGACATTCAAGGACCTGAAGATCATCATGGCGATATGGACTTCAAAGTCGCGGGAACTTCCGAGGGTGTGACAGGAGTGCAGATGGACGTGAAGGTGGACGGCGTGCCGCTCAAGGTGCTTAGCGAGGCCTTCGCTCAAGCGAAGAAAGCGCGACTGCAGATACTCGACGTAATACAAAAAGAGATCCCCTCGCCACGCACCGACATTTCTCCACGCGCACCGAAGATCCTCACTGTAATAGTAAAAGTCGATCAGATCGGACTCGTTATCGGCCCCGGCGGAAAGACCATCAACGGCATCCGCGAGCGGACCGGCTGCGACGACATCACGATAGAAGAGGACGGTACGGTGTTCGTTACCGGCCGCAACGGCACCGCGGAAGCCGCACAAAAGGAAATTATGGACCTTACGCGCGAGTACATGGTCGGCGACAAATTCGAAGGTCCCGTAGTGCGCCTCATGGACTTTGGTGCGTTCGTTAAGATCGGTCCGAACAACGACGGACTTGTACACGTGTCCGAGATGGCTCCGTTCAGGATAGACAAAGTGACGGATGCAGTTGCGATAGGCGACGTCGTCCCCGTTGTTATCAAAGAGATCGACGAGAAGGGGCGGTATAATCTCTCTATCAAAGCCGCTGATCCGGAATGGGCTGCGAGAAAGGGAATAAAACCGGGTCAGGGTGGAGGAAATGATTATGGCAGACGAAATTCCAACGACCGCCCCCGCCGGCACATCTAACGTAGGGGAAGGACAACCGACGCCTCCTCCCCAACCGATCGAAGAAGCACGATTCATTGAAGAGGTGGTGATAAAACCCGCGCCTGCAAAACAGGTCGTACCTCCGCCGCCACCTATCCAAACACCGCCCCCTCCCCCTGTCCCGCCCAAAGCCCCAATACAAATACCGGTACCGACACCACCTGTAGAGAGCCCGCCCATCTCGCCGCTCTCCGAAAGCATTCCTGCAGTATCTCCGCCCCCGCCTCCACACACGCCTGAAGAGTTGAAAAAAGAGGATGAGGCGATCTCCAAGATATTGAAAGACATCAAGCTCCCGGAGCGCCACGATGCTCCGGGCGAAGTGCAAAAACCGAAAGAGGTGCACGTATTCGATACGATGCTGGGTGTTTCTTCAGATACTAAGCAGAACGCCCCGGAAAAACCTTTGCCGGAAAGCGCCAAAGCTCCGGAGAACTCTCCCGCCACGCACGAAGGGGATATCGCGCCGGGCAAAGCGGTCGGCACGACACCGGGAGGTGATCTTATATCCTCCATCGTCTCGCCGTTCCGGACCCTCAAGAATGATCTGCAGGACATCGTGCGTGATAAGAAAATCTCGCTCGTACGTGCGGTGGCGCTCGAGAGCGAAAAACAATACGCACAAAGCGATGTCGTCGAACGCGAGCAGATCAAAGCAGTACGCTCACGCAGGACATTCCGGATACTTTTCGCTGTTTTTCTCCTTTCCGCTTTGGGCGCCGCCGCATCTTTCGGCGTCTACATTACCATGCAGGAACGCTCGGGCATTCCTCCGCGGGAAACGGGAAACTCTCTACTATTCGCCGAGAAAAACTATTCATTTCCTCTAGAAAATCGATCGTCTCTTGAAGTGAAGCGGTTGGTTGCGCAAGCACGTGCCGATAGCGGTGCGACCCTTGGTTCGATCACGCGCTTCGTTCCAACGACACTTGAAACTACCCCCGAGGGTGCGGAAACCGAGAGACCGCTTATCCTTGAAGAGTTCCTGCGTGCGCTCGGCACCCGGGCGTCCCCGGACCTCTTGCGCGCGCTATCGAGCGAATTCTTTTTCGGAATTCATACTGTCGACGAAAATGCGCCGATCTTCGTGATACCGGTTCTCTCCTACGAGCGTGCATTCGCCGGGATGCTCGCGTGGGAACAGACGATGAACGCCGATCTCGCCCCCGCCTTCACGACAGTCCCGGACCAGGTGCTCGGCGTGAATGGTCTCCCGGAAAAACGACGATTTGAAGATGTGGTCATGCGCAATTACGACGTTCGCGCGCTCAAAAATGATGCTGGAACTATCGAATTGTATTACTCTTTTCCGACACAGCATCTCCTCATCATAGGAGAGAGCGTGTATTCGTTCACCGAGATCCTCTCCCGTTTGCGGGCAGAGCGTAAATTGTGACGCGGCCTCTTGTCCCTTCTCACTTGTCCCTGTATTATTCCGAGCATGTCTCATCTCACCGAGGACGAGCTGAACGACTTGCGCGCAAATCTTGAAGCCGAGCGCGACTCGCTGAGCGAGGAGCTCGCCGAGCACGGTAAATCTGTCGGCGGTGATTGGCAGGGCAGCTCCGTCTCGAAGGTTGAGGAATCGGATCCGAACGATGCCGCGGACAATATTGAAGAGCTCGCAACCAACGTACCGCTTGTTGAGGAGCTGGAAAAAAGACGGCGCGAAATAGACAAGGCGCTTGAAAAAATGGATAAATCCACGTATGGAACGTGTGATGTGTGTAAAACGGAGATCCCGATGGACCGCCTCGAAGCGAATCCTGCCGCCGCGACCTGTGTCGCGCACGCCCGGTAGTATTGTAGTAGTGGCCTACGCTAGGTCCGGTTCTTTTGAACCGAGCCCCCACATAAAATCGAAGTAGGCGCCTAGTGTGTTGGAGAACTCTTTGCTTTCAATAATGAACCCGAAGTTCTCCGCTTTAGTCGAGACCATCGCGACCTTGTGGTCATAGAGCATTATCATCGCTGCGTGAAAAACGTTTGGAGGCAGGTAGCGCACATGCCGCTTCAGCTTTAGATTTTCCGTACCCCTCTCTTCCGTGTATAAATCTCCCGCTTTCGGGTGAAGGTCGTAGGCAACAATGCCCCGGGCAACACGCCTTTGTATGTATTCTTTGATGAACACGTCACCGACGGCGGCGATGTGATCTCTGACCCGTACGATCTGCTGAACCCGTTTGGATTTACATTCAAGAATATCGTCGTAGATCTTCTTGATCCCTTCTCTCCCTTCAAAAAACTGTATCTTCGGTCTTACGTTGTGAGTGAGGAACAGCTCTGACAGCCCCGGCAGTATTTCGGACACTCTTTTCCTTCTATCTTCGAGTAAGGAGGCGATCACTTCCGGGTCTCGCGCTGCGTATAGTTTAGTTTTTCCCTTGTAGCTGCTGGAAAGCAGGCCCATAGACACGAGCTCGTCGACTACACCGTACGTGGTCGTCCTCTTTATCTGCGCCTGCCGAGCGATTTCCGGCACTTTTGAGGGCCCGGCCTCCAAGCAGGCGATATAGACATCCACCTGCTTTTCATCAAGCCCAGCCGCCATTAATGCCTTTTTGTACATATTTTCCGACAACTATCTGATAGATAAATAACCATATTTAGAGGCATTTTCTCAGTTTGATGCATGGATGATACATTATTTCCGACTAATTTTCAATTATTTACTGATGATAAGTGCAGTCACCGATCATTCAGGTCTTTGACATTAAGGAGGGCTCCATGCCCAAAAAACACACGTGCTCTTTGCAAATGCCGCCAGTCCAGAACTTTACGGCTGAGGAAGGGCTTCGGATATTCTGGACCAAATTCAATGGATTCGCTGACGGTATGTTCAGTGTCTATCTTGGAAATGTCCGTGAAGAAAACGTACCCGCGATGCGATTGAGGGTACGGCCGATTCGAAGAGCCGCGCGCGACTCGACCATCATTCGCAGATTCGGAGGTAAGAAGCGAGTCGTGACACCGCTCGCCCATGTATTCAGCTTTCTTGCACGCGCAGAGAAGTATAAGCCGTACCACTTCTACGTGTACGACAAGAGACATGAGCTGCGGTCAGTCCACCTGGAGTATCCTCTTGAGGATATGGACGGTGAAAGCGGCCTACCAACAGGCGAGCAGTGGGAACTTCGAGCCTATCCTCTAGA
>MFMA01000052.1:0-2389 GCA_001783355.1 Candidatus Kaiserbacteria bacterium RIFCSPLOWO2_01_FULL_54_20 | reverse complement strand
GCCGCAATGGCGGAGAAGCAAAAGATCGCTTCCGGATTCGCGCGCGTCTACGGTGCGCAACCCGCGCTGCCCGCGGCGCACATCGTTACTGTTGAGTGCGACATTGTGAAGGGACTCCATGCGTTCACCATTGTCGGACTCCCGGATAAATCTGTCGAAGAGGCGAAGGACCGGCTCGCTGCTGCGATAAAAAACACCCGCGCACTCGAGTCGCCAAAACGAAGCAACAAGAAGATCGTTCTTTCGCTCGCCCCGGCCGCACTTAAGAAAGAAGGGGCTGTTTTTGATCTTCCCCTCGCGCTCTCATTTCTTCTCGCATCCGAACAGACGACATTCGATCCCAAAGGAAGATTATTCGCGGGCGAACTCGCGCTCGACGGCACGATACGGCCCATCCTCGGCTCCCTCTCGATAGCAAGCGCGGCGCACGATGCCGGCTTCACGGACCTGTACGTTCCGGAAGACAACTTCGAAGAGGCGTCCCTAATCTCCAATCTCACGATACATGCCGTATCTTCGCTTGAACACGTTCTTGCTATGTTGCAGGACCCCGACTACAAAGCGACAGTGAGAAAACCGTTGAGGAGACGCGTACTTGAGGATGACTCTGCGCTCGACGAGATCCGCGGGCAAGCAGGCGCGAAGCGCGGCCTCATCATAGCCGCCGCAGGCGGCCATAATATCGCCCTCTACGGTCCGCCTGGCACCGGAAAGACACTGCTTGCGCGGGCTACCGCAGCGATACTGCCCGACCTCTCCGAGAAGGCAATGATAGAAGTGACGACCATTCATTCGCTCACAGGAACACTCGCCGGCGGTGTGATGTTCAGGCCGCCGTTCCGTTCCCCGCATCACACATCTTCGTACGCTTCGCTCATTGGGGGCGGCAGCGCAGCTTTGCGACCCGGCGAGGTAACGCTCGCACACCGCGGCGTCTTATTTGCTGACGAATTCCCCGAATTCCACCGAGATGTCATCAATGCCCTGCGCGAACCGCTCGAAGACCGCGTCGTCAGTATCTCGCGCGCGAGAGGGACGGCGATCTTTCCTGCAAATTTCATGCTCATCGCCGCCCTCAATCCATGCCCGTGCGGTTTTGCGGGAAGTGCACGATGTCAGTGCATGCCGCATACGATAGAGAAATACCGTCGCAAGATAGGCGGGCCCGTCGCTGACAGGATAGACATGTGGGTGCGCGTGGGCGAAATGCCGCTGGAAACGCTCAGCGTGCGCGCCAAGAGAGTTGGGGGTGAGACAAAAGCCGCGCGTGAGCATATCGCAAAAGCGCGCGAGCGGCAGCGAGCGCGCTTCGAGAAAGCCGGCATTTTCACGAACGCAGACATGAAACCGAAACACATAGAGTCGCTTGCGAACCTATCCGATAAAGCAGAAAGTACACTTGTCGCAGCCGCCAACTCCATGAAGCTCTCGCCTCGCGGATACCACCGCACGATCAAGCTCGCGCGCACCGTCGCCGACCTCGCGGGAGGCGAGATGATAGAGCCGCCGCACATGCTGGAGGCGCTCCAATACCGCGCGCGCGAGATCTGATGTAGATTACTCGAAGACTTTGTTCACCAAATCGCACGCTCGAGCGCATCGGGCACGTCGACGCTAGGAGAAAGCGACATGCAAATTCGTCGTGGATTGAGTGTGCGTCGATGGGTACTCGGCGCATCAGTGGCAGTCTGGATCCATCCTGTGGTCCAGCAGTTCCTCCGTTTCGGAATTGTCGGGTTCGTTGCAACCGTTGCCTACTATGCAGTGTTGTTCTTCTGCATTGAGGCGCTGAGGGTCGCGTACCTTAAGGCAGCGATCTTTGGGTTGGTCGCGGCGCTCACCGTCCATCTCGTCCTGCAGAGGACATGGACGTTCGAGAAGTATGAGCATGAACGGCGGCTACGTGAGCAGGGCTTGTTGGTCGTGAAGCAGATACTATTGTTCCTGCTCAACGCGCCCGCGATCAATTACGCGGTCACGGAGTGGGGTTGGTGGTATCTACCTCTTCAAGTGATCGCCTTGGTGGCACTCATACCGGTGAGTTTCTGGCTCTCCAAGTTGATATTCCGCCGCTGAATCTCCGGTCCGCTTAGCGCCGACCGGAGATTCTTGTTTCTATATGCGCTCCTGGCTATTGGAGAAATGGATGTTCTCTTTTTATTCTTCAGACAGTCTCGACCAGAGCACCTTGTACATAAAGGTGAGGGTTTGAGCCATCATCGGGTTCTCTATCAACACCATCCGCAGTTCATTGTCCTGCTTGGAGCCGAGACATATGGAATCGCCGAATATAACGAGCGTTGCGGGGACCTCAAAGTCGTCTTCCAAAAACCTATACGAGCGTTTTGATTCCTTCATGTCGCTGAACTGCGGATAGCGCAGTATCCGG
>MFMA01000051.1:4990-9845 GCA_001783355.1 Candidatus Kaiserbacteria bacterium RIFCSPLOWO2_01_FULL_54_20 | reverse complement strand
GAGCAGCGGCCATCCTTCTGCTCTCCGCGCTGCCCGCACTTTTCCTGAACGACACTCGCGAACGATTTTCGTGGCCGCTTGTGTATGCCTTTTCGCAATTATGGCAGAGAAAGAATCACGGGCTCGTATTGCAGTCCCTGCTCGAAGGATTCCAAGGAGCGGCGCTTTTTTTGGTATGGCCGCTCGCTGTCTTTTTCATCCTCGGCTGGTCTTATTTCGGGCTCGGGCTCGTCTTCAGCCTCACACTCCTTTTCATACTTCTTTTCAGAAAGATATATGCGAAAGTGATGAATTCGCTAGAGCTGAAAAATTCCTCAACAGTGCACGTGGTCATAGCCATGTCGGGCTGGGTCGCTCGATTCGCGGCTGGAACACCTTTCGGAATAATCGTTGCCGACGTGTTTGCACACACCACTGCGGGAGCGCATAGTACGCACGCAGATCCGTTCACGTTCGAACAGGCAAGCGATAGAGGAGCGTTTCTCGACGAATACACCGCGCTCAAAGAAATGGGGCTCGCGGCAGGCCGCATCATGCTCTGCATAACGGTGTTCTTCCTGGCATTTGCATTTACCCTTCCCGTCGTACTCGCGATCGCACTCGGCATAGCCGCCGCCGCCTCCGGGTTATCGACAGTGATGGCTCGACGAGTCTCCGCGCCGACATACTAGTGCGATAAAAGGCGCGGTTCGTGCTTATTGAACGAGCGAAGCGATAACCTTTTTGACGTCATTCCCATCGGCGCGGCCGGCAAATTCTTTCATGACGGCGCCGGTCAGTTTCCCGGCATCGGTAATACCTTCCGCCATCTTTGCGCGCGCGACCTTTTCTATTTCTTCAGGACCGGCCATTTGCGGCAGATACTCTTGGATTATTTTGAGTTCCTCGGATTCCTTTTCGGCGAGTTCCGCGCGACCGCCTTTCTCATACACCCCGGCGGCCTCCTTGCGCTGCTTTGCAAGGCGCTTCAGCACAGTCACTGCATCCTTGTCGTCGAGCTCCTCGGTTGGTTTTTTGCCTTTCGCGACAAGCTCATTGGTGAATGCCGCCAGCGCTCCTCGCAAAGTTTGCACGCGCAAGTCGTCCCTTGCCTTCATCGCGGCGGTCATGTCGGTGCGAATTTTTTGTGTCAGCATGAAAACAAAGGATAACAGACAGCCGTATGCGCGCAAGCACGCATACGGCTAAGTTTTTGAGGAAAGTCCTCGGAACAAGGACTTTGGACGCTGCTCAGCGGGCTGACTCTTTTTACAGCACGAGCCGCACCGCCCTTTGCTAACGATTCGCCGCTCCCGCTTACACTTAATGCATTGTGCAATGGGCAGGGAACCTTTGAGTATTTTTCGCGCCGCCTTTTCCTCTTGGTAGCTCAGTTGCGAAACACATCTACTGCAGAAGCGTTCGTCACTGTTTTTTCGCTTCACTAGGATGCGAAACTCCTTGCACCGGGGGCATATTCCGCGCATGGCAGGCACTCCTTCCGCTGGAACCCTAGCACAAAAGGCCAGCGTGCTACAATCGCCGCATGGAATGGCTCGTTATTGGTCTTCTTGTCGCTATTTTAGGACTCCTCGCGTACGTGCTTTTGGGCCGCAAGCAAGAAGGGCAGGACACACAGGGTATGGTTTTGCTCCAGCAACGCATACAGGAACTGGAACGAAGCTTGGAGACCAAGCTTGGAGAGGGAACGAGCCGTATGTTCGAGAGTATGCGCACGCAGTTCGGTGAATCCCAGCGCCTTGCGTCCGATATTCGTGACCTGGTTTCCAAACAACTCACCGAGGTCGCGCGCGAGCAGACGAAGACCAACGAGTCCACGACTCGGTTCATGGTCATCGCAGACCAGCTTGCGAATCTCGAAAAAGTTTTGAAGCACCAGAAGCAGCGGGGGAATCTCGGCGAAGCGTCGCTCGAACTCATCCTCTCGAATATTCTGCCGCCCGGCTCCTACGAAATGCAACATGCATTTCCCGGAGGCGAAACGGTGGACGCTGTCATCGTCACGAAAGAGGGGATGATACCGATAGACGCAAAGTTCTCACTTGATAATTACCAACGCTTGGTAGATGCTATCGACGACACGCAACGTGCCGAACTTGAAAAGCAGTTCAAGAACGACTTGAAGCTACGCATCGATGAGACCTCGAAATACGTGCGGCCGAAAGACGGAACGTTGCCTTTCGCCTTTATGTACATTCCGGCAGAAGCCATTTACTACGACCTTCTCATCAACGAGGTCGGCTCGGTAAAAGTGAATACGCGCAACCTTATCGACTACGCATACAACGAAAAGAAGGTCATTATCGTTTCGCCGACGACCTTTGCGGCATATCTGCAATCGGTTCTCTACGGCTTCAAGGCGTTCAAAATAGAGGAGACCGCAAAAGACATCGCGAAAAACGTCGAAGCCCTCGGCCGACATTTGAATGCATATCAGGATTACTATAAAAAATTGGGCAATTCTCTTTCGACGACGGTCAATCACTTCAACGCCGGCTCGAAGGAGCTTGGGAAAATAGACAAAGACGTTCTCCGCATCACTGGCGAGTCGGCGGCGCTCGAAACGCCTCTTTTGGAGAAACCGGATCTGCAAACATATGAGTAATGAAGATCCAAATAAAACGCGCATATCACGAAGAGCTCTTATCGCCGCGGCGGTCACTACTGCTGCGGCCTCGGCAATTCCGCAAGTCGCAACATCCGTACCTACTCCTGAAAGAGCGAGCCGTGACAGACCGCTCGAAGAATGGAAACCAGTGACATTGGAAGGTGGTCAAATAGTGCGCGTCACTGGCCTTGAACACTCTGCCGACTCATTTGTCGCGAATTTCAGAGGAATTCACGATCGCATCAAGAGATCTAAGCTCGTCATATTGGAGGGTGGTGGCCCGGCGGGCAAGATGGTGGCGGAAGTTGCTGCAGCCGTAGCGTCCGATAGAAAATTCATTGAGGACCCGTACCGTCTCATGCACATTCTGATGACGGACGGTCGCGCTGTCGAATTCGATGTATTTTATGGAGCCCTGGCTGGAACAGCGCTGCTTGAGAATAAGCGAGTTTTCGAGATCGAGCCGACTTACGGTATTACGGGAGAACTTGTTAACCACGTCATCTCGGCAGCCGGTACTCTGCACCTTCTCAGCAAAACGAGTCAGCAAGCGCCAAATCAACTTCTCAGAAACGCCGCCGCTATTCAGGTGCTATCGAATATAAAGGAGCAGGCGGGGGAGGCCGCATTGCGCGTGGGTCGCAGCACCGCTTTCGACAAAGTATTGCAGTACAACAACGAAGAGCTACTCCGCTTTGCGTGGAATCTTTCAGACTGGAGAGATCTCCGCGTTGCCTCGGCGATAAAGGGACTCCCTTCGAGGATCCCTGGAGATTGGAGCAAAGGGGAAACGGGGGAGGTTTTCAGAGGAGCAGAGCACGGGCCGGCGTTGACGCATTATCTCAAGACCGGAATTGAACCTGAAGCCAAGCGTCTCACGTATCCGCACTGGGAGGTTATCGCTGCACTCGATGGCTCAGCACCGCGTGAGGACGTACGTGAGATAACGAAAGGTGGACTAAAAGCGATTCCGTGATGCTACATTCTTGAAAAATCCTTTCTTAAAAAAACTGACCCCGGACGCAGTACATGCCGGGGTCTAGTTTCCATCGCGTTCACGTGCGTCCGCCTGCGAAAATACAAGATCCGCAGGGATCGTAATGGAATACGAAAACAAGAGCATCATCCTGATAAATTCAACCCCTTCGGCTCCCGTTTCCGGGTACGGCACGAGTGAATACACCAGGAATCCGACCGCGAAGGAATAGCGCGCGAGTCGGAAAAGAACGAAGAATACGGCCGTACCTTTCGAATCGGGAACCTCCCAAGGAGGCTTCCTGTTTGGCGGCTTTGTTGGCATGAGTACCTCCTCTCATTGCCATAGACGCATCGTCTACCTGTTGCGAAATGGTGTCAAATCCCTTGTCTTTTTTGCCGATTTTAGGTATAGTCGCGCACACATGGCCAAGATAGCTATCATCGAAACGGGCGGGAAGCAGTATGTCGTTACTCAAGACAGCGTTTTGAGCATCGAAAAGCTCGACGGCATTACCGAAAAGGGGATGAAGGTCACTTTCGATAAAGTCTTGCTTACCGATGATGGCTCCGAGACCAAAGTCGGCGCTCCATACTTGGACGGCGCCAAAGTCTCCGCCGAGCTCATTGAAGCGGGCCGCAGAGACAAGGTAACCGTCATACGCTACCGCCAAAAGAGTCGCCATTTTGTGAAGCGCGGCCACCGCCAACCGTACACAAAAGTCCGCATCACCGCTCTCCCATAGGAGAGCGGTTTTCGTTGGTCCAGTTATAATGGGGGTGTGGACGAAAGACTTCCGGAACGCCCAAAACCAGACGATGTGCTGCGAGTCCAAGCGCAGTATCGCGCAGAGAGGCAGGCAGCTGCGGACTTGGAGACGGCACGAGCGCGCCAACAGGTACCCAAGCCGTCTGAGCGGAAGAGCGAAGAGCCTCGGAATGTGAAGTCTTTTCCTCTGACTGGTTTTTTTGACAAAATCCAGTTGGAAGAAATGTCCGTGGGTAAGCATCTGCTAGTGCAAGTACCGTCCGTGGCCGACATGGAAATGCTATTCGAACACATAGCAAAATCGGATGTTCAAGAACTCACTGAAATCGACAAGAGGTTCAATACCAATTTTAGGGATAGTTTTAAAAAGGTTAGTTTCTGGGTAGAAAAGGGGAGCGAAAGTCTTCGTCGTGCGGATTACTATTTTACCCGCGGACAGACCGAAGAGGCAAGAGCTGAGCTCGAAGACGGTAAGGGTCAGCTCGCCGTTGCGCAACAGATAT
>MFMA01000051.1:0-4945 GCA_001783355.1 Candidatus Kaiserbacteria bacterium RIFCSPLOWO2_01_FULL_54_20 | reverse complement strand
AGAACACTACCCCGAGACTAATCAAGAGCTCCAATATACGAAAGTGGCCCCCGGAATTGTACTGGGCACTGCACACGTTCCGCCTCCGTCCGAAATTTGGAAAATGTTTTCTAAAACTCCATTTTCAGAACGTTACCATTTATGGGAAGCGGCGAGACGCGTTCAAATTAATTGCACGGTGGAACGGTCGGCTACTTTGAGAACATCGAATTCCGACCAGGTAGAAGATGGCGAACGGCTCGACGTACTATTCCGCATTACGGAAAAGGGTGCAGAACGTAACGTATTCACCAGCGGCACAATCACTCGTTCAATGCAAAAATCGCCAATCATAACTATAGATGCACTGCCGTGGCGTGGTGCGGATATCGAATCACAAACGAGGAATCAACTAGCGAGTCTTGTTTTTGAGCAAGCGGCCCGGTCCACAATTGGCCTGTAGCTTATTTTCTGCTTTCGAGTGCGCTCTCGATAGTCTCAAGTGCTGTGTGCGTACAAGTGGAGTATGATTGTAGGCGAATATATCATCATGGACGAACTAACCCATGTCTGAAGCGATAACACCGATAGAAAAGTCAGGAAGCGATTTTTCCTGGAAGAAGTCATTTCGCGACCTTCCGATGAAAAAATTTGCGCTCGCTAAAAGTGACGTCGAACTTCCCGACCTCAAGGCCGTCTTAGAGGATGGAACGAAAAAATTCGAAGCGCTGAAAAAGTCGGGAAAAAGGCACGAAGCGGATGAGTGTCGCAGAAAATACAACGACCTGCTCGCACAGCTTCACATGGCATCCCAAATGTTCGAATCGGTCTCGCGAGCAATTCAACTTGGTTTCAAAGAGTCTACTCGCGCCGATTGGGACCGCGGAGTATGGGTATATGAGCAGTCAATGCGTCTCGCCTCTGAAATAGAAAAACAGTACCGACAGGGAAGTGTCGACATCACGGTCGAGGGTGCAGGGCACACTCCGCCGAACGACCTCGACACAAAGGCCTAGCGTCCGCATGTGAACAAGGATACATAGACAGAACAACATTGGGGCTTTAGAGTGCGAGGTATATGGCAGATGGGACAGGAGGCTTCATGAGTCGCATCCCGAATCCCCTGAAGCATGCGGAGCCGAGACCTAAGGTCGTAACGGCAGAATTGAATGTCGGAGAGCTGCGAAGCGCGCATCGTAATTTACAGAACATACGAAATGCGGTGGGTGTAGATCCGGCTCAGCAGGCAAATCGTGAAATGCATCTTCGAGTTGATAAGCGGAAGATCGAACTGGCCGAGAATATGGATATCTCTTGCAGCATCGAGGCACCTCAAGGATGGAAAGATATTTCGACTGATGCGAAACACTCCAACTACAAAAGTGATCCATTCAAAGTGGTCTTTACCGTTGAGGAGAATGGGGAGACACGTCAATTCGAGACCATGGGGTATGTATACTACAGGACTCAAAAATATGATCGTCCTGAACAGGCTGAAGAAAGAGAGCAAGTGGATAGGCTCGGAGTGAAGCCTCAGTATTGGCCGGGAGTCTACGTTGACGAATTACCGTGGCCCGATGATCCATCTGCGGAAAAGAAAGACGGGTTTTCAGATGTTGAACTTAAAAGGAGAATTGCAGGAGATGTATTCCGTAAAGCTATGGGGAATGTTCTGCCGGGTCCGTTTGAGGGTATTACCAGGTAATCCGGCCAGTGATCAACGCCTACTCTCAAGCGCGCTTTTAATGGTCTCAGGATCGGCGTACTCAAGCTCACTGCCGGTAGAGAGCCCGCGGCCGAGCGAGCTCACCGTAATGGTTGGGATCTCGGCGAGTTTCTCGCGAACGTGTGTCGCAGTGGCGTCGCCCTCCGGAGTTGCAGGGAAGGCTAGAATAACCTCATTCATACCGTTTTTTACGCGTGCCGGAACGGAGTCGAGTAATTGTTTGACGCGAAGCCCGCTCGCTTTTTCGGAGGCGAGCGAGATGGTGCCGCCGAGAACAAAATAGTGCCCGCTGTACGTGCCGCTCCTTTCGAGGGCCGTAAGGTCGGCGTCGGACGCCACAACGGCAAGAAGGGAGGCCTCGCGGTTTTTGTTCGAACATATGCCACATGCCTTTCCTTTTTCGGAATGAAAGCGCATGCATTCAATGCACTGATGCACGCTCGCGGAGAGCGCCTGCACGGCCTCCGCTAGCTCGCGACGAACGGAAGCAGGGGAGCGCAGGAGAAACTGGACGAATCGACCCGCTTGCCGAGGGCCGATGCCGGGGAATTTCTCAAAAAGAGACGTGAGCGTTTCGATGGGGTCGTTCATGGTCGTTTAATATACGGACACGCCGTGTCCATATTTAGAAAGGAGCTGTCTCGCTCTCAACTTCCGTTTCGGGTGTGAAGTCGCCGAAGTCGCTCTTGTCTATGGAACGGAACGTTGTCTTCTCTTCGTCGAAGAATAGTTCTATCTTCCCCGTCGGCCCGTTTCGGTGTTTTTCTATCAGTATCTCGGCGACACCGGGTCTGTCGGAGTTCTCGCTCATCTTGTCTTCTCTGTGGATGAACATGACAACATCCGAGTCTTGCTCAAGAGAGCCGGAATCACGCAGGTCGGAAAGACGCGGACGACCGCGCCTCTGTTCCACCGCGCGCGAGAGCTGAGAAAGGGCGAGTACTGGAACGTCGAGCTCACGTGCCATCGCCTTGAGGGAGCGCGATATCTCCGTCACTTGCTGCACCATCGAGTCGGTCGCTCTCGCGTGTATCGGCGTAATGAGCTGGAGGTAGTCTATAATCACAAGTCCGAGACCTTTTTCCATCTTGAGCCGCCGCGCGACGGAGCGCATTGAGAGAACCGTCGAGGAAGGTTTGTCGTCGATATAGATCGGGGCCTCTGCAAGTACGCCCATGCCTTCCTGCAGACGGGCGAACTCGTCCTCCTTCTTTATCTTTCCAGTGCGCAAGCGCCACGCGTTGACTCCCGCTTGCGCGGCGAGCATGCGGTCGACGAGCTGTTGTGAGCTCATTTCGAGAGAGAAGACGCCCACCGATGTCCCGTGCTTTGTTGCCGACTGCCGCGCGATGTCGAGAGCGAGCGCCGTCTTACCCATTGAAGGGCGGGCGGCAAGAAGAATAAGGTCTGACTTCTGAAGACCCGCCAGCAGACTGTCGAGTTGGGGATAGCCTGTCGGCACGCCGCGCAATGTATTTTCGTGCTTCTGCAAGTGCTCAAGGCGTTCCCATGCCTCGGCCAGCTCCTCTTTGATAGAACTGAACGAGCGAAGCATCGGCGCTTGAGAGACGCTGAAGATGGCCGACTGCGCTTCGTCGAGGACCGTTTCGATATCGCGCTCCTCCGCAAATCCGAGTTCGTTTATCTTTGCAGCGGCGTCGATAAGGCTGCGCAGTACGAATTTCGTCTGCACCAATTCTGCATAGTGGCGCGCGCTTCCCGGCGAAGCGGCAGCGCCGACGAGTTCGGAAAGATACGCCGCTCCGCCGACCTCTTGAAGCTGTTTACGCTCTTTCAACTTTCCAGAAACCGTTACCACGTCGATGGGCTCTCCCTTTGCGTGCAAGGCAAGCATGACGTCGAAGACCGTCCTGTGGCGTCCCGCATAGAAAGAATCAACACCGACCACATCGGCGACCTCGTACATCGCGCTCTGGTTCAGCATCAAGGCACCAAGCAAGGCGCGTTCTGTTTCTGTGTCTTGCGGCGGAACGCGCGGCGATGAACTCATGCGCGCATCCTATCACAGGCCCTATTTCTTATTTATCGGTCGGTGCGATGAAAGGTGTTCTTTTTGTGTGGACAAGTGCCCTTTCTTGACTCACAGCGCGACATTTGATACAACGTATGCCACACCCTCGCAGATAGTCAAATACTATCCAAAATATGCTTATTTCTAGCGAATAATATGATCTCATTTGCACCCAAATCGGTGACCAAAGACCTGCTTGCAGGTCTTCCGGAGCGCTCCAGAAAGGTACTTACAGACAGGTACGGGCTGTCGCCCAAGGGTGATAGCCGAACACTTGATGCTATCGGGAAGGAATACGGCATAACGCGCGAACGTATACGCCAGATCGAGAACCATGGCATCACGACCATCAGAGAGTCTGACACATACAGCACCAAGGCGGAGGCTTTGGAAGACCTGAAAAAGGCGATACACACGCTTGGCGGCGTCGTGGCCGAGGAACTCATTCTTAGGCACGTACCGAAAAACGAAACGGACCGCAATCATGTTCTATTCCTTCTCACGATCGGCCATCACTTTAACGACCGTAGGGAAGATGCGAATTTCAAGGCGCGCTGGCACGTGGACGAGCAGCTTGCGGAGGCGGTGGAGCGTGCGCTCACCAATCTATACGAATCGATAGAGGCGAACCGGCTTACTCCGGAAGAGGAGTTCATCGAACAGTTCGTGAAGCACCTGAAGCAGGAGGGTATTAAGAACCGTCCGCCGGAGGTTTTGGTACGCTGGCTCTCCATCTCCAAGCGCATCGGAAAAAATCCTCTCGGAGAGTGGGGACGCATGGATTCTCCTCATGTGCGTATCAAGAACACGCGCGATTTCGCATATCTCACGCTGAAGCGGCACGGCTCCCCGATGCATTTCCAAGAGGTGGCAAAGGGTATTCAGAAGCTTTTTACCCGCGAAGCGCATCCTGCGACGACCCACAACGAACTCATCAAAGATAGTCGCTTCGTACTCGTCGGTCGCGGACTCTACGCGTTGAAGGAATGGGGATACGAGCCCGGCGTCGTACGCGACGTCATCCGAGGGGTTCTCGCGCAGGGCGGCATGCTCACCCGCGAGGAAATAATCGAGCGCGTGAAGCGCGAGAGGTATGTGAAAGACGCGACCATCGCGGTCAACCTTCAGAATCCCATGTTCACGCGTCTTCCCGACGGAAAATATACGCTCGCGAGCAAATAGGTCGCCCTCTCCAGCAGTAAACCGTT
>MFMA01000050.1 GCA_001783355.1 Candidatus Kaiserbacteria bacterium RIFCSPLOWO2_01_FULL_54_20 | reverse complement strand
TCTATAGCGCCGTCGAGGATCTTCGTTATCGGATAAAAGGCGGCTATGCCTGCCATCGAAGCCGTCAAGAGGAGTGTCCAGGAGAGCTTACTCATGGTCTAGCCCCACTCTATCGTCGAAGGCGGTTTGTCGGAGATGCGGTAGACGACCGAGCCGACTTCGCGCACCTCGTTGGTGATGCGACGCGAGACTTTGTCCAGAAAATCGTAGGGGAGCTGGGCGAAGCGCGCGGTAAAGCCGTTGACGCTCCAGACTGCCCAAAGCGCCACCACATGGCCTAAGCCCGCGCCATCACCCTTGCTTTCGGTATGCATCGAATGTGTGAGCGTCGCACCGGCCTGCCAGACCGTTTTGTATAGGTCGGCGGCGCGCAATTCTTCGACGTAAATACCGTCGATAGCGCGTGCCACACGCAAGCTCTTGTCGGTCACTTCGCCCTCAATTCGGACGACGAGGCCTGGGCCGGGGAAAGGGTGCCGCACGAGCAAGTCCTCGGGAACGCCAATATCACGACCAATACCTCGTGCCGAATCCTTGACCTGATCTTCGAGTGGGGAGAGCTCCGGCACGGAGAAGCCGAGCTTGACGTTGTGATGCACTTTTATTTCCGCAACACGCGCGCCAGTCGCGTGGCCATGGCCGCTTTCGCGCACATCGGTGTAGAGCGTCCCTTGCGCGACGAAGTCGGCGCCAAATTCTTGTATTTTCTTTTCGAGTACTTCTTTGTACACGCCGCGCATCGCAAGACGCTTCTCGCGCATGTCGGTCTTGCCCTTGAGCGCTTGCAGAAATTCTTTCGTCGCGTCGGCGATCTTAAGTTCTATCCAATCCTCGTTCCCAAAATATTTTTTCACGTACGCCTCGTCGTCCGGCCTGTCTATGCCACGAATATACACTCCTTTCAAACAGTGAGATGACATCTCACTGGATTTTATCTCACTGGATTTTAAGGCATGTTTTAGGAGGTAGGCGACGACCGACGAGTCCGAGCCGCCGGAAAGCGCAATGAGAACCTTTTTGCCGGCGACCAGTTTTTTCAGTTCAGCTATCTTCGCTTCTGCGACAGAGTGCGCAGGGAAGCGATCGGTAATGCCGCAAATTTTCCCGACAAAGTTCTCGTACATTTTCGCGCCCTCCGTCGTGTCGGTCACTTCCGGATGGAACTGCACGCCCCATAAGTGATTCGAGTGTCCCGCGGCAACTTCCGCGTTGTCCGTCGAGCCAAGCACTTCGAACGGAGCGTCGGAGACCGAATCACCATGACTCTCCAGCACTTGTGTTTCTTTTGCGACACCCTCGAAAAGCGCAGAGTCGCCTTTGATGCGAAATGTGTGAACTCCGAATTCGCGTTTTGCTTGTAGTGCCACTTTTGCGCCGACGTGTTTGGCCCACATCTGGAATCCGAGACAGACACCCAAGGTCGGAATTCCAAGGTCGAATATTGCGTTGTCGAACGGCGGCGGTTCGTCATAGGCCACTGACACCGGTCCGCCTGAAAGGATGATGCCCGCCGGTGCGGCCTTTTTCACATCCTCGGCCTTTACGCTCGCGGGGTCGGCAACGACGCAAAAGACCCCGAGCTTTCCGAGTTGCTGGACGATGAGGTGGTCGAACTGACTACCCATTGAGAAGAGGAGGATAAAGTGCTTCGTCTGCCGCACTCGCATCTCCTCCGATATTTCTTCAAGAGCTTCTTTCGTCGCTTTTTTGAAGATTGTGAGCATTTGGAGGCATCATACCATACTTTTCAAGGAAACTGGACATCACGGTGATTCTGTGGCATTATCCCACCGGAACCGGGATGGTTCTGGTTAAACTTGAGGAGAAAGCCATGGAGGAGTCCATGAGTAAAGTTGCCACGTTCATCGCAGGTTTCGACACCGTCGATCCAAAGACACTGTCGACAAAGGACTGGTACGACACGCTTCTTCTTGCGGAAAAGCAGCTACTGTCGTTTCCTTTACTGGGAATGTACCCGCTGCACATTCTGTTGGAGGGCAAATCGCCGGTCGTTGACGACAAGCCTTGTCATCGAGTGCATCCGGCCGTAATGCGTCAGCTCACCAGCTACTACTGTCAGAGCGATACGAAGTTCTTCGAGCTGGCAGAACTGTCTCCCTTGCCGAGCATGGAGAGCAAAAACCATCTACCCTCGACAAGTCGGCACGTTCTTTTCTCGAGGCTCGAGGGCGGACGGTTCTACTGGCACCTGGATGCGGAGTGGATCCCGAATTGGGAGGAATTCCACCTCACCGGCCAGGAACGCTTGCAGCTCACTCACTACCGATTGTCATCGGAAAGCAGGTGGAGAATGCTCGATGATAGAAATATGGTCGAGCTGATCGAAGAGGGTCGGTGCCAACGAGGGCTGCAGCTCCTGAAAGGAATCTGCAGACTCCAGCAAGGGACGACGGATAAACGTCGCGAACAGTTGGAGCTCGATGAGCGCTGCTCCAGTTATCTGCAAGGGTTCCTGCGGCGGCTCGGACAACACTAGCCTCACCATTCTTGCGACCTCGCGTTTGCCATAGCGGCAGCGCGAGGCCGCTTTCTTATGGGGTAGTTCTGGGTGTTTACACTGAGCGAGCGTAGCGAGTCGAAGTGTGGATAACTAGCTTGCGGTGAGGTATAGTGGTATATACTCCTTATTAGTGGGAAAAAGTGGGAAACAATAGATATTCATCGTATGTTCATCGGCGAGTACGAACACAGCCTCGATGAGAAAAAACGAGTTTCTCTCCCGAAAGCATTCAGAGCCGCTTTGGGAAGAAAAGTCGTCATGACGCGCGGATTGGACAACTGTCTTTTCGTGTATTCGCGTTCTGCGTGGGAGAAGGTGGCTGAAAAACTCCAATCACTTTCATTCGTGCAAGCGGACACTAGAGGATTCAGTCGGTTCATGCTCTCCGGTGCCGCCGAAGTCGAAGTGGACGGCGCGGGAAGAATTCTCATTCCCGAGCACCAGAAAGCGTTCGCCGGTCTGAAAAAGACCATCGTCTTCGCAGGCGTATCCGACAGGGTCGAGATATGGGAGCGCGACCGCTGGAATACATACAAGACACGTATCGAGAGGCAGGCCGACGCGCTCGCTGAAAAGCTTGGCGAGATAGGCGCCCTCTAACCACTACTTTCCCGACCCCCGTGATCGCACAGGGTAGCTGGAGGAACCAAAAAATATGCGCACGCGACTTATTTCCTCCAGCAGCCCGGTGCCGTCACCCCTCGAGCATACTCGGGGCGGGCAACGACATCGACCGGTTCTTTTACACGAAGTTTGTAACATGCTTGATGTGCAAAAAGACGATGTCGTCGTCGACATGACGCTTGGCGGGGGAGGACACGCAGAGAAGTTGGTGAAGGGCCTCGGAGGAAACGGGCTCTTCATAGGTTTTGATGCGGACTCCGACGCGCTTCAACGCACACGGGAGGTTCTTGCAAATTCTCGCGCGCCGGTTCGCCTTGTATGCGGAAATTTCCGCCATCTCGAGCGCGAACTCGAACATTTGCGCGTGAAGTCAATTACGAAAGCTCTCTTCGATCTAGGGTGGAGTTCATACCAACTCGACTCCGGAAGAGGATTTTCGTTCAAGGCAGATGAGCCGCTTCTGATGACCTATCAGAAAGAGCTCCAGAGCGACACGCTTACTGCATCGACCATTCTGAACACGTGGGGCGAGAGCTCCATTGCCGACATCATCTATGGCTTCGGCGAGGAACGCTATGCGCGCAGGATAGCCAAGGCAATCGTGGAGAGGAGGGCCCGGAAGCCGATAGAGAGTTCTCAAGAACTCTCGGAGATCGTCAGGGCGGCAGTACCAATCCACTATCGCCGCGGCAAGCTTCATCCGGCAACGCGAACGTTCCAGGCGCTCCGTATCGCTGTCAACGATGAGTTGGGGGCGCTCCAAGAGGGACTCAAGGCAGCATGGAAGGCGCTCAGTCCGGGAGGAAGGATCGCCGTCATTTCGTTCCATAGCATTGAAGACAGGGTGGTCAAACGCATGTTCGCGGGATTGGTGAAAAAGGGCGAGGGCCGCCTGCTCGTCAAGAAACCCGTCGTTCCCGGAAGGGAAGAGATGTTGGAGAATCCTCGTGCCCGCAGTGCAAAATTTCGTGCAATAGAGAAAATTTCATATGAGAGCTCGCATTCAAAAAATAAGCAAATACGCCCCCTCGATATTTCAGGGGAAACTTGATCTTTCCTCCGCGCGTCGGAGTTTTTCTCTTACGGTCGAGCACTCGGCAGAGCCGGTCTTGCTCCGCGTACTTCTTGCGGCGCTCGCCCTATTCGCGTGCGCATATATATATTTCGTAGGTGCGACTATTCTGAACGTTATCGCAAGAAAAGAGGCCATGGCCGAAACGGCGAGCCTGACCAGCGCCGTCTCAAGCCTGGGGCGCGAATACTTCGCTGCCTCGCAGGGATTGGGGCCTGATGACGGCGTGCGTCTCGGTCTCTCTCCGGTCTCGAATACAGTCTATCTTCACCGTCCGGGCAACGCCGCCGCTGCTGCTACACTAGAGAGCAATGAGATCTAGTACTTCTGTATTAGCCGTGCGAGCACGTATGCTCTCGGCGCTCTTTATGTGTGCCGCAGCGCTCCTAGCGCTGCGGCTGTATTTCGTCCAGATCGTACACGGGGAGGACTACCAGAAGAGCGCGCGCGGCCAGTATGTTGAAGTTTCGTCGGAGCGGCAGGGCCGCGGCGACATATTTTTCTCAAAAAAAGAGGGAGACCTCGTCGCCGCGGCCGTCATGCAGAGCGGCTGGGGCCTCGCCATAGTTCCTGCGGAAATAACGGATCCCGAACAAGTGTTCGAAACGCTTTCGAGCATTGTCCCGCTCGACAAAGAGCGCTTCTTTGCGAACGCCGCCAAGTTGGGCGACCCGTACGAGGATGTCGGGTTTCGACTGAGCGACAGCGCGGCCGCACGCATACGCAAGGAAAAAATTCCCGGAGTCATTCTTGCCCCTGACCAGTGGCGTTCGTATCCGGCCGACGTACTCGCCGCGCATGCGATCGGCTTTGTCGGATACAAAGGCGACGCCAAAGTCGGGGTATACGGGCTCGAAGCCCGCTACGAGGATTCGCTCGTAAAGACCTCCGGCCTCTACGTAAATCCATTTGCGGAAATATTCGCCAATGTCGGCGCGGCACTTTCCTCGGACCCTGCCCTAAACAAAGGAAGCGTCATCACTTCCATCGAGCCGCAGGTGCAGGCCCGTCTTGAAGAGACGTTGAGTGGCGTTTTGAAGACCTATTCGCCGAAGGAGGCCGCCGGCATCGTCATGGATCCCCATACGGGCGAAATTATAGCCATGGCGATACGACCGACATTCGATCCGAATACCTACAACACCGTGGACGACCCGTCCGTTTTCACCAATACCCTGGTCGAGAACGTGTACGAAATGGGTTCCATTATGAAACCGCTCACGGTGGCGGCCGGTATCGACGTGGGCGCCATCACTCCAAAGACGACTTACAACGACAAAGGATGCATCGAAAAGAGCGGCAAGAAAATATGCAACTACGACGGAAAGGCGAGAGGTGTCGTTCCCATACAGGAGGTGTTGAACCAGTCGCTGAATCTTGGAGTCTCGTTTGTCGCGGACACCATGGGTCACAACGTTTTTAGCGAATATATCCACGCATTCGGCTTGGGCGAAAAAACAGGCATCGACCTTCCGAACGAGGCGCGCGGCATTATCTACGCGATCGACCGTGGATACGACGTCGATTATGCATCGGCATCATTCGGGCAGGGCATCGCCATGACATCAATAGAAACGATACGGGCACTGGCGAGTCTTGCGAATGGCGGCGTGCTTCCGTCGCCGCATGTCGTCAGGGGAATTAAGCTCGAGAGCGGAATAGTGCGAGACGTCGTTCCTCCGCCGGGACCGAGGGTCTTGAAAATAGAGACCGTGCAAACGGTGAGCGATATGCTGGTCAAGGTGTTCGACAAAGCGCTTCTTGGCGGCATCTTGAAGCAGGAACATTATTCCATCGCAGCAAAGACGGGAACCGCGCAGATAGCAATCCCAGGTGGCGGCGGATACTACGAAGACCGTTTTCTGCACTCGTTTTTCGGCTACTTTCCCGCACATGATCCGAAGTTCATAGTCTTTCTGGTCGCCGTCGAGCCGCATGGCGCGGAATTTGCCTCGGCAACTTTGGCGCGGCCGTTCCTCGATATCGCGAAGTACCTGATAAACTATTACGATATCCCCCCCGATCGATGAGCGGTCGTACGGAGGAACATGTATGTACGATTTTTTTAAGAAGACGGTCGTTCTCATTCTCACGCTGGAAGCGCGACTTGTTTTGGCGCGGTACAAGCCAAAGATAGTCGCTGTCACGGGAAGCATGGGAAAGACCACGGCGAAGGACGCGGTGTATGCGGCGCTCTCCACTACTCTCCATGTGCGGAAGAGCGAGAAAAGTTTCAACAGCGAGCTTGGCGTACCACTTACCATCCTTGGTCTTGAGAATGCATGGAAAAACCCTCTGCGCTGGGCGGAGAACATCGTACGCGGATTCTGGCTTGCCGCGAGGAAAACGTCGTACCCGGAATGGTTGGTACTCGAAGTGGGGGCCGACCGCCCGGGCGACATCCGGAATATCGCCAAATGGCTTCGGCCGCATATCGTTGTCATCACGGGCGTGCCGGAAATACCGGTGCATGTGGAATTTTTTACATCCGCCGAAGCGCTTGCGCACGAAAAGCGTTCGCTTGCCGAATACATGGCGCCCGGTGGGACGCTGATCTTGAACGGGGACGATACGCAAATGGTGGAGCGGTGCGCGGAGTTCCGCGAGAAGACAACAACCTACGGCTTTGGGAATCGCAATGATTGGTACGCTTCACATTTTGTCGTCGGGTATGAGAAGAAGAAACCCGTCGGCATACGCTTCAAGCTGAATCACAAGGGTACGGTGCTCGCCGTTTCGGTAGAGAGCGT
>MFMA01000049.1:8969-10153 GCA_001783355.1 Candidatus Kaiserbacteria bacterium RIFCSPLOWO2_01_FULL_54_20 | reverse complement strand
CCGTACTAAAAGCCATAGTTTCGCTCGGTGAACAGGTCACGGAGTTGCCGACGAGAGATGAGTTCGAAAAGATCGTCGCAGACTTATCGGAAGTGAAAAGTGATGTTCAAGAAGTCTTGAAAGAGGTCAAAACGATCTCAAAAGCTGTCGATAAAGATGCCGAGACAGTCGTTAACCATGGTAAGCGCATTATTAGAATCGAGAATCATTTAAGTCTCAAATAATTTTATGGATAAACCAAAAGTAACTCCTAAGGATTTTTTCCTCTGGGCTGGCGCGATGGTCGCGCTGTATGGCAGTGTTATCGCCCTCATCGGGCTTTTATTCGAATATGCCGATCACATATTTCCGGATGCACTTGATTACTATGTGGACCCGTATTCCGGCGGCATTCGCTTCGCGATGGCCACCCTCATCGTCCTCGCTCCCGTCGCGATAGTCCTCATGCGCATCATCAGGAGCGGTATCGCCCGTGAGCCTGCCAAGAACGACCTATGGGTGCGACGCTGGGCCTTGGTGCTTACCGTTTTCGTCGCAGGCGCAGCGGTCGTGGGAGACCTCATCACCCTCGTTAATTACTTCCTCGGAGGCGAGTTAACTACGAGATTCATTCTGAAAGTCGTCATTCTCCTTGTCGTCGCCGGTGCCGTGTTCCTGCATTTCCTTTTTGACCTTCGCGGATACTGGAGCGCAAATCCGGCAAGGGCGAAGGCCGCCGGTATCCTTGCCGGCGTGCTGGTTCTCGCTTCGATAGTCTCCGGCTTCTTCATTCTCGGCTCTCCATCCGAAGTCCGCCTATCGCGTTTCGACGACCAGAAGGTTAGCGATCTCCAGAACATCCAGTGGCAGATAGTCAGCTATTGGCAGCAAAAGGAGAAACTTCCCGCCTCGTTCGAGGAACTGAAGGATCCTTTGAGCGGATACGTACTGCCCGTCGACCCGCAGAGCGGGGAAGCGTATACGTATGAAGTGACCGGGAATCTTGCCTTCAAACTTTGTGCGACGTTCAATAAGGCGGGTGTCGGCGATCCGTATATGACACGGGCTGTGCCCGTTCCGGTCATGGGCGGCAAAGGTCTCGAGGCGGGCGATACATGGCAGCACGAAGCGGGAGATGTGTGTTTCGATCGAACTATCGACCCGGAGCGCTACCCTCCCTTCAGCAAAAATAGGTAAATGTTCGC
>MFMA01000049.1:8833-8938 GCA_001783355.1 Candidatus Kaiserbacteria bacterium RIFCSPLOWO2_01_FULL_54_20 | reverse complement strand
CTTTCGGATATGAGTCAGTACAACCATAAAGCAATAGAGAAGAAGTGGCAAAAAGAGTGGGCGAAAAAGGGGCTCTACAAAACTCCAGATAAGGTCAAGAGAAAA
>MFMA01000049.1:5317-8812 GCA_001783355.1 Candidatus Kaiserbacteria bacterium RIFCSPLOWO2_01_FULL_54_20 | reverse complement strand
GAGTTCTCATACCCGTCGGGGAACCTCCACGTGGGGCATTGGTATGCATTTTCCGTGCCCGACATCTTGGCGCGGCATTTACGCATGCAGGGGAAGAACGTGCTGTATCCGACAGGCTTCGACGCGTTCGGACTGCCGGCCGAGAACGCCGCCATAAAGAACAAGCTCAACCCGCGCGTATGGACGGAAAAGAACATGGCATACATGAAGCAGCAGATAGAGAGCATGGGCACCTCGTTCGACTGGTCGCGGCAGGTCGTCACGTGCGACCCTGCATACTACAAGTGGACGCAGTGGCAGTTCCTGCAGTTCTATAAAAAGGGTTTGGCTTATCAAAAAGAAACACCGGTCAACTGGTGTCCTTCGTGCAAGACGGTACTCGCGAACGAACAAGTGGTCGACGGAAAATGCGAACGATGCGACAGCGAGGTCGTCCAAAAGTCGATGCTCCAGTGGAACATGAAGATAACCGACTATGCAGACCGGCTAATAGACGACCTAGACGGACTGAATTGGCCCAAAGAGATAAAAGATTCACAGCGCAATTGGATAGGGAGAAGCGAAGGGGCCGAGATAGATTTTCCGCTCGTTATCGACGCCGACAAGAAGAAATATACATATGTGATACTGCACGGATTTGAGGGTAGTCCAGACGCGCCTCGATTCAAATTCTGGAAGGTCGAGCTCGAGAAGCAGGGTCACAAAGTCGTTATTCCCGCGCTCCCGAACCCCGACCGCCCGTCGGAAGAAGAACAAGTGAAAGCGGCGCTTGCCGCCGCGGAGTATGACGAACATACGGTCTTGTTCGGTCATAGCCTTGGCTGCGTGGTTGCAATGAAGGTCGTCGAAAAACTCAAAAAGCCTATTGCAAGGCTTGTTCTTGCGGGAGGTTTTGTCGACAGGAACTTCAAGGACAAGCCGCGAAACTTCGACAAGCGATTCGAATGGAAGTTCGACGGCGAAAAGATCCGCAAGAACGCTAACACTATCCAAATCCTTCATGATGTGAACGATTACGCGATAAGCGGTGAACAGCTCGCAAGGCTCGAGACAACGCTCGGCGTGAAGGCGGAACGAGTGGCGGGCGAGGGCCCGCACTTCACGGGCGAGAAAGAAATTCCTGTTCTTCGCTGGCTGAGACCGACGATCACGGTGTTCACGACGCGTGCCGACACACTCTATGGAGGTACGTATCTCGTGCTCGCCCCCGAGCATCCGTGGGTAACGCGCGCACTCGAACATCGCGGCCTTTTGAAGAACGAGGACGAAGTAGGGCGATATATCGCCCTATCGAAGAAAAAAACAGAGCGCGAACGGCAGGAGAGCAAGGAAAAGACGGGAGTGGAGCTTAAGGGAGTGAAGGCGATCAATCCTGCGACGGGGAAGGAAGTCCCTGTTTGGATAGCAGATTTTGTCATCGGAAGCTATGGCACAGGTGCGGTATTTGCCGATGCTCACGACGAGCGCGATTATGAATTTGCGAAGAAATATGGGATTCCTTTGAAGGAAACCCTTGAGCCTCTTACTGTCGTTAGAAGTGGAGCCGATGCTATACGGGAAGGGGAGCCGTTCCTCGATAGGCCATCAGTTTTTGCAATCGTAAAGCATTGGTCGGAAGATAAATATCTTTGCCTTGAATTCAAAGCGACAGGTGCGAAGGGTTTTCCAGGAGGTGGCATGGAGGCCGGTGAAGATCTTACGTTGGCGGCGCAACGTGAGATACGGGAGGAGACAGGGTATACGAATGCCTTGTTCATCAAACAGCTGGGCGGCGTCATTCACAGCAAATTTCTTAGTACAACGAGGAAGAGAAATCAATTCTCGCATTACATTCCGCTCCTATTCGAATTAAAGGACGATGCGCGCGAGGAAATCTCCAAGGCAGAACAGGAAATACAAAGCGTCCAGTGGGTAAATAAAGAGGACGTAACCACGTTCATCAATCGCGAGGATTTTAAGATCGCGTGGAGCCGCATTCGTGGCGACGTGTGCTACGCGGGGAAGGGAATACTCTTCGACTCCGGCGAGTTCGACGGCCTTACGAGTGACGAAGCGATACCGAAGGTCGGCGCGAAGTTCGGTAGTCTCAAGAAGCAGTACCACTTGCGCGACTGGATAGTTTCGCGTCAGCGCTACTGGGGAGTGCCAATACCAATCATCCACTGTCCGAAGTGCGGCGCACAGCCTGTGCCAGATAAAGACCTTCCCGTTAAGCTTCCAGAAATAAAAGACTACCTGCCCGACGGTCGCGGCAAGTCGCCGCTTGCAAAGGCAAAGAAGTGGGTGCAAGTGAAGTGTCCAAAATGCAAAGGCAAGGCGGAGCGCGAGACGGATACACTCGATACGTTCGTCGATTCGTCGTGGTATTTCCTACGATATGCTGACCCGAAGAACAAAAAGAAATTCGCCGATGCCAAAAAAATGGCGAACTGGATGCCAGTCGACCTGTATTCCGGCGGAGCGGAACACACGACGATGCACGTTTTGTACAGCCGTTTCTGGCACAAGGCGCTTTTTGATCTCGGACTTGTCGCGGAGAAAGAACCGTACACGCGGCGCATGAACCGCTCTCTCATTCTCGGGCCCGATGGTCAAAAGATGAGCAAGTCGCGCGGCAATGTCATCGACCCCGACGAAGTCGTTGCGCGCTTGGGTGCCGACACCGTGCGCATGTATCTCGCGTTTATCGGACCCTACAATGAAGTGGCGAGCTATCCGTGGAATCCCGACGGCGTCGTCGGCGTGCGTCGTTTCCTTGAGCGCGTGTGGCGCGCCTCGGAAACGGTGAAAAAAACAGGTACTCCGTCACTCGATAACGTTTTGCACAAAACCATAAAGAAGGTGGGGGAGGACATCTCGGCGCTAAAGTTCAACACGGCGATAAGCGCGCTCATGATCTTCTTGAATGCCGTCGAAAAAGAGAAACAGATCGGCAAGGAGCAATGGGGCGTATTTATGCGAATGCTTGCACCCTTTGCACCACATATCGCCGAGGAGCTTTGGAAAGAAGCGGGGAACAGGAAGTCGGTCCATCTAGAGAAATGGCCGAAATACGATGCGTCGAAGCTAAAAGACGCGATGATAACCATCGCAGTACAGATAAATGGCAAGACGCGCGGCGAAGTCTCGGTATCGGGCGATGCCGATAAGGAAACGGTTGAAAAAGCGGCACGTGAAGTCATGGCCGCACGTTTGGAAGGGAAGCAGGTGAGTCGCACCATCGTCGTTCCCGGCCGGCTGGTGAATTTTGTGGTAGCGGAGTAGCGGTCTACTGCTTTTTGGAAAGCCGCGGGCCGTCGGAAGTATCCTCGATCGCGTATCCCATTTTTTGCAGTTCCCCGCGCAGAGAATCGGCGTGTTGCCAATTCTTCTCTTTGCGCGCGGCCTCGCGCGCGTCGATGAGCGTGCGTATGCGTTCGGGTACGCTATCGAGCGGGACGGGCACGCCGAACGTCTTTTTGCAAAGCGCTTCTGCTACCGCGTCGTGCTTTTCAA
>MFMA01000049.1:0-5292 GCA_001783355.1 Candidatus Kaiserbacteria bacterium RIFCSPLOWO2_01_FULL_54_20 | reverse complement strand
TTCCAATATGCCCGCGCGGATGTCCGCGCGGGCAAGGTCGCGATCCTTGACCATTTCCCACAAAATCCCCAAGGCTCCGGGAGTGTCCAGGTCGTCGTTGAATCTCTCGTGTATCTTTGCTTCCCACGTTTTCGGAATCGCGCCTGTCTGCTTTTCTGAATCGATAAGACTGCGAAGCTTCAAAAAAGATGTTTGGGCCGCTTCGAGCGCTTCCCACGTGAAATTCATGGGCGTTCGATAGTGCGCTCCCAAAAAAAGATATCGGAGGGCGAGCGGATGAAATCCTTTTTCGGAAAGCTCGGCGAGGTTGATCATGTTGCCGAGCGACTTCGATATCTTTTCCTTATCGATATTGAGGAACTCATGGTGCATCCAGAATCGGGAGAACGGCCGCTTGCCCGTCGCGACTTCGGATTGCGCTATTTCGTTGTTGTGGTGCGTCGGCAGAAGGTCGATGCCGCCGGTATGAATATCTATTTGCTTTCCGAGCGTCGCGTTTATCATGGCAGAGCACTCAATATGCCAGCCCGGGAAGCCTTTGCCCCACGGGCTATCCCATCCGAGATGCTTGTCGAGTTTCCATAAAAGAAAATCCGTGGGACTGCGTTTATCCGGTTCTGCAGCGACGCGCGCGCCTGCTTTGAGCCCGGAGATATTGATATTACCTAGCTTTCCATATGCAGAAAAACGAGATGTGTCGTAGTAGACGCCGTCCTCTCCTCGGTAGGTGTACCCTTTTTCCTCAAGCGTATGAATGAGCGCTATCTCACCGCGTATGTGGTCGGATGCGCGGGGGAATGCAATACGTTCGGTGTTTATGTTGAGCGTTTTAAGGTCCGTAAGGAATTGCTCGGTATACCGCTCCGCGAGCGCTCGCATATTCTCCATCGAGAGTTCGAGCCCTTCGCGCTTGAGTGCCTTGGTCATCTTGTCCGGTCCCGCGTCCGCATCCGAGCTCAAGTGTCCGAAATCAGTGATATTGATGACCTGCTTCACCGTATATCCGTTGTACTCCAGGGTACGTCGCACGATATCGGCGAATACGTAGGAGCGCAGATTGCCGATGTGCGACGTGTCGTAGACTGTGGGTCCGCAGTTGTACATGCGTACGGTGCTGGAGTACGAGGGAAGGGCGAACTCTTGTTTCGCTTTGCCGAGCGTGTTGTACAAAAAAAGGGGAGTACGTCGGGCCTGGAAGCCCAGGAGTCTTTTCAGCCACATACCTGTCAATTATACCTTTCGTTCGCAGACATGCATGCCCGCGAGCGTCAAAGCCACTTTCTGTGCTTGAAGTATACGATCATCCCAGACCCTGTGACGACAACGGCTCCGAGAATTATCCAGAAGTCTCCTGGTAAACCGCGGATCGGGTTGTGAACCGTATCTATCTGGAGAATGGCGACCATCAGAGAGAGAGGGAAGGTAAGGAGCGCCATGATGGTCAACACGCGCATCGTCTCGTTCTCTTTCGTCGAAAGGAGTGAGTTGTTGGTCTCCCGCAACTCGTGGAGAAAATCGGTGAGGCGTGTTATCTGGTTGTGCACTCGATAGTATTCGTTCGCGAGCGTGCGCAGGTACGGTATGAACGGATCTCCAAAGAAACGATTTCCCTCTGCCTCGAGTGTCTTGAGCACTTCCCGATGCGGCTCGATGGTCTGGCGCATGTTCAAGAGATCGCGCGCCACACGGGAAATCGCCTTGACCATCTTCACCTCGTGCCCATCGAAGATACCTTCCTCTATGTGAAGAAGATCTTGCTTGCTATGGTCAACTTGGGACTCCACGTCGTGGTACAGCTTTTTCAGCATGTTAAAGAAGATAAACCCCGCGTGTTCCGCGACCGCAGATTTGCCCAGGATAGAATTTACCTCGAATATCTTTGAGAACTTATGAATGGGCTCTATTGCGGCGTAATGTGTCGTGATGAGAAAATTGCGCCCGATGACGAAGTCTATTTCCTGCTCGAAGATGGTGTGCGAGTGCTGAAATACGGGAAAGTGCAGAATGATGTAGGTGTACGTGTCATAAAAATCAACGCGTGGTTTGGTCGACGGAAGTAGGAGCTCTTCGGCTACCAGGGGTATGAGACCGAATTCGTCCGCAATGTCGCGTACCTCACGATTGGTCGGGGACTCCAGGTCGATCCAGGTAAGCTCACCGTATTTCTGTCTAGACAACATGGGAAAATTATACCATCGTGCGAAAGATGAATAGTGTATAATCCCCCGATATGTCTGAAGAGACCGCGTCGTTGCCGTTCAAGAATGATGGAGTAGTCTCACGACGCACTGCGATCGTCGGAGGTCTGCTCATGTTCGCGATAGGTATTGCTCTAGGTGTTGTATTTGTGTTCGGAGGCGGGGCGGCAGCCCAACTTACAATTCCGCCCCAAGACGTGGATTTCAGTCCCGTATGGAAGGCGTGGCGCGTTATAGACGAAAAATTCGTGCCAGCCGCGGTCGCGACGTCGACACAGGTAGCCACTTCCACGGCAGAGAAGAACCAGGAACGCGTGTGGGGCATGATTCAGGGTCTTGCCGGCTCTCTTGAAGATCCATACACGTTCTTCCTGCCTCCGAAGGAGAACCAGATATTTGCCGACGACATCAGCGGTGCGTTCGAGGGTGTCGGAATGGAGATCGCGGTGAAAAATCAGGTGCTCACCGTCGTTTCGCCGCTCAAGGGCAGTCCGGCGGAGCGCGCAGGGATAAAAAGCGGAGACCGGATCTTGAAGATCGATAATATTGAGACAGGGGGCATGGATATATCGACCGCCGTTTCGCGCATCCGGGGGCCGAAGGGAACGCAGGTTACCTTTCTCATCATGCGTGAAAGCTTCACCGAGCCGCGTGAGATAAAGGTGACGCGCGATGTCATCAACGTGCCCATCGTTACCACCGAAGCGCGGAGTGACGGAATATTTGTCATCGAGCTCCAAAGCTTCACGGCGAATTCGCCGGAGCTATTCAGGCGCGCTTTGAGAGAGTTCGTTGAGTCGGGGAGCCGCAGCCTCGTTCTCGATCTTCGCGGAAATCCGGGCGGATATCTGGAAGCGGCGGTAGATATGGCGAGCTGGTTTTTGCCCACCGGAAGAGTGGTCGTTACCGAGGACTACGGCGGGAACGCCGAAAGCGTCGTGCATCGCTCACGCGGTTACGATGTGTTCAATGAGAACCTTCGCATGGTGATGCTCGTCGACCGCGGCAGCGCTTCGGCCTCGGAAATTTTAGCAGGCGCGCTTCAGCACTATGGGATCGCTAAAATGGTAGGGGACAGGACCTTTGGCAAGGGTTCTGTGCAAGAGTTGGTAGAGATCACATCCGACACCGCGCTCAAAATTACCGTTGCTCGCTGGCTCGGCCCCGACGGCGAGCAGATACCTCTCGATGGCATTGTGCCGGACGTGGAAGTAAAAAATACCGAGGAAGACGTGAAAGCAGGGAAGGACCCGCAGCTAGAAAAGGCAATCGAACTCCTCGGCGGCACCGCAAGCGCCACCGACACTCCGGCAGTCGAACAATAGGGGATTGCGAATAACCGACACTAGGGGCGGATGTTTTGTGCCGCAAATACATTTAGTATCGGCGCCTCGTTCCTCCACATCGCGCCATAGTCCGCGACCCGGTGCCCAAGGTAACCGGGACTGCTGGTGACAGTCGTTGAACTCAAAGCAGGGACTTGTTCGCGGAGGGTTGCCATGACCTTCGCGTTGTCCACAAGTGCGTCTCCCTTGGCGAGTACCACATGCACCGGCACTGATATTAGCTTACCGTTGGTTTTTTCACGCAATACCTCGAGAGCCATTTCCCGATTCAATACGGGCGGCTCACGCTTTGGGGTATTCGATTGTTCCGCTCGTACATTTAAAAGCTCTGCCATACGCGAGAGAATGGAGGAATCCCGCGCGGATCTAAACGTTTCGCTGAAATGCGCCTTGTCTATAAGAGGTGTTTCCAGGATCGCACCCGCAACATGGCATCGCTCCAAGAAGGATCGGTCGGCGGGGTTGCTTATAAGGTCGTAAACCACTGAAGTACCAAGAGAGCAACCGTGCAGAACAACATGCCCACCTCCTGCCTTCAGCACAGCTTTTTCCAACGCTTCAACCAATGCGGGTTTTGAATAGTCACCCCCGTATCCTTTCAGGGCGAGGGTCTTATATCGCTGGTCCATTGAATAATGTATACCCTCGGCGTTCTTTTCGCCGTCTATCTCGAAGGCGGGGAAGTGCAGGAGCGTGACATTGGAGGGCTCTTTGGGTTGAAATTCGGTAAATTCAAATTTTCTGCCCCCAGCCTCGATCTCGAAATTTCGCCGCACGGCTTCCGGCTGGTCGCGCTTGGTCTCCGGACGCGCCGTCTCCCTCTTTAGCATATCGAAGCTTGCCATAGGGTAGATTCTACCATCAGCGATACAAACCTCATTTTGCGACGACAGGAACTCTAGTGTACGATGCACCGATGAAAGTCATTTTGCTGAAAGATGTTGGCGGGGTGGGAAGAGCAGGGGAGGTGAAGGATATCGCCGACGGGTACGTAATGAATTTCCTAATTCCGCGCAGGCTTGCCGAGCAGGCAACACCGGAGAAAGTCGCCTCACACGCTAAAGTGCAGGCGGAGCTCACGGCGCAAAAAGAAAAGGATGAGGAGAAACTCAAGGGCGTTGTTCAGAGCTTGATGGGGGCGCGCATCGAACTGAAGCTTCGGGCGACCGAGAAGGGCGGACTCTTTAAAACAGTCGGGCCGAAAGAGGTCGCGCAGGCACTCAAAGAGCAGAAAGACATCACGCTTCCCGTGGAGGCGATACATCCATTGGAGCCGATCAAGACCATCGGCGATCATGTAATAAAAATCTCCGCTGCGAGAGCGGAGTCGGAGTTAATGCTCAAGGTAACCGCTTCCTAAACCACGTCGACGATGTGGCGCACTTGTCTGCGACCGTCGAAATTAATTTTTCTCTTCGCGCGGAATCGAACGGTACCCGCTGTTCTCGCGAACAGTGTGTAATCGGAGCCCACGCCGATGTTCCTGCCCGGCAGTATCTTAGACCCGCGCTGACGCACTACTATCTCGCCGATAGCGACTTTCTGCCCGTCGGCGCGCTTAACGCCGAGATACTTCGGATTTGAATCGTTTAGATTTTTAGCTGTTCCGCCTGCTTTTGTTGTTGCCATAGATGGGTAGCTTCTTGCTGTTAGCTATAAGCTTCTAGCGTACAATGAAGCTCAATGAATATACCCGAATCGTGGCAGAAAATCAAGAATGGGCTGGAAGACCAGCTTTCGGAGTGGGG
>MFMA01000048.1:5245-5400 GCA_001783355.1 Candidatus Kaiserbacteria bacterium RIFCSPLOWO2_01_FULL_54_20 | reverse complement strand
GGCAGAAGCAGATTGTCGCCGAACTTGGAAAAGCTAAGCAATCTTTCAACGCACCGGTGACAACGCCTGAGCTTGAATCAGCATACGAACAAATTGTTGTGCCGAAGCTCGCAGCGCAGAACGGCATGCTCTCCAAGGAAACCATCGGTGCCACG
>MFMA01000048.1:0-5204 GCA_001783355.1 Candidatus Kaiserbacteria bacterium RIFCSPLOWO2_01_FULL_54_20 | reverse complement strand
CATCACCCCGAATAGAATTGATTCGTACTACGAAGAGCGTACCGATGCGTACGTGCACGAGCTCGCACTAAAAAATGGAAAGCGCGTTGACGGACGTGCGTTTGACGAAATAAGACCGTTGTTCGCGCAGGCCGGAGGCCTCTCGCCGATAATTCACGGAAGCGGACTCTTCTACCGCGGAGAAACGCACGTTTTGGCGGCGCTTACACTCGGCGGCCCCGGCGACGCGCAACTTATAGACACGATAGAGTATCAGGACACGAAAAAAACCTTTATGCTCCACTACAATTTCCCGCCGTTTTCGGTGGGGGAAACGGGGCGCGTCGGGGGATTTAATCGCCGGATGACGGGGCACGGCGCGCTCGCGGAAAAAGCGCTTCGTGCGATTTTGCCCGACAAAGAAAAGTTCCCGTACACCATCCGTATCGTTTCCGAGTGTCTCGCTTCCAACGGCTCCACGTCTATGGCAACAGTCTGCGCGGGGACGTTGGCGCTTATGGACGCGGGCGTTCCTATAGAGCGCCCCGTCGCTGGAATCGCAATGGGCTTAATGTCCGCCCAAGGCGGATCCGCCTCCGGCGGAATGTCTGGACGCATTGAGGATAACGGCGTTACATATCAAATCTTGACTGACATTCAAGGGCCGGAGGACCATCACGGAGACATGGATTTCAAAGTTGCAGGAACATCCGTGGGAGTCACTGCCGTGCAGATGGATGTGAAAGTGGAAGGCGTTCCTCTAAAAGTTCTTGCGGAAGCATTCGCGCAGGCGAAGAAGGCGCGGATGCAAATACTTGGAGTCATTGAGAAGGAACTTTCCGCTCCGCGCGCCGACATCAGTCCGCGCGCGCCAAAAATTCTCACCATCAAAGTTAAAGTTGACCAGATCGGCCTTGTCATCGGCCCCGGCGGAAAGACCATCAACGGAATCCGCGAGCGGACGCTCTGCGACGACATTACGATTGAAGAAGACGGCACCGTCTTTGTTACAGGGAAAAACGGAACGGCAGTGGCGGCTATAAAAGAAATTTACGACCTCACGCGCGAGTACATGGTGGGCGAGCGGTTGGAAGGCCCCGTCGTGCGCATGCTTGATTTCGGCGCATTCGTGCAAATCGGCCCAAATACAGACGGGCTCGTGCATGTTTCAGAAGTCGCACCGTTCAGAATTGATAAAATTTCTGACGCGGTAAGCATCGGAGAAGTAGTTCCCGTCATGATAAAAGAAATTGACGACAAAGGGCGGTATAATCTATCCATCAAGGCAGCCGATCCGGAGTTCGCTTCCCGCAAGGGACTGACTCCGTCCAAAGGCGGCCCCGATTATGGACGAAACGAATCCGACAGACATCACGGCAAGCCCCGCCACCGGATCTAATCCCGCGCCGGCTATTTCTGGAGCCGCACCCGATATCGCAGCCGCCCCTCCAGCGGCCGCTGTTCCTCCGATTCTTGTCCCGCCTGCGCCGCCTGTTCAAACGCTGTCACAGACTCCAACAGCCCCTGCGGTAGAAACTGGCGTTCCTTCCGACGCCACGGAGAAAACCATTCCACCAGTGGCAGAGGTGCCAGAACCAAAACCTCTGCGCGAAGATATAGCCCGCATCATTGGGAAGATAAAACTTCCGGAGCGGATAACGCTCAAAATGAGCGGGGAACAAGCCAAACCGACCGTACTTCCGTCTCCGCTTGCGGTTCCACCTACACCGGAAAAAGAAGCGAGAGGTACTGAAACATTACCCCGTCCGGCGGAAACACCCGCGCAAGCACCGCGCCAGAACGTAGGCACACAAGAGGAAAAGCCGTCTTCCGTTACGTCCGTTCATACACTGAAAGACGATTTGCAGAAGGTCGTGCACGACAAGAAAATGTCGCTCGTGCGCGCAGTGGCCTTGGAGTCGGAGAAAAAGAAGGGACAGGAACATCTGGCTAGCCCGCATCTCCCGGCCGACAATGTGCGCTCGCGCAAAGTAATCGGCTTCGCATTTGTCACCGTAATTTTTGTTGCGCTTTCCCTCGCTACCTTTTGGGGCGTGAAATTAGTTTTGCAGCGAAACACTGGGAGTGCACAGTCTGTTGCTACTCCCTCTCTTATATTTGCTGAAAACACTTTCGCACTCCCGCAAGAAACACGAACGGGAGATGATCTGAAACGCACGCTGGTAGCACAAACGCGCAGCGTTTCAAATATTCCGCCGGGCACCATCATCCGCATCGTGCCGACGTCGCCACAAACGAATGAAAACGGCACGGCTAGAGAACAAGCTCAAAGCATCGGAGATTTCCTGGTTGCCTTGGAGGCACAGGCAACGCCGGAATTAATTCGTTCTTTCCGCGGCGATTTTTTCCTCGGACTCCATCGGACAGCAGAAAAACTATCTCCTGTCCTCATAATACCTGTCACATCGTACGAGCGCGCATTTGCCGGAATGCTTGCGTGGGAACCATCCATGAGCGGAGACCTTTCGCCGATATTTTCTTTTACTCCTCCCCGAATTGTGGATGAAAACGGACTTTTCGTGGACAGGAAGTTCGGGGACACTTTAATTAATAATTATGACGCGCGCGTGCTCAAAGACGACTCGGGCGCCATCCAATTGATGTATTCGTTCCCGACGCGCACTATACTCATCATCTCGGAAAGTCCATACTCATTCACGGAGGCGTTGAGTCGCCTTCGCGCGAGCCGGCAGTTATAATTTGCGGAAACGCGGCTCCGAAAATGTGCTCATTTTTGGGGTGATTTCTTCAACAATAAGCATGTGTGCAAGATTACGCACACCTAGCGGTGGAAGAAATCAGCTAGCCACCTTTGGCTCGCTCGTGTATTATGTCGCTACATGGCACACCTTAATGCAGAAGAATTGAACGACTTACGAGCGGCGCTTGATGCAGAACTTGCATCACTTGAAGAAGATCTTGCTTCGCATGGACGGGCGATTCCGGAAAGTAGCGACTGGCAGGGAACGACTGGCGGCCTCGTGGGCGAGGAAGCCGACCCGAATGATGCGGCGGACCAGATGGAAGAGCTTGCAACAAACGTGCCTTTAGTAGAAGAGCTTGAGAAAAGGTACAAGGAAGTCGCAGCCGCGCTTAATAACATGGAAAAGGGAACTTACGGTGTTTGCGAAAACTGCGAAGAGCCGATTCCCCTAAAGAGACTGCGTGCTAATCCGGCAGCGCGTACGTGCGTAGTGCACAGCAAGTAATCTCACACCTTCCTCATGACCTCGCCCCGTTAGAAGCTATATTAGTTACTAACGAGAATATACGGGGTCGTGAACGAAGATTATGGTTGCTTCTAACGGGGGAAACAAACAAAAAATTGCTTCGGGCTTCGCGCGGTTGTTTGGCGCGCAACCAGCACTCCCGCGCGCGCATATCGTCTCTGTTGAAACAGACATCACGAAAGGCCTGCACTCCTTCTCAATCGTCGGGCTTCCCGATAAATCAGTGGAAGAAGCAAAGGATAGAATCGCATCAGCAATAAAAAATAGCGGATTTGAATCGCCTAAGAGAAGCAACAAAAAGATAGTCGTTTCTCTCGCTCCCGCAACTCTGAAAAAAGAGGGCGGGGCTTTTGATTTGCCGATGGCGCTTTCTTTTATGCTCGCTTCGGAACAGGTGAAATTTAATCCCGCGGGCAAATTATTCGCCGGAGAGATGGCCCTCGATGGGGAAGTGCGCGGAATCCTCGGCGCGCTATCAATCGCAATCGCTGTGCGCAACAAAGGCCTCAAAGAATTTTTCCTGCCGGAAGAAAACTTGGGAGAAGCTTCTCTTGTCTCCGGCATCACGCTCTTCGGAGTCGGCACGCTCAAAGAGCTTGTTGAACATTTGCATGGTAAGAGACTCATCGCGCCCTACATAAAGAAAGAAAATTCGCGCAAAAATGAAACCGAAATAGAGGGGCCGATTTTTGACGACATACGCGAGCAAAAAAGCGCGAAGCGCGGATTGGAAATCGCTTTGGCAGGCCGGCACAATATCGCGCTCTACGGCCCGCCGGGTACAGGCAAAACAATGCTCGCGCGCGCCGCGACCGCGCTTCTGCCGGAGCTTTCTTTGGAAGAAATAATTGAGGTGACGATGATTCATTCGCTCGCGGGAACATCGGAAGGGCGCGCGATTGTCCGCGCGCCATTTAGAAGCCCACACCACACTTCTTCGTACGCATCTTTAATCGGCGGTGGGTCCTCCCCGCGCCCCGGAGAAGTAACGCTCGCGCACAGGGGCGTTTTATTTCTGGACGAATTTCCGGAATTTCATCGCGATGTCGTGCAAGCACTGCGTGAACCTCTGGAGGACAAGGTGGTTTCCATTTCGCGCGCCAAGGGCTCGTCAGTTTTTCCAGCAAACTTTATGCTGATTGCCGCACTCAATCCCTGCCCCTGCGGATTTTGGGGAACCTCCCGCTGCGAATGCATGCCGCACCTTGTAGAAAAATACCGGCGCAAAATTTCCGGCCCTGTCGCCGATAGAATTGATATGTGGGTTTCGGTCGGCGACATCGCGCCCGAAGCCATGGCGATGCGCAAGAGGAAGGATGCCGGTGAAACAGAGGCTTTGCGAAAAAATATTCTTGCTGCGCGTATACGTCAGAACGAACGTTTCAAGAATATGAAGGGTATCTCCACGAACGCAGATATGAAAGCGAAGCAGATTGAATCTCTGGCGCAACTCTCCCCGAAAGCCGAAGAGGCGCTCATCGGCGCCGCCCGTTCCCTCAAACTCTCCCCGCGCGGATACCACCGCACCATCAAGCTCGCCCGTACTGTCGCCGACCTCGCGGGAAGCGACACGATTGAGCCCGCCCACATGCTTGAAGCGCTGCAGTACCGAGCCCGCGAGTTATGAACAATTCTAGTATTTTGCAAAATACTAGAATTGTTTAGAATGGGGATATGGAGGACGCAAATAACAATCCAACTAACTACCGGCGGCTAGAAAGAGTCGTGAAAGGTTTTGCAAATCATCGCCGTTTGGAAATCTTAAACTTGTTACACAAGAATCCAGAACTCTCGGTGGAGGATATCTCGGAACGGCTCAACATTGGGTACGAGAATGCGTCCGACCACCTGCGCAAGATGGCAATCGCCGGTCTCATCCTGAAACGCAACGAGGGGAACAATGTGCGCCACAAGCTCACGTTTCGTGCAGAATCTATTCTAGTATTTTGCAAAACACTAGAATAGATATTTGGG
>MFMA01000047.1 GCA_001783355.1 Candidatus Kaiserbacteria bacterium RIFCSPLOWO2_01_FULL_54_20 | reverse complement strand
GAGCTTCCCGCGCCGAATAACGAATTCTGATTCGTCGGCACGTTCGCGTATTCACGATGGTAGTTCAAAAGCATATCAATGGCGGAAAGCAGTTGTCCGCGTTCGCCGAGCTCGTCCAGCGCGCCGGATTGAATGAGCGATTCGAGCGATTTCTTGTTGAGGTTTTTGTCGGGAACACGGGCGAGAAAGTCTGCAATGGTTTCGAACCGCATGCTGTTCCGCGCCTCGATAATTGAATCCGCGACTCCGGTGCCGAAATTCTTGATGCTGTAAAGCCCGAATCGAATATTGGTGCTGTCTATCACCGTGAAATTTCCCTTACTCTCTTGCACCGAGGGCGGCCACACTTTTATCTTCATGCGTTTGCATTCCGCGACTATCTCGGAGATCTTCTCCACGTCGCCCGCCTCGGCGGTGAGAAGGGCCGCCATGTAATCAACCTGGAAATTAGCCTTCATATAAGCCGTTTTATAGGCCAAATTGCCATAACTTGCGGCGTGCGCTTTGTTGAAACCATAGGCCGCGAATGTCTCTATCTGCTCCCAAAGCGTCTGCGCGACCTCTTTTTTCATTCCGTGCTTAACACAGCCGGCAGTGAACTTTTCCTTCTGCGCGCGCATCTCCGCCGGTATTTTCTTGCCCATCGCCTTCCTCAGCTTGTCTGCCTCGAGCCATGAGTATCCGGCGAGTTTGACCGCAATTTCCAAAACATCGTCCTGGTAGGTGATGACCCCGTAGGAGTTTTTCAGTATCGGTTCCATGCGCGGATCGAGGTACCGTATGAGCTTCGGGTTTTTCTTGCGTTCGATGTACGCGGGAATGAACGCCATCGGGCCCGGGCGGTACAAGGCAACCATCGCATTGATGTCGTGGATGGTCGAAGGTTCAAGGTCAATAAAGTAGGATGTCATGCCGCCGCCCGCGAGCTGAAAGACTCCGAGCGTTTCCCCACGGGAAAGCATCTCGTACGTTTTCGCGTCATCGAGCGGAAGTTTGTCCAAGTCGACCTCCGCACCGAGACGCTCTTTAACTCGCGCCACGGAGTCGGCGAGGACCGAGAGGTTCTTGAGGCCGAGGAAGTCGAATTTGAGAAGTCCTGCCTCCTCGACAGCGTACATATCGTACTGCGTAATGGTTTTTCCTCCCTTTGGGTCCAACTGGATGGGCACGAAATCTTTGACCGAGGTGGGAGCTATGACGACACCCGCGGCATGTACCCCGACGTGCCTCGCATTGCCCTCTATCTTCTGCGCCAGGTCCAATATCTCGCGGCATGCCGGGTCGCTTTCGTATGCTTGTTTGAGTTCCGGCACGCCATCGAGCGAGCTCTTGATCGAGACGGGGAAGCCCTGTTTGCCAAATGGAATGAGCTTCGCGACGCGGTCTCCGGTGCCGTACGGGTGTCCGAGCGCGCGAGCCACATCGCGGACGGCGGCACGGGCCATCATGGTGCCGAACGTCCCTATTTGCGCGACTCTGTCCTCGCCGTACTTGTGCCGGACATATTCAATAAGCTCGTCCCGCTTGTCGTCGGCGAGGTCCATATCAATGTCGGGCGGCGACGGACGCTCCGGATTCAAGAAGCGCTCGAAAGGGAGGTGATAGTCGAGCGGGTCCACCGTCGTGATGCCGCAAAGGTAGGAGACCAAGGAGCCCGCAGCGCTTCCTCGAGTGTTGGTGAGAATGCCTTTCTCCCGCGCATGCCGTAATAGATCGGCGACGACAAGAAAATACGGGGCGTATCCCTTATTCGAGATCACTGAGAGCTCATACTCTGCGCGCGTCTTTGCCTCCTCGGTTTTTTCCATTCCTCGAGCGGAGAATCCGGCCTCGACAAGTAGCCGCAGCTCTTTATCTCCTGAACTTCCCGCGGGAATGGGGAAGTCCGGAAATACCCACGAGCCGAGCTTCAGTTCCAGATTGCAGAAGTCGGCGACTTTCGCCGCGTTCTCTACGGCTTCCGGAAGGTCTGCGAAGAGTTCTTGCGCGCGCGCAAGAGAGATGAAGGAAAAATCTTTCGGCGCCATGTCCCCGTCTCTGGAGAGTGTGCCGCCCGAACGGATCTTGTTAACGAGGTCGCACGCGAGCGAATCTTCCGGCAAAAGGTAGTACACATCGTGCGAAGCGAGGAGCGGAACTCCGGCGCTTCGAGCGCGCGCGATGATGCGTTGCATTTGTTCTTCATGACCCTCTATCTCCGGATGCCGCGTGATCTCCGCATAGCAATCATCACCGAACAGTTTCCTGTGCCAATGCAGTATCTCCTCCGCGCGCGCAGCGCTCCCGTGACGAATAGCGTGCGCGTGTTCACCTCCATACGAGGGGAGTATCGCAATGAGGCCGTCTCGGTGGAGTTCGATGAGTTCTCGGTCAATGCGCGGGCGGCCGTAAAACCCTTCAATATGCGCATACGAGACGAGCTGGATGAGGTTGCGATAGCCGACCTCGTTCTTCGCGAGGAGAATGAGACGGGATGTTTGGTCGTCCACGCGGTGTTCTTTTTGGTCGCGCCTTCGCGGCGCTACATGAAAGTCGACACCAATTATCGGCTTAACGCTGCTTTCTTTGCATGTTTTATAAAACTCTATCGCGCCGTACAGGTTGCCGTTGTCGGTCAGGGCGAGTGCCCTTTGCCCGTCTTTTGCCGACGCCGCGACGAGTTCCGATATTTTCGGTATCGCCTCGAGGAGCGAATAATGGGAGTGTGTGTGCAAATGCACGAAATCCGGTTTCATAGTCTGCGCGCCTGCCCGTCCGTAGCGTTAGCGAAGGCGGGCGACATGCTCTTCAGTATACACTCATCGTTTTTGCATCATCGCGTATTTCCTTTGGTACAATTCATCTGTGCGATATCAAGTCGGCGTCGACGAGGCAGGGCGCGGGGCGCTTGCGGGTCCTGTATGTGTCGGCGCTGTTCTCATGCCGGAGGATTTCGATTGGGAAGGAGCTTTCAGGATGGTGACGCGCCACGGAGTTCCGCGCCTTCGGGACTCGAAGCAGCTTACGGCGCAGCAGCGCGACATTTTATACGAACACATTTCCACCCACGGACGCCTCAAACACGCGGCCGCCTTTGTAGAAGCACACGTCATCGACGCGATAGGCATCGTGAACGCCGCGCACGAAGCGGCGGCGCTTGCGCTCGCAAGCCTTGGCGTGAGCCACTCAAAAGTAGAAGTGCTCCTCGACGCGGGCTTGCGCGTGCCTGAAAAATGGCAGCAGCGCTCCTTCGTGCGCGGCGACGAAACCATACCCGTCATCGCCCTCGCCTCCATCGTTGCGAAGGTTTCGCGGGACCGCCTGATGGAAGAACTCTCGTCACGCTACGCTCCTTACGCCCTCGAGACGCACAAAGGATATGGCACGCTCATACATCGGCGCATCATTTCGCAGTTAGGATTATCGGACATTCATCGGACAAGTTTCTGTACCCGTTTGCGTCTCAGCAGAAAAACGGTATAGTGTCCCCACATATGGTAGTACGAATGCGCAGAAATCGTTCCGAAACGGCGAAACGCCGGAGTCATCACGCGCTCACGCCTGTTCAAACCACAAAATGCGAATGCGGCGCGCTTCGCCTCTCGCATCGCGCCTGTCCCGATTGTGGAAAATACAAGGGCCGCGTCGTCATCGACGTCGTCGCTCGCGCCACGCGCGAAGCGCGCCGCACAAAGCGTCGCGAAAAAGAACTTAAAGAAAGCGGACAGATTACTGAAACTAAGGAGACAGAAACGTCAAAAACCTAATTGAAACACTTTGCTCTTTTGTTCGTCTGATCTTTCGTCATGGCAAATCGTCACTTAGCTCGTTCTGTAGTTCTCCAGGTTCTTTTTGAACGGGACGCCTCCGGTGGAAAGATGAGCATGCAGGACGCGGAGAAGCGCCTTAGTGACTATGCGCTGGAGTTCGGCGCGAGGGAGAGCGACATGCCTTTTATGAAGCAGCTTCTCCAAACGGCGACCGCAAAACAGCGGGAGATAGACGACGTTATCGTTCGGGCGGCTCCGGAGTGGCCGCTTGAAAAGATCGCGGCGATAGACAGGAACGTCCTGCGCCTCGGGCTTACGGAGCTTCTCTATTCCGACCGCACACAGGTGCCTGCAAAAGTCGCTATCAACGAGGCGATAGAGCTCGCAAAAACGTTCGGCTCGAACTCTTCCGGGCGATTTGTGAACGGAGTATTAGGCGCCGTATATGTGGAATTGGGTGAGCCGGGCAAGGACGAAGGAGGTGCACGGAAAAAAGCGGCGCAAAAAACCGGAAAGATGCCGACCGAACACCTTGCCGGAGCCGTCGTCTACGCCAAACAGGGGGGTGAGACGTACCTCGCATTCGTGCACGACATTTTCGGTCACTGGACCATTTCAAAAGGAAAGATAGAGGAGGGGGAGGACGTGCGGGGTGGAGCGACGCGTGAAATAAAAGAGGAACTGGGATTGGACATCAAGATAGTCGAGGAGCTCGGCGTCAACGAATACATTGCCAACGATTCTAAGATCGACGGCGGAAAGAAACGCAAACGCGTCACGTATTTTCTCGCGGAGTCGCCCTTCTCCGAGCTGAAACTCGGGCCTTCGGGCGGACTCGACGACGCGCAGTGGTTCCCGCTCTCGGCGGTCGGCGATCTCAATTTTTATGACGACACGCTGAAGATAATCGTACCTGCGATAAATGCGCTTGCGCGGAGGGGTGAAAAGTAAGTCAGGTATGAATTTCGCGGATTTTGAAACAAAGATAGGATACGAATTCAATAACAAGCGTTTGGTGGAGCAGGCATTCACCCACCGCTCATACCTGAATGAGAATCGTGCAGAGGGGCGCGAACACAATGAACGACTCGAATTTTTGGGCGATGCCGTCTTGGAACTCGCGGTAACGGAGTTTTTGTACGCGAAGTATCCTGAAAGGCCCGAAGGCGACCTCACCGCCTACCGTGCGGCGCTCGTAAATACACAAAGCATCTCAGACGCGGCGACGAAGCTGGGCATGAATGAGTATCTCTTGCTTAGCAGAGGCGAAGCGCGCGACACCGGCCGCGCGAGGCAGATAATCCTTGCGAATGCGTTCGAGGCGCTCATCGGCGCCATCTACATCGATTCCGGATATGCGGCGGCGCAGAAGTTCATCGAGGCACAGCTTTTTCACAAAACCGACGAGGTCGTGGAAAAGCGTCTGTGGCAGGACGCAAAGAGCCGGCTTCAGGAAATCGCACAAAGTCTTCTCGGCGTTACGCCGACTTACGAGGTATCGAGTCAATCCGGCCCGGATCACGACAAACGGTTCGTTGTTGTTGCGCACATAGGGCGGGAAAAGATCGCAACAGGCGAAGGGCGTTCAAAGCAAGAAGCGGAACAGGACGCCGCGCAGAAAGCGCTCGCTGCAAAGGGCTGGTAGGGGGCGCTCGCGAACATGTATTTTTTGGAGTCGCGTATTTTTCTGCTGAAAAATCGCTCCCGCTCGGTCCGACGACCTGCGCGAAGACTCCAAAATAACACATGCTCGCTCGCTTGTATTTGGAAGGGCTCATAAGTCACGTTTTGTTCAAGATTTTCCCTAGCAGCTGGAAGCTAAAAGCTATAGTCGCTTCGCTCGTTCAGCCGTCACTCGCTCGGGAAAGTGAACAAGTTCGCTTTCCGCTCGCCTCGCTAGGCTGTAAGCTATTGATAATGTATCTCAAGTCCATCGAGCTTGTCGGATTTAAATCTTTTGGCAAGAAAACCGAACTCGTATTCGGCAGTCCGATAGTCGCAGTGGTGGGGCCCAACGGCTCCGGAAAATCAAACGTCGCGGAGGCATTCCGCTTCGTCCTGGGCGAGCAGTCGATGAAGTCGATGCGCTCCAAAAAGGGCGAAGACCTCATATGGGGCGGAAGCCCGGGGCTTTCCCGAGCGAACCGTGGCGCGGTCAAAGTGGTGTTCGATAATTCGAGCCGCCTGCTCGACCTCGACTTCAGTGAAGTGGTCATAGAACGGGTCGTCCATCGGGACGGACAGAACGAGTATCTATTGAACGGCACGCAGGTGCGGCTCAAGGACGTCATCCGCCTCCTTGCGGGGGCCAACATCGGGGGCTCCGGTTACCAGATCATTTCGCAGGGCGAAGCCGACAGGATATTGAACGCGAGTCCTAAAGAGCGGCGCGAGATGGTGGAAGACGCGCTCGGCTTGAAACTCTATCAACACAAGAAAGCGGAAAGCGAGCGCAAGCTCGAAGAGACCGGCATCAACATCGACAAAACGAAATCGCTCCGGCGAGAACTCGCGCCGCACATCAATTTCTTGCGCGTGCAGGTGGAAAAAATAGAGAAAGCGCGGGAGCTCAAAGAACAGCTTGCCGCAAAACTTAATGAGTACCTCGCGCGCGAACATGCGTGGATAAGTCAAGAGGATGCGCGTCTTTCGGAGGAGATACGCGCGCACGAAACGGAACTGCGAAAGCTCTCGGAGGGTGTCAGGGCGGCGCGCGGCACGCGCGGGAGTTCGAGCGACGCCGCTCTTGCCGGCTTGCAGGGGAAGCTCACCGAGCGTGAGGGCAAGCTTGCCGCCGCGCGCCGCGAAAGCGAGCGCCTGGCGCGCGAGCTCGGCCGCGCCGAAGGCGCGCTCGAAGCGAACAACGTCACCGTAGAAGCCATCGTCCCGGTGCCGCACGTGAGGAATTTCGCACGCGAGCTCGACGCGACCGTTTCCGAGCTTGAGCGCGTTGACGACATCACGCGCGTCCGCTCTGTCCTTCAGGATATCCGTTCTCGCATCAAGTCGTTCATCGAGGGCCTCTCCGGTGCGGCGCCCGTGACGAACGAAGAGGTCAAACAGCAGGTGAAATCGCTCGCCGACTCGCTCGCGCGAGTACAACAGGAAGAAACGAACCTTGCCGGCGAGCTCGAATCTCTGCGGCGAGGTATCGCGGAAGCGCGTGAGAGCGGCTTTGCCGCCGAACGCGACCTGGTAGAACTGGAAGCATCAGTCCGAGAGGCACAGGGCAAATTGAGCGGTGTCCGTGCCGCGCGCGAGAACATTGCCGAAGCGCGCCGCCGATTCGAAGAAGAAGTACGCGAGGGCATAGCACTCGTCGGCGTGGCGGTTCATTCATGGGAGAAGGCGGAGATCCCGCCGGGCGCGCTTTCGGAAGAGCGTGGCGTGCAAGAAAAGCGTAGGCGCGATATCGAGCGTTTCAAGATAAAGATAGAAGAGTCAGGCGTCGGGAGCGGCGATCAAATAGTCAGGGAATTCAAGCAAACGAAAGAGCGTGACGAATTCCTCGCCAAGGAACTCACGGACCTCGAAAAATCCGCGGCCTCGCTTAAAGACATCATCGTTGAATTGGAAAAAACCATCGATGCCCGTTTCCATGATGGACTGAAGCAGATAAACGAAGCTCTAAAGAATTTTTTCCAGAAACTCTTCGGTGGTGGGGAAGCCAAACTCAAAGTCGAAGAACCCCGTCGCCGTGCATCAAGGACCGTCCTTGGTATGGAGAATGGCGACGATGACGATGAGGAGGCAGTGGAGGAGGGGGACGAGCTATACGCAGGACTTTCAATTAATGTCTCGCTCCCGCGCAAGAAGATCCGCGGGCTCGAAGTCCTCTCCGGCGGCGAGCGTGCGCTCACTTCCATAGCACTCATCTTTTCAATGACCCAGGTGAATCCTCCGCCGTTCCTCGTCTTGGATGAGACCGATGCCGCCCTCGACGAGGCGAATAGCAAACGTTATGCCGACATGATCCTCGGACTTGGGGCAAAATCACAGCTTATCGTCATCACGCATAACAGAGCGACCATGGCCGCCGCAGGCGAGCTCTACGGCGTCACGATGGGACAGGACGGGGTGTCGAAATTACTCTCTGTTAAGTTAGAGGAAGCGGAAAAAGTGGCGAAATGATAAGCTTCCGACTATGGATAACGAGCCTCGTATCCCGTTTTCTAAAGAGCCGGAAAAGAGATGGGATGACGTAAAGAGGGAACGCGCTGACGCCCACAGGCAGCTGCAGGGGTGGTCCTCCGAACTCGTCAGAATGGATCAGGATAAAAGGGCTTGGGTCATTGGCGTTGTTCACGATCGCAGCAATTTCGAGATGCACAAGAGCGAGATCGAAAAAGCTGTACGTCGGGCGTCCGTCGTCCTTGTCGAGGGTAGTCCAATATACGATTCCCCAACCTCAAAATCGCCGCGTGAATTTGGTGAACCAAACTTCCCCCTAAAAAGACATGTCGATGCCTTTCGCGACGAACTTCGGGGAATGACTCGAAGCGGTGTTGCGCTGCCTGTGGATCCGGACAAAGTGTCTGATGACGAGATCCGCCGCGAAATAATAATGTACCAGAAAGGAAAAGAAGACTTTTTCGAAAAAATAACGCAAGTTGCCGCACACTACGGGAAGCCGATTGCCTATGCGGATCCTCTCGGGGCTATTCGTCAGAAATTTGCAGAGCGCATGGCAGAGCCGCGGAATCAAGGAAAAAATCCCTTCCATATCCCTCGAGAAGAAGAAGAAATATTGGACGCGATGCTCTACGGTGGACTTACCATCGCTGCCGCTTCTACATTCGCGTCCCGTTTGCTGCAGGACCGTGTTTCGAGGAGAGGGTTTCTTGGAATTGCAACCGGCGCTGCTGTCGCCGCAGCTACAGGTGGCATTTCTCAGATATCTAATCGCTTGGAAAACGCGACATTAGTAAGAGGCGCACCCCTCGGAAGAGCCTCGAATCCACTAGGAGCATTTCGATATGGCAGTATTCTCGATTACAGAGAGATCGTGGCCGGGCTTGCCACCAAAAGATTGGCAGAGCTATTCGATGACAAACTCTTATATCCAACAGTGATTATGGGAAGGTCGCACGCTGAATCAATCGCTCACTACGCGAGTTCGCCTGTTGAGGCTCATGCCCGACTAAAGGCATATCCGCACCGCAATGCATATGACGACCCCACCCTAAGTGTGTATGACTTCGACAAACAGAGGGGATGGTGGGTGTTAAGAACGAAAGAATCGTTGAACAAGTAACGATTTCACAACGAGTGAGGTCTCGACATTATCGAAGGGGTCGCAGAATAGACTAAAAGTGGCGAAGTGGCGCGGAAATCCGCTTTGGATTAGAGTGCCCGAGGAATGTGCGGCCTCGACCGAGGCCTTTGACTTAACCCGTCTGGAGGACACCATGACGAAACATATCGACAAGCTGCCCGTGTTCATCCTCACGGGTTCGACGGGCCTAACCGGCCTGCACAACGTGCGGATGTACCTGGAACAATTTTCAGGCCTATCCGCAACTCCGCGCATCTTCCCGATGATCGCGACCAACGAGAAGATCGAGGAGGTTGCACTCAAGGCAAAAACCGAGGGCGCGATCCTCGTACATACGTTCATGAGGAAGGACCTGGCGGCGCATACGAACGAAGTTGCCGCCGAGCATGGAGTTGCGTGCATCGACCTTGCGAGCGGACCGATCTCCGTCATCGAAAAGGTGACGGGGCTCAAGTCGGCAGAAACGCCCGGTCACGTGCACTACCATGGGCATGCGGCTGTGCCGGAGGCGATCAAGTTCGCCTTCAAGTACGATGACGCGCAAAATGCGCGTGAGCTTAAATTCGCACATATCGTACTTGTTGGCTTAAGCGGCGCCGGCAAGACCGAAGTCTCGAACCGGCTGGCCCTCTATGGTCTGTGGGTTGCGAATGTGCCCATCGTCCTTAATCAGGAACCTCCAGCAGAACTCAGCGTCGTCGACCCGCGTCGAGCGTATGTTCTTGAAGTGAGTCCGAACCAGCTCGAAGCTCGCAGGCGACAGCGCGCGCAGGCTGGCATTCATGCTGACCTGGAGAACGAATATTTCGATCTTCAGGCAATCAGAAGAGAAGCCGCTCGGCTACAGCGCCTTGCAAATGAGAAAAAGTGGAAGCTCATCCGAGCGGGCGGTAAGACCCCACAGCAAATCATCGCCATGGTCATCGAGAAGTATCAAGTCGACTTCCCGTTGAGCTGACGCGAGATGCCTTTGACACTTGGGCCAGCACGGAGCGACTCGTCATGTGACGAGCACTCCGCGCTGGCTTGATGTTTTTGCCTAGTTTGTTAGAGTGTTGCCTGCCTGCCTATCGGCAGGCGATTATCTATGCTGAAGATACGAATGCAGAGGACAGGGCGGACGAACATGCCCACGTTTCGCATTATCGTGACCGAGCACACCGAGGGCCCGAAAACGGGCAATATCGTTGAGAAGCTCGGCACGTACAACCCGAAGACGAAAGAGCGCAACCTGAACGGCGAGCGCATCAAGTATTGGCTGTCCGTCGGCGCAAAGGCTTCCGGCACGATGCACAATATGCTCATTACGGCCGGCATCATCGAGGGGAAAAAGGTCAACGTGCTTCCGAAGAAGAGTCCTCCGAAAAAGGAGGAGACAGCAGAGGTTGCGCCGGTGACTGAGGCACCAAAAAAAGAAGAGGTTCCAGCGCCCGAATTGAAAGACGACGCGAAGGCCGCGGCAGAAACTGTTGCAGCAGAAGCCCCGCAAAGTTAGTCTGATATACTGAACTTATATAATTAACTGTTAGACCGGATATGCCCCGTTGTAGAATTTCGGCTCGCACCGCAGGTGCAAGTTGAAAAAAGCTCGGGACTTCAGTAAGATGATGTAGATTGACTGCAGAGAGAAATTATTCAGAAAATTAATCGTAGCCGAAATTTCACAACAGGGTATGGAAAGAGATCA
>MFMA01000046.1:4451-32786 GCA_001783355.1 Candidatus Kaiserbacteria bacterium RIFCSPLOWO2_01_FULL_54_20 | reverse complement strand
TCTATTTTTCCGTCGCGCCCGAATACTACGAGATGATATTGCGCGATATTTCCAAATACCGGCTCGCCGAGCCGTGCGCTCCCGGAGAAGGGTGGACGCACGTCATCGTGGAGAAACCCTTTGGCATGGATTCCAAGACCGCGAAAAAGATAGACGAACTGCTCAGCTCGCTCTTTCAGGAAGACCAGATATATCGCATCGATCACTACCTAGCGAAAGAAATGCTGCAGAACATACTCACCTTCCGTTTCTCGAACAACCTTTTCGAGCTCGCATGGGGGAACGAACTCATTGAAAGCGTTCACATCAAGCTTTTGGAGAAGATAGGCGTCGAAAGCCGCGGGCCTTTTTACGACCACGTGGGCGCCCTGCGCGACGTCGGGCAGAATCACCTTCTGCAAATGCTTGCGCTGGTAACGATGGACGCGCCGAGAAATTTTGACGCGGAGTCTATACAAAAGAAACGCGCCGAGATACTTCAATCCCTAAAAATTATCTCTCCCAAAGAGATAAAAACAGCGACCTTCCGCGCACAGCACGAGGGTTATTCAAAGATACAGGGCGTTGCGCCCGGCTCGCAGACGGAGACGTATTTCAAGCTCCGGGGAGAGCTTGAGCATCCGAAGTGGCGCGGGGTCTCCGTGGTCCTTGAGAGCGGCAAGCGCATGGGCGAGGCCCTGAAAGAGATACTCATCACGTTCAAACATCCGACCCCCTGTTTGTGTCCGAAGGGCCAGCCGCACCACAAGAACGAAATCATCATACGAATGGAGCCGCGCGAGGAGATACTCATCGAATTCTGGTCGAAGAGTATCGGGTTTTCGTTCGCGACGGAACAGCGCATGTTCCACTACATGCTTCGAGAGGCAAGCGCGCACGTGCCGTACGTGGAAGAATACGCAAAACTCCTTCTCGACTGCGTGCGCGGCGACCAGACACTCTTCATATCCACGGATGAGATACGCGCCATGTGGCGTTTTACGGACCCGATACTCGATGCGTGGAAGAAGAACCTCGCGCCTCTGCACTCATACAAGCCGGATTCCAAGGAGGTCTCTGAAATGGCCAAAGCGCAGAGTGGCGCCGCGACTGCGGTGAAGGCTCTGAAAAAAGAGATCGGCATCGTGGGGTTGGGAAAAATGGGCGGCGGCATAGTGCGGCGGCTCATTGAGAGGGAATGGACAGTGCATGGGTTCGATCCGAATCAAGAGGCGGCCCGAAAACTCGCGGAGGATGGCATGCATGCCGCCGTCTCGCGCGAAGGGCTTGTACGGGCGCTCAAGAAACCCCGTCTCGTGTGGTTGATGACTCCGCACGCTGTCGTCGACGAGACGCTCTTCGGGAAGAATGGTATCGCCACACAACTTTCAAAGGGAGACATCGTTATCGATGGCGGCAACTCTTACTTCAAAGATTCGATACTACGTGCGAGAAAACTCGCGAAGCTCGGCATTCACTACATCGATGTCGGCTTCTCCGGCGGCCCTCGCGGCGCGCGCGAGGGCGGGTGTCTGATGATAGGGGGCGACGAAGCGGCGTTCAAAAAGTGCGAATCGCTTTTCGCAGACCTTGCGCGCCGCGATGGATATGAATTTTTCGCAGGTCACGGAGCCGGCCATTTCGTGAAGATGGTCCACAACGGCATCGAGTACGGGATGATGCAGGCGCTTGCGGAAGGATTCGCCATGATGAAAAAATCCAAGTACAAGCTCGACCTCACACGCGTCGCAGAGGTGTACAACAACGGCAGTGTTATCGAGTCGCGCCTGGTGGGGTGGCTCAAAGACGCTTTCAAACTGCATGGCGAGGACCTTTCGGCCATTTCTGGTGAGGTCGCTCATAGCGGTGAGGGAGCGTGGACGGTCAAAACTGCGAAAGAAATGAAGCTCAAGGCGAAAGTGATTGAGGAGGCATTGAAATTCCGCATTATGTCGGCCAAAAAGCCGGATTACACGGGGAAAGTCGTCTCGGGCCTGCGCGAACAGTTCGGTGGACACTCGGTCAAGGAATAGGCTAGAATACGCTGATGTTGGCAGAGCCCATTCGGGAGCTTGTCGGGAAGGTGCAGTCTGCCGATGAGGCGGCGCGTACAGCCGCCCCCAGCGAGCAGATGATAGAGGTGAGCTCTATCATCGCAAAGGCGGCGTCTTTTTACGAGAAGCTCCGCTACCTCGTCGATTATCGCGAGGAGCACACGATACGCCGCGCGGCGCTCGAAAGGATATTGAAACGCCGCGTCTTTCTCGAACGAAAGGCCGAGAGTGGGTTAGTCTTACTCCAGGAGCTCGTCGACGGCAAATACATAATCAAGGAGCAGGCGACTGAAACGACGGCGCGTGCCATCGATGAGATAGTTCAGAAGTTCCTCGGACTCTCAAGGCTTGCCGGCGCGAACGAGAGTGTGGGCAGGCGGCTCATCAGTTTTGCAGCGACGGAGATAGACGAGCGGATATCTCCCGTCGAGTATGCGATAGACCACGAAAGCGCCGAGGCGCTCTACAAGACCCTTCGAGGACACGTGAGCGTGCATGGTTATTCGGAGAATCAGGTCAATGAACAACTGTACTGCGCCGCGTGGCGCTCGCTCCTCGGCGCCGACAACGACCGTTTGGCGTACGCCCTCTGGCTTTTGTATGTTCCCGAATGGCGCGGGGAAGGGGTGAACTTGGAGGGAGTGGCATCGAAACTTCCGACCGTGCTCATGAACGTCCGTTCCGCGCTCCGGGAACCACTCCAGTGGCAGCTCGTTTCCAAGATAAAGAACGAGAGCATCTACTTCCGCATCATCCACCAAGTCCTCGAACACAGCCGCGGCGGAGCGGGACGCGTCCTCGAAAATCCGGGCGAGCTCGACCGCTTCACGCGGCAATTTCTCGAAGAGGTATACGAACGGGAGAACAAGCGCATTCAGTCGAGCGGTATACGGGCAGTTCTCTACCTGTTCATCACGAAAATGGCGGTCGCGCTCGTCGCCGAGCTTCCGTACGAACTTTTCATTTTGGGCGGCATCCACTATGTGCCCCTCACGATAAACATCTTGTTCCACCCCGCTCTTCTCTTTACGCTCACCCGCAAGGTCGGTTCTCTTGATGAAACAAATACGGAGGCAATTATCAAAGGCATGCACGGCGTCATCTATGAGGGCAAGGTCCGCACCATTCGCATACGGAACGGATTTTCCCGCCTGACATTCGCATTTGCCCTGGCCTATCTGCTCTTGTTCGTCCTCGTCTTTGGCGGAGTGGTCGGCCTTCTGCAGCTCCTCGCCTTCAACCCCGTTTCCATCACGCTCTTCCTGTTCTTCCTGGCCCTGGTCTCTTATTTCGCCTTCCGCATCCGCTACCGTGCGCGCAGGTGGAAGCTGGTCAACGAACAGGGAACGTTCGCCATCATCCTGGGCGTCCTTGCCGTGCCCATCGTCCGCACGGGCGGCTGGCTCTCTCGCACGTTTTCCTCCATCAACGTATTCGTTCTCATTCTGGATTTCATTATCGAGACGCCGTTCAAGCGCCTTCTGAACTTCTCGAACCAGTTTTTGCTTTACTTACGAGAAAAGGGGGAAGAGATCCGATGATCGCTCTGCGGTACGTGAGTCTCTCGGGCACAGGTCCCGGTCTGCTGACCGGGCCTTCCCGCTCGCGCCGACGCGCTGCGCAAGTCCCTCGAGACTCACGTACCGCATCGCTTCATCGGCGAGAAAGTGGAAGTTTGAACAATTCAAGTTAGAATGGCCAGCATTATGTTGAATAATCCCTGGGATCGGGCGCGTTCGCAGTTGCACTCGGCGGTTTCGCACCTCAAGCTCCCTGCTGCGTTCATAGAGCGAATGGAGAAACCGGATCGTGTGATTGAGGTTTCGATACCGGTCAAAATGGACGACGGCCGCAAGGAGACGTTCCGCGGATATCGCGTACAGCACAACAACATTCGCGGGCCGTACAAAGGAGGTCTTCGCTATCATCCGAAAGTCGACATGGACGAGGTGAAGGCGCTCGCCTTCTGGATGACGATGAAAAACGCCGTCGTTGACGTTCCGTTCGGCGGAGGCAAAGGCGGGATTACCGTCGACCCGAAGAAGCTTTCCGAAGGGGAGCTCGAGCGCCTGACGCGCGGTTTCGCGCGCGAGCTTGCACCCTATATCGGAGAGGAAGTGGACGTGCCCGCGCCGGACGTCAATACGAGCCCGAAGATCATGTCGTGGTTCCGCGATGAATATTCGAAGGTCGTCGGCAAAGACTCGCCCGCAGTCGTGACGGGCAAGCCGGTGGGGGAGGGCGGTTCCGAGGGAAGAGTGGAGGCGACCGGGCTCGGCGGCTTTTACGCACTCATGGAGACGATGCGCCTTCTGGGAAGGAGACACAACGGCCTTAAAGTCGCGATACAGGGTTTCGGCAACGTGGGGAGTTATCTTGCGGGATACATGAAAGAGGCCGGATTCCGCGTCGTCGCGCTCTCCGACTCCAAGGGCGGCTTATATGTTCCGAATGGGATAATCGATCTTTCGGTGGTCGCCGCGTGCAAGGAAAAAAGTGGTAAGTTGGCCGGTTGCTACTGCGTGGGGTCGGTCTGCGACTTCTCAAATATGGAGTCACTCGGCGGGCGTGATATTTCCTCAACGGAGACGCTAACGTTGCCTGTCGATGTCGTCGTGCCCGCAGCACTTGAGAACGCAATAACGGAAGAGAATGCGAATGCCGTGCAGGCGAGCATCATTCTCGAAATGGCGAATGGGCCGACGACAGAGGAGGCGGATGTAATTCTCAAGAAAAAACACGTCACGGTCATACCCGATATCCTCGCGAATTCGGGCGGTGTCGCGGTCTCATATTTTGAGTGGTATCAGAACATGCACGATGAGAAGTGGAAAAAAGAGGACGTCCTTGCGAAGCTAAAAGAAAGAATGGATACAGCAACGCAAGCAGTCTACGAAAACGCGAAGGACTACAAAGTGTCTCTGCGCGAAGCGGCGTACATCGTCGCTTTGAAAAGATTGTATGACGCCGCTTAATACATACGCTCTACCGCTTCTTCGCGCGGGGCTCGTCGTCTTGTTTCTGTGGTTCGGGTTTTCGCAGGTGACAGCTCCGGGTGATTGGCTCGCGTGGGTGCCGGAGTGGACGAGCGCATTCGGAGTTTCGGCGAGTACGATAGTGCTCTTAAACGGCGCGTTCGAAGTGATCTTGGGAGCACTGCTTGCAGTCGGGTTTTACACGCGCATCGCGGCGTTGCTACTCTCCATCCACCTATTTCTTATCGCATATGAGGTGGGCTACAACGATGTCGGCGTGCGCGACTTTGTACTCGCCATCGCGACGCTTTCACTCGCGCTCTTTGGGCCGGATCAGTACACCATTGATAAACGGACGCAGAGGGAGTAACGTCTGACGATGGACACGTTCATCCAGAAGATCGCCAAAGCCGCAGGGGCGGCGGTGATGCAGAAGTTCGGCAAAGTCGGCGTCAAATACATGAAGTCCGACGCTCTGTGGGATTGCGTCACCGAGGCCGACCTCATCTCCGACCGAATCATGGTTTCCGCGATAAAGAAGCAATATCCGACGCACGGCATCATTTCGGAGGAGTCGGGCTCATACAATCACGACGCCGACTACGTGTGGATAATCGACCCGATAGACGGCACGTTTAATTTTTCGACGGGAGTCCCGCAGTTCGGAGTGATGATATGCCTTGCGTACCGCGGAGATATAATCCTTTCCGCTATAGATATTCCTGCCACAGGTGAATTCTTTTTCGCGAAGAAAGGAAAAGGGACGTTCATGAACGGAAAAAGGATCCGATGTTCATCCACGAAACGTCTGCACAACTCTTTCGGCGTAGGCTCCTCAAGCATACGAGCGCGCACGTCGAAATTCCTCCTCAAATTAGTCCAAGCGTCAAAAGCGGAAGATATCCAATTCGGTTCTATGGCTTCTATGGCGGTCAATGCCTGCTATGCGGCGTGTGGGCGCAGGGACTGGATGGTCGCGCTCACGGGCGCTCTGCACGATTTTGCCCCTGTATATCTCATTCTCAAAGAGGCCGGCTGCAAGGTGACCGACATGAAGGGGAATCCATGGAAATTCGGCCAACTTGAAATGGTCGCCGCGAATCCCGCGCTCCACAAGCAGCTTCTCAAGCTCACTAAGGACGTGTAATGGGTATGAGTCAACAGAAGACATGGCACGATCGCTATGAAGAGGCTCGCTCCACCGGCGCGGCTGTGTCCGACAGGATAGCGTCATTCGTGGGCTCGTGGATGTTCGTGTATTTGCACGTCGTTTGGTTCGGTTTTTGGATATTTCTTCCAGTCGAATCCTTTCCGTTCCCACTGCTTACCATGGTCGTCTCATTGGAGGCCATCGTGCTTTCAACGCTTATCATCATGGCACAAAACCGGCATTCCGAGAGAGACAGGCACCAGGCCGACGAAGATCTGCGCACCGATATAGAGGCAAAGATGGAGATAGACGAGATACAACAGCGCCTCGCTCGTATTGAAAATGAAAAGCTCGATAAGATCATAACGTTGTTAGAAAAACGCGAATAGCGGATAGAGCAGGCCTCATGGTAGACTGTCAGACATATTTTTATAATTGTTGAATATGTTTGACGCTGGAAATAAACTTGCAAAACGTGTTACACGGATAGAGGAATCGCCCATCCGCAAAATGATGATGGCCGGCAGCAAGGTGCCGGGAGCCATTTCGCTTGCGCAGGGCATTCCGGATTCAAGAACGCCGCAGTACATTCGCGACGGCATTATCGAGATGCTCAAAGAGGACAGCAAGATAGGGAAGTACACCCTCGGCCCTGGACTCCCGGAGCTCCGAAAACTTGTAGCCGATTCAATATCGAAAAAGGGTGGTTTCCCCGTGGACCCGGACAAGAACGTGTGCATTACTGCCGGTGCCATAGAGGCGCTAGCTATCACGATTTCCTCAATAGTCGAAGAGGACGACGAGGTGATTCTCTTCGACCCGGGATATCCACCGTATATTCCGCTCATTAAATTTGCCGGCGGGAAGCCGGTGCTCGTTCCGCTCCAGGCCGACAATGCATGGAAAATAGACCTCGATAAGTTGCGGGCGGCCGTCACGCCGAAAACGAAAGTGCTTATCGTATGCAATCCCTCGAACCCGACGGGAATGGTAATGGGGAAGGAGGAGCTGGCGGCGATAGCCGAACTCGCAGAGAAACACGGGTTCTTCGTTATCGCCGACCTTACGTACGAATTCCTGGTCTACGACGAGGGCACGATACCCTCGCTGCTCGAGCACCCTTCGATAAGCGACCGCCTCATCATTTGCTACAGTTTTTCGAAAGAGTTCTCAATGACAGGTTGGCGCGCCGGCTACCTCTTCGGGCCGGAGAAAGTAATCGAACAGGCGCTCAAGGTGCACGACGACTTCCTCCTATGCGCTCCGACACCATCGCAGTATGCCGCACTCATCGCGCTCACGAAAAAGCCAGGCCCAGATCCCGACGGCCTTCACGCCGAGCTTGTCGAAAAGCGAAACCTTACCTGCGAGCGGCTCGACCGTTTGAGCGATCTCTTTTCCTACACAAAACCCAAAGGCGCGTATTACGTGCTAGCTCGCTACAAGAAACCGAACATCGGTTCGCAAGAATTTGCGATGCGACTTTTGAACGAGGCGAAAGTTATCGTCGTGCCCGGCATCGGCTGCGGCTCGCAAGGAGAAGGTCACGTGCGCTTCTCCTACGGGGCGTCCAAAGAGAAACTGAACGAAGCGTTCGACAGGATAGAGGCGTGGGCAAAAACTCTGTAGTTCCCCGCCGAGTGGGCCCTTGGTGGAGTAATCCACACTATCCAGAACGCTTTACTTGACTAAACCGCTACACTTCGCTAAAGTGGCGAAATGGACTGGAACACACCTCAAAGCAAGCGTTTGATCCAAGCGGTTTTATCGCTGAAAACCTCTGACGAGGCTCGGCGTTTTCTACGCGATTTGCTAACAAAAGAGGAGATTTCTGAATTTTCAAAACGTTTTCAAACGGCGGAAATGCTCTCGAAACAGCAGCCATACTCCGTCATCGAGAAAAAGACCGGCCTGAGCTCGACGACCGTCGCGCGCGTTGCCCACTGGCTCCATAAGGGGAGGGGTGGGTACGGCATGGTACTGAGACGTTTAGCGAACTAAAAAAGACCTAATGCCGCCGACCCGCTCCTCCGCAAGCGGGTTTTTGGTAGTGAGAATGGCTCGTCATTAGATAAGAAAACAAATATGTCGACAAAACAGAGATTACGCATAGCGATCCAAAAGAGCGGGCGATTGTACCAATCGAGCCTGGATCTTCTTGCTGCGCGCGGGCTTATCTTCCTGCCGAACGGTAGATCGCTCATCAATCCGTGCGCGAACCGCCCGATAGATCTTCTGTACCTACGCGACGACGATATCCCGGAATACGTCGAGCGCGGTATCGCAGATCTCGGCATCGTGGGCGAGAACGTGCTGGCAGAGAAGGGCCGTATGCTCCCGATCGTCTCAAGGCTTGATTTTGGGATATGCAGACTCGTAATAGCCGCGCCGCAAAATTCCGATATATGGCGACCGCAAGATCTCGTTGGGCGCCGGATAGCGACCTCGTATCCGAAATTGCTTGCGGCGTATCTTGAAAAAGAGAATGTGAAGGCCTGCATCGTTCCAATATCGGGTTCGGCGGAGATAACGCCCAGACTCGGTCTTGCTGATGCCGTCTGCGATATCGTCCAAACTGGCGCGACCCTGAAAGCGCACGATTTAGTGCCCCTCTTTACGGTCATGGAATCCCAAGCGGTGCTTGTGAAGAGTCCGACGGAATCGACAAGGAAAGAAGAATTCCTGCCCTTATTTACCAAGGTTTTATTATGATAAAGATCTATCGATGGAAAACGGCTTCGCCGCGCGACAAAAAGCGCATTATGTCGCGCGCGCAAAGCGACATGGAACCCATCAAGCGGTACGTGAGTAATATTATCAACGACGTTCGCAAACGCGGCGATGACGCATTGGTGAAGTACAGCAGAAAATTCGACGACCCGACCTTCGCAAAAGGAATGATACGCGTAACGAAACAGGAGATACGAAAGGCGTACAAGTGCGTCGATCGGGACGTGATACGGACAATGCGCGAGCAGATAAAGATATCCGGCACGTATGCGCGTGCTGACCGCTCTAAGCTGGTAACTGATTGGAAAATAGAGACCGTGCGCGGCGTCATAACAGGCCAGCGCTTGACGGCGATCGAGAGCGTCGGGCTCTATGTGCCGGCAGGAAAGGCGCCGCTTCCGGTCGTCGCGCAGATACTCGCAGTCACTGCAAAAGCCGCCGGCGTTCCGCGTATCGTCATATGTTTTCCGCCGACTGCTGACAATCTCGAGATAATCATCTCCGCCGACCTTGCCGGTGCGACGGAGATATATCGCGTAGGCGGTGCGCAAGCGATAGCAGCCCTCGCCTACGGCACGGAAACGATACGACCGGTGAATTTCATCGCCGGCCCGGGCAATACGTACGTGCAGGTGGCGAAGCTCCAGGTTTGCGGGAAAGTGGGCATCGACATGCTCTCGGGGCCCTCCGAAGCGCTAATAATGGCGGACAAGACATCGAACCCTACATATCTTGCAGCGGACATTCTCGCGCGCTGCGAGCACGGAAGCGATTCGGCGGGCGTCCTAGTCACTGATTCGATGGAAATGGCAAAAAAGACCGTTGCTGAAGTCGCACGGCAAGCTCCTATGCTGAAGCGCCAGAAGTACGTCGAGGGTGCGCTCAAGCGCTACAGCGCCATCATCGTGGTCGATTCTCTCAAAGAGATGCTCGATTTTGCCAACGATTACAGCCCGGAACATCTCGAAGTGCAGACCAGAGACCCGCGCGCGCTTCTTCCGAAGCTCATGAACGCCGGTTCGATATTCCTCGGCGATTATGCGCCGGTCGCGGTAGGGGATTACGCGAGCGGAACCAACCACTGTCTGCCGACAGGTGCCGCGCCGAAATTCTCTTCGCCAGTGGGCGTGCGGATGTTCATGAAAGCAAGCGGCTACCAGTATCTAACCAAGAAAGGTCTTGAGCGATTGAAGCCCATCGTTGAAACGCTTTCCGACGTGGAAGGGCTCGATGCGCACAAACGCTCGGTGCAGGTACGCTTCGAGATATCTAAAAAGAAAGTATGAAAAAAATAGGCATCATGTCGATTCCCGAGAACACGGAAGCCATATTGTGGGATATGGACGGTGTTCTTATCGATTCGCTCGGGCTCGATGTCCGTGTGGTGAATGAATTGCTGGAAAAATACCTTGGACAGCGCGCGGGTCTCTCGCGCGAGTACATAGCGTCGATATTCGCGTACTCGATACCGGAGTTTTGGCGTCTCATATTCGAGAAGATGTCCGCCGAACTTGGCATCAGTTCAGACGGAGCGTTTCGCGACGCTGTCATCGGCGAATATACGGCACTTCGACAAAGGTACCCATTCGCGCTTATTCCAGGCGTCACGGCAGCTCTGGCGGATGCACGAATGGGCGAAATAAAGAATGCCGTCGTATCGAACAATCTCATCGCGCAGACGAAAGAGATCCTCGCAAGAACAGGAATAATAGATGACTTTGACCTCGTCGTCGGTAACGATTCGGCATCCGGATTGAAGAATAAGCCCGCGCCGGACATGTACTCGTACGCACTCGCGCAGCTGAACGTCGATCCTAAAAACTCGGTCGTCGTGGAAGATTCTCTTATAGGTGCCGAAGCTGGCAAACGTGCGGGTTGTTTCGTCGTTGGCACAAGTTCGGGAAGTCTCACTAAAGAACAACTTATCGCATCCTCGCGGCTTTTCGATCTAATACTATGAGCAGGGTATTTAACATCATAAGGACCGCAAAGAAGGATCGTGTGCGAGCAGGGCGGCTTATCCTCGAATTGATCCGTGAACTTGCTCCGCGTCTCGAAATTGAGTTCGCCACGATCAACAGATCAAAACTCTCTCTCAACTCGGTGAACGGAAGCTTGGACGCGCCCGGCAAGAAATACTTTTTTAAATTTCACACGGAGGAAGGAGAAACTGAAACCATGCAAAACTCCGAATATTACAACGCAAAAATCCTTGCTGACGCCGGCTGGCCTGTTATTCAGCCGATCTTTATGAGTACCACGCCGGGAAGCCAATTCGTCGTCTACGATCACATTGATGCGCCTACCGCGTTCAGCGCATATGAGGAGCAGGAGGACCGACTACTCGCCGGAGGTGCCTATGACAAGGCCGTGGTCGACAAACTTCTCCAATCCGAACGGACACTTGGAAAAAAAATTCGTGAGGCGTATCTCGGCTCCTTGGAACTATCCGAGTGTGCGAACATCGAGATGGCTTCTCTCTTCCAGATCTTCTACAGGCGGCTTGTCGCTACAGGTGAGCCGACGCGTCTGCAGAATTACTACATTGGCAAAGATGTTCAGCTTCCGAACGGCAAGAGTATTCCCTTCAACGAGCTAAGCAAGAAAAAGTGGACCATCAACGGGGTTCGGTATCAACAAACACTTGAAGAAATAATCGCAAAAGCGAAAGATCTACTGGATCCGTCAAAAGAAGAGCGGGTCGCGACCGTTATCGGGCACGGGGATGACCACAACGGCAACAGATTTATTATCAGTAACGAGTATGTGCTTTTTGATCCCGCGTTCGCGGGCCGACAGCCCGCGCTCTTGAGCTATATCAAGGCCACGGCGCACAATGTATTCGTTCACCCGCAATGGCTCTATGATCCGCAGAAGCTCGAAAAAAGCCTTAAACTCATGGTCTCCATCGACGATGAGGCCGTGACGGTCGATTACAACTGGAGCATCGAGAAACTCTCGCCGCTACGTCTCCAGATATTGGACATCTACAAACGCGAAGTGTGGAAACCCTTGATACAGGAACTTGCGGACCGCAAGCTACTTCCACCATACTGGAAGGATTACATCCGCGCGGCGCTCTTTTGCTGTCCGTTCCTTGTCATGGATCTCATTGATGGCAGTAAGTATTCTCCAGCGCAGACAGTACTTGCGCTCAGCAAGTGCGTCGAGCTCGGCTCGAAGACGGGTGAGGACACTGTGGTAGAGCGATTCCTCAAGGACATTGCGCCCAAAAATATATGAAAGTCGCCATCATTGATTACGGTGCCGGGAATGTACGGAGCGTCGGAAACGCCCTTGAGACGCTCGGGGTGAGCTATAGCGTCATCACGAAACCCGGAGATCTTGGGAATGCCGACAAGGTCATCGTACCGGGTGTCGGGGCGGCGGGGAGTGCGATGGCACAGTTGCGAGAGAGCGGCTTTGCCGCGGTCTTGCCCGGTCTCACGGTCCCCGTGCTCGGTATTTGTCTCGGTTTACAGCTTTTCGCCGATTCCTCTGAAGAGAATGAAACGAAGTGTCTTTCGATATTGCCGGGACGGGTGCGGAAGTTTCGGACCGAACTCAAGGTCCCGCAGATGGGATGGAATGCTGTCGCGTTCCTCAAGGATTCCCCGCTTACCGCAGGCATACCGGACGGCAGCTTCTTCTATTTCGTACACTCGTATTACCTCGATGCGAATTCGCGATATGTCATCGGCAAGGCCTCGTATGACGCCGAACTTGCCGCTGTCGTACAGAAGGACAATTTCTACGGCACACAATTCCACCCGGAAAAATCCGGCATCCTGGGCTTGAAGCTTCTAAGTAACTTTTGCGAACTATGTTGATACTACCCGCAATAGACATTATGAACGGCGAATGCGTCCGCTTGAAAAGGGGCGTCTTCTCGGACAAGAAAACGTACGGCACGGATCCGCTCGCGGTCGCGAAGGGGTTCGAGCTGGCAGGAGCGCGCATGTTGCACATCGTGGATCTCGACGGTGCGCGCACGGGTGTGCCCAAGAATTCTGAAACGATACGGGCGCTCTGCACTGGCGTACGTATTCCGGTCGAGGTCGGCGGCGGCATACGCGATAGTGCGAGCGCGCGGATGTATCTATCCTCCGGAGTCTCGCGAGTTGTCCTTGGCACGGCGGCACTTACAGATATTGAGCTCATCTCATCTCTGATAGAGGAATTTGGCAGTGATCGGGTCGTGGTCGCCGTAGAGGTGAAGGACGGAAAAATCGCGACCGAAGGATGGCAAAAAACCACCGAGGGCAATTACCTGGATTTTGCCGAAAGACTCAAGAGACTCGGCGTTTCGGAAATCCTCTGCACCGATGTCGATCGTGACGGCACCATGACCGAGCCCAATCGCGAGCTGGTGAGTGAACTCGTGAAGCTCGGATTCAACGTGGTCGCTTCGGGCGGCATCACGAGTGTCGCGGACATCATAGCAATGAAAGAAAGCGGCGCGCGGAGCGCGATCATCGGCACTGCGCTCTACGAGAAACGCATCACGTTGCCCGTGGCGCTAGCGGCGGCCCGACCTCGCTCGCGTCTCACGAAGCGCATCATCCCGTGCCTCGATGTGAAGGAAGGGAAAGTCGTCAAGGGCGTATCATTCGAAAACCTGCAGGCAGTAGGGAATCCTGTGGCCTTGGGAAAAAAATATTCGGAGGAGGGCGCCGACGAGCTCGTCTTTCTAGATATTTCGGCTTCGAAAGAGGGTAGGGAGACCATGTTCGATGTTGTTGAGAATGTCGCGCGGAGCATTTACATTCCGTTCACTGTGGGCGGAGGCATCAGTTCCATCGAGCAGATACGGCGTCTCTTGAGCGTGGGAGCAGACAAAGTCTCCATAAATACGGCTGCGGTCAAAAATCCCGACCTCATCAGCGATGCCGTGCGCGCGTTCGGGCAGCAGTGCGTCGTTGTGGCGATTGATGCGAAAAAGCAGAATGGCGGCACGTATAAAGTGTTTCTCAAAGGTGGGACGGAAGAGACGGGGCTTGAGGTCGTTGCGTGGGCGAGAGAAGTCGAGAGGCGCGGAGCGGGCGAGATACTGCTTACATCTATGGATAAAGACGGGACACGAGCAGGCTACGACATCGAGCTTCTCAGGCGCGTATCCGACGTGGTCAATATCCCGGTAATCGCTTCGGGCGGCGCGGGCTCTCTCGAAGACCTACAGAATGCTTTTATCGAAGGCAGGGCCGACGCGGCACTTGTCGCCAGTCTTTTCCACTACGGTGAGCACACGATACGGGAGGCAAAGGAATATTTATCAGCTCAGGGCATACCAATACGCATATGAAAAATCTCACAAAAAAGATAGATTGGGAAAAAGGCGACGGTCTCGTGCCGACGGTCGTTCAAGACGAGAGTGGCGGGGCGGTCCTGATGGTCGGATACATGAACCCTGCCTCGCTCGAAAAGACCATGAAGACGGGTAGGATGTGGTTCTATAGCCGGAGCAAGGGGAGACTCTGGATGAAGGGAGAGAAAAGCAAGAACTATCTGCGGGTGGCGGATGTGATGCTCGACTGCGACAATGACACGCTTCTCATCAAAGTCCGTCCGGCGGGTCCGACATGTCACACGGGCGCATACTCATGCTTCGGAGTGCAAAAAAATATCGATGTTCTTGCGGAGCTTTGCGAAGTGATAGCGGATCGGAAAAAGCGTCTCCCCAGGGGCTCGTATACGTCCGTCCTCTTAAAGAGCGGGGTGCGCGCTATATCGTCGAAGATCGCCGAAGAGGCGCTCGAGGTCGTACAGGCCGCAAAGTATGAGACAAAGAAACGTCTGACCGAAGAAGCTGCTGACCTCGTCTACCACCTCCTGGTGTTGCTTCTTGCGCGCGGTCTTACATTTGCGCAAGTTGAAGAAGAGCTTCAACGGCGGGAGGGAAGATCGGGACTGCAAGAAAAGGCCTCACGGCGGTCGTGAAGCCAAGCGTGCCCTCACTCTTTATGCCCAGATTCGGGGGATGGGGCTTGACACGTGGGGAGGAGAATGTAAAGTACAGGCAATGACTCGGGTTTCAGCCATGGTTTCAGCAATTTCTCTCCGACGACGAGCGGCTTCTCTTTGAGGCTGCTTGTTAGCGTTTACCCCCACTGAACTCTAACAACCGGCCTCAAGCCGGTATTGTTCTACATAGTACAAAACTGAACCGAGGTTGGCGTATCTCGACCTCATCTTTCGCCAGGGCAAGGAGGCCTTTGGAGATGAACATCGACGTCATGACTACCGACGGCAAGCAACCCTTCGGCGAGCTACTGCAAACATTGGCGCAATCCAAGATCGATGCGCACCGCATTGGGCTCGTGGCGAAGACGGCGAAAAGTCCCAGGGACTTCTCACCGGCCGAGCTGGACCTCGCGGCTCAGCTTTGTGCGATTGGCGAGATCCCCGAAGTGCGCGCCATCACGTGTGTAATCGACCTCGCCGCAGGTGAGCATCACGATACCACGTTGCCGCCGCTCTTGCTGCTCGTGCCCCGGGGCAATCCCCGGATGAGTCTGGGCCTCTTCCACGACGGCGTACTGGAATTCGTCCTGCCCGACAACTCGCCGCAACCGAGACCCGCCCGTCGGCCGCAGCCCGAACGGAACTTCGTGTCCGACGAAGGCTACGATTGAGCGGCAATCGTCAAAACGGCAAAGGGGAGAGCGGAACAGGTATTACGTACCGTTCCCCCTTTGTCACTCTTTAAATTCTGTGTAATATTAACCACTAAATTAGACATCATGGAAAATAAACAGACATATCAGAAAGTTGCCTCATACGAGGTGAAGGAAGGCAAGATAGACCGTGTTTTACTTTTGTACTCGGGAGGGCTCGATACCTCCGTCATGCTCAAGTGGCTACAAGACTCGTATGGCGCGAAAGTGACGGCGCTCACGCTCGACATCGGCCAGCAGAACGACGACCTCGATTTCATAAAAAAGAAGGCGCTTAAGCTCGGAGCGGAAGATGCTATCGTCTACGACGCGAAGAAAGAATTCGCGGAAGATTTTATCGCGAAGGGCATCAAGGCCAACGCTTCATATCAGGGCGAATACCATCTTTCGACACCGATGGGCCGGGCTCTTACGGCAAAGATAGGAGTGCAGGTGGCCCGCAAAAAAGGAATTACATGCATAGCGCACGGCTGCACGGGGAAGGGCAACGACCAGGTGCGTTTCGACGGCTACATCACGGCACTCGATTCGAGCATGAAGGTCATCGCGCCCGTGCGTGAATGGAACATGGACAGGAAAGAGGAGATAGCGTATGCCCTCAAGAACAAAATTCCAGTTCCCGTCAAAAAGGATTTCCCATACTCGGTGGACGACAACATGTGGGGCATGACGTGGGAGGGCGGCGAGATAGAAAGTCCGAAGCTCATACCGCCGGTAAAGAAATTCCTCACGACCTACACGCGTCCGGAGAATGCACCCGCGAAATCCACGAAAGTAAAGCTCGCATTCAAGAACGGGCTTCCGACGAAGCTGAACGGCAAGAAACTTCCACTCTCGGAAATCATAATGAGGTTAAACCTCATTGGCGGAGCGCATGGCGTGGGTGTCGTCTACATGATAGAGGACCGCCTCATCGGTCTCAAAGACCGCGGTGTCTATGAACAGCCGGGCGGACACTGCATCATCGAAGCACACCGTGCACTCGAGCGTTTTGTTTCTACCCGCGACTTGAATGAAATAAAGTCGCAGCTTGATGTGAAGTGGGGCTACCTCTGCTATGGCGCCAAGTGGTACGACCCTGCGATGGACGCCATCAACGCGTTCAACGATGAGATGAACACGAAAGTGAGCGGCGAGGTCACGCTCGAGCTCTACCGCGGCAACGTCAACGTCGTCGCGCTTAGTTCGCCTTATGCGATGGGGCACGCCTCTTTCAACGTGAAAGAGGGCTACAAGTACAACGTCAACGCTTCTGCGGGATTCGTCGAGGTTTACACCTTACAGATGAAAATTGCGAATGAGATAGCCCGCCGTCGCCAAGGCTTTGGCGGACAAGCGAGGAAGAACAAAAAGAATAAATAGCATATGAAAAATACTTCCATATATGAAAGTGTCAGGATGATCCGCAGTTCCATATATGGAACTATGCGAGAACGAGCAGCCCATTTGGGACTGCTTTAGAGCATTTGTGCGTTAGTCCAACTTGTCTCACAAATTTTCAGGAAGCGGTCTCAAGTCAAGGAGATCGTGAGTTCGTTGAGTACAAAAAAAGAAGCCCGATACGTAACACGGGACGGAGGCGTGATTCAACCCGCCCGCTTCGGCGGGTATCACCAACAACACTCGCAAGAAGGAAAGATAAGTCATGATTTTGCGAAACCAAGAAAAATCGCGGCAACGCAAGAAGCGAATGCGACTTCTTGTGTGCGAGCCGCCCCCACACATGCGTGCCGGGGGAGGCAAGTACGGCAACATACTAGCAAAAGAGTCGCAAAAAAAGGGCGGTATCAACCCCCGGACCACGGCTCATGGATGGGCGCGATTCATGCGAATGCTGATGTCGCCTGAATTCAACGCCCAACTGGTAGTGATCCCTGCGCCGTCCCCGCCGCTCTATGACACCACGTTCCCCCGGGACACGTACTTCGTCGGTCCGGACGGAAAGATCCATCTCTCGAAAATGGCGGCCGACTACAGGCGAAGCGATCCATTCTACATCGGTTCGCACTTGGAGAAACTCGGCCTGGAGGTGGTTAACGACTTGAACCACACGATGGATGGGCGTTCGTGTTTCCACGTGCTCCCGAACGAAACAGCGATCATCTACTGCGCCAGCGAACGGGCAGACCCAAGAGCTGCGGAAGACCTCCGGCGCATCTTTGGCATAGAAGTTCTCGTTGTGGAGCTAGTGCCGAAGTTCTTCTTCCACGGCGACGTCGCTGGCATGACGCTTTTGGGGCGGGACCCTGCGGTTTTCTGGTGTCGCGAGTCGCTCGCGAGACCGAGAGACTGGGACCTTATCCAGGACGCGTGCCGGGACGACAAGTCGAAGTTCGTGGAAGCGAGCTACGAAGACGCCTTACGGTACGCCATGAATACGCGTGTCATGAACGGCTACAAGGTCATCGCGCCGCCCGGCATGTCTACGAAGTACGTTCGCGACGTGAATTCGCTTGGCTACGAGGTCTGCATGATCGATCTCGGGCCACTCCATACGGAGTGCGGCGGTTTCGTTGCCTGTGCCACGAACGACTTTCCGGACTCGTACTACGAACAAAGAGTGCCACTCGATCTTCGAGGGGAATTCGCAATCCCCCGTTTCGAGCAGAATATTCGGAACTATCCAAAGCGGGAGATGGTCGTAGCGCAGATCTAGCCAATCGGGCTTCAACAACGCGAAGGGGAGCGGACGCATGTCGCGCCCGCCCCCTTTGCCTCTTTCTTGTACCCACTAGTGCACTTGACCAAAAAGCTGAAACCTGATATTCATGAAGATATGGAAGGCAGAGAATACATAACACTTTCAAACCCGCGATGCATGCGAGGTCTCCGCTTATTGCGGGGTTCTTGCCTCTGCGCGCATTCGTAATCAAAAAAAACGATCGTGCCGAAACAGGAGCTCCGCAAGGGCTCCTGTTCTTTACAACTTAGGCCACCGGTCCCATCCTAGAGATACGAAGGAGATGTCAATGCATGCACCATGCAATTCTCCTTGTCCGTATACTCTGGACCAGGAGAAGCCGCCGGGCCTTTACCCGGTTCTCGAAAGCGCGTTCTGGCAGCACAGGAGGAATCTCCTCGTTGCGCTCTGGAACGGACTGTCAACGGCCAATATGGCGCTCTACGAACTGTGGCTCAGCGAGAATTCTCACTTCCCTGAGAATATCGCGAACATTGCCAAGGCATTCGAGGAAAAGCAGGCCGAAAAAAAGCAGGGGTGAGTGCGTGCGCGTAAAGCGTCCACCCCTGCAACCTTCTTTAGAAAAGTCAAACAAGCATATGCAACTACAAAAACACAAAATAAAATATCCGGTGCTGGAAAAAGTACTCCACTCTGCGAAGGAGGAATTCCGCTTACTTCAAGCGGCGTATTCGGCAGAAGAATTGCGCAAACACGAGGAACGCTTGGCGACCGGCTCGTGGGAGGCAAGCTTCTTACCGAGTATAGTTCAGGGCGCTAGGACGCGGCTCGCCGAAAAGGCCAAAGTCTTATGACCTCATTAAATAAAAATGCATTGCACGGACGCAGCTTTCTCTCGATAGCCGATGTGTCGCCGGCGGAACTCACGTCCATTCTGACTACTGCGAGGGCGCAAAAGAAACGCAAATTTCCCAACTCCCTCAGGGGCAAGAGCCTTGCCCTCCTGTTCGAGAAGCCGTCGCTTCGCACGAAGGTGAGCTTCAGCGTCGCGATTGCCCAACTTGGAGGCCACAGCGTGTACCTTGGTCAAAACGAGGTTGGTCTTGGGCAACGAGAATCTATAGCTGACGTCGCGCGGACGCTTTCCCGCTACGTGCAGGGGATAGTTGCCCGCGTTTTTGCCCACCAATCGCTCATTGAGCTGGCGGAGCACGCAAAAGTCCCGGTTATCAACGCCCTCTCGGACGTCGAGCATCCATGTCAGGCACTCGCGGACTTTCTAACCATTCAGGAACACAAAAAAACTATTCGCGGTCTTCGCATTGCGTACGTCGGAGACGGGAATAACATCGCGGCGTCGCTCGCGCAGGGAGCCGTGATGCTGGGAGCGGACTTTGTTATCGCATCTCCAAAAAGGTACGAACTGCCCGGTTCGATCGTGCGTACTGCGCATGGATTTACCAAAACAGGCGGGAGTTTCTCCAAGGCGAACACCCCCGAAGACGCGGTTCGCGGAGCAGACGTCGTCTACACCGACGTGTGGACGAGCATGGGCGACGAGCCGAGCAAGCAGCGCACCAGTGCCTTCAAGGGCTATCAGGTGACGTCCAAGCTCATGGCGCTCGCCAAGAAAGACGCCATCTTCATGCACGACCTGCCGGCGCACCGCGGCGAGGAAGTCGTGGATGAGGTGATAGACGGACCGCAATCGGTGGTCTTCGACCAGGCGGAGAACCGACTCCACGCGCAGCGTGCCCTTTTGCACTTAGTGCTGGGAACGCGCTAATATGCAAGAACGTATGCCCGCACACTAACTTTGCACTAAATTTATGCATTACGTATATACACTCTGTAGCACAAAGGATAAGAATTTGTACATTGGTCGCACCAATAATTTACGGCGCAGACTTGCTGAACACAATGATGGAAAATCGTTCGCCACGACACCACGCAGACCGTTCACTCTCGTGTATTATGAAGCCTATGTCGCAAAAGACGATGCTGAGCGTCGTGAAAGTAGTCTCAAGTTGCGTGGTCAGGCGAGAAAACACCTTATGACACGCCTTGCGGCAAGTCTGCGCCAAGTGCAAAGTTAGTGTGCGGGTATGGCAAAACTCTGGAAAAAATCAGATGCTAAAATCGCTCCGGCTGTTGAGAAGTATACGGCGGGCACGGACTACATTTTTGATGTAGAGATTTTGCCATTTGATATTCAAGCAAGTCGCGCGCATGCAAAGGGTTTGCAAAAGATAGGGATACTCAATGCTGACGAGCTAAAACAAATTGGGGAGGGCCTTGATGCGCTCGAAAAAGATTCTAAGGCAGGGAAGATAGCAATTCGCCCGGAGGATGAAGATTGTCATACCGTTATAGAAAATTACCTCGTCGAAAAGATAGGCGAGGCCGGTAAGAAAATACACACGGGCAGAAGTAGGAACGACCAGATAGCTGTCGCGATGCGCCTCTATATGAAGACCCATCTAGCGAGCCTTGAGAAAGACGCAAGAACCCTTGCCAGGCAGTTCATCGATACTGCGGAGAAATACGAGGATGTGCCCATGCCCGGCTATTCACATACCCAACAGGCCATGCTCACGACCGTTGGACACTATTTCGCCGCATACGCGGAGAGTCTACTAGATGACGCCGATCACATCGAGCAAGTAGCCGAGCACATCGACGCCAGTCCCTTGGGTTCTGCCGCTGGTTTCGGGACCTCCATCCCTGTAGACAGGGAATTCACTGCAAAAGAAATGGGTTTCGGAAAGGTACAGCTCAACACGCTCTATGTGCAGAACTCTCGCGGCAAGGTAGAGAGCAGGTACCTTGAAGCGCTCGCACAGGTAATGCTTAGCTTAGGAAAATTTGCGAATGACACTCTTCTTTTCACTTCACAAGAATTTGATTATTTCTCCGTCGATGAGTCGCTCACGACCGGCTCGAGCATCATGCCGCACAAAAAGAATCTCGACCCGATGGAAATCCTTCGCGGGCAGGTTTCCGTCGTGATGGGGAATCAGCTCATCGTGAAAGACATCGCAAAGAATCTCATGTCCGGCTACAACAGAGACGGCCAACTCATCAAAAAGCCGCTCATCGAGAGTACCCACATCGTCGAAGACAGTCTCGAAGTTGCCGGTCTCGTGCTCGCGGGGCTCACGCCAAAGCAGGAGAACATCCGCGCGAAGATACACAAGGGGATTTTTACCGCCGACATAGCGAACGAGATGGTGACGAAAGAGGGAATGGCATTCCGCGACGCATACAAGAAGGCCGCTGGTATGGATGCCGGTGATGTCGATCTCAAGAAAAACATTGCATCAAAAAAGAGTCTTGGTGCTCCGGGCAATCTGGGGCTCAATATACTGCGCAGGCGCCTGAAGTAAAAAAACGGGGCGGCCGCAAGGACGCCCTGTTTATTTTTGGTTGTTGAAAAATAGCGCGCATATCTAGGCGTCTGACTGTGCTATAATCGCATCTTCTTATGCGAAATCTCGGAGAAAAATGCGCGGTCTTCGGGGTCTACGGCAAAGGCCTCGACGTTGCGCGGCTTTCCTTCTTCGGGCTATTTGCTCTCCAGCACCGCGGGCAAGAATCATCCGGTATCGCGACCGCGAGCGGGGAGAGCATCATGCTCCACAAGGGAATGGGACTCGTTTCGCAGGTGTTCAACGACCAGCTGATAGAGAGTCTCAAGGGCCACATCGCGGTCGGGCACAACCGCTACTCGACGACAGGCGGCACGCACGTGAAGCACGCACAACCAATGATCGCCGCTGGCTCGCAGTCGCTCACCAAGATCGCCTATGAAGACGCGCATCCGAGTTTGAACGACTCTGTGTCTCTCTCCTCGCCGGCGCAAGACGGCGCCATCGCGCTCGCACACAACGGCAATCTCCCGACGACGGACGCCCTCGCGGAATTTCTGCGCTCCAAAGACGTGGACACGACGGAGTTCTCCGATTCGCGAATGATAGTAGAGGCCATCGCGGCGCGCATGCGCGACGGCCTTTCGCTCGAAGCATCGATTAAAGATGTGTACCCGTTGCTGACAGGCGCATTCTCGCTACTCATTATGTCGCGCGACTCGCTCGTCGCCGTACGTGACCGTTGCGGCATCCGCCCGCTCGCGCTCGCGACCCTCAACGGTGGCCATGTCGTTGCCTCGGAAACGTGCGCGTTCGCTCCCATCGGTGCGGAGTTTGTGCGTGAGATAGGGGCTGGTGAGATGGTCGTCATCGACGAAAAGGGCGTGAGGAGCGAGCAGATAGTAAAGCCCGACCCGAAACTCGACATTTTTGAATTTATATACTTCGCGCGCCCCGACAGCACGCTTTTGGGAAAATTGATCTACGAAGTGCGGCGTAATTTCGGTATTCAGCTTGCAAAGGAATATCCCGTGAAGGCCGACATCGTCATTCCCGTGCCCGAGACGGCCATCGCTTCTGCCATAGGCTACGCGCACGCGCTCGGCATCCCATTTGAGATGGGTCTGACGAAGAACCGCTACATCCACCGCACATTCATCACTCCAGAACAGCACGTGCGCGAACAAGGAGTGAGGGCGAAGCTGACCGCACTCCCGGAGATACTCCGCGGAAAGCGCGTCGTCGTCTTTGACGATTCCATCGTGCGCGGCACGACCTCGCGCCAGATAGTAAAAATGCTTTTTGAGGCGGGGGCGAAAGAGGTTCACTTTCTAGTCGCCTCGCCGCCGGTCAAATTTCCCGATTTTTATGGCATCGATACTCCGAAACAGAGCGACCTCATCGCGGCTACCAAATCAGTGGACGAGATAGAGAAATACCTCGGCGCGACCTCTCTCCGCTATCTTTCCTACGACGGCATGATAGCGGCGACGGGCCTTTCCGCCGACCAATTTTCCACCTCCTGTTTCAACGGCGTGTACCCGATAGACATCGGCGCTCGCGCCAAAGAGGTGCAGAGTGTTTAACGTAATTCACGGCAAGGTCTCCACGGCAAGGTCTTACCTTGCCGTAAGGGTGTGGTATCTTTATTGTATGGGAGAACGCTTGGTTCAGTTAGTGCCAGAGGAGTGGTATCACTGCTATAACCGCGGGACAGATAAGCGGAAGATATTCATGGGAAAAAATGACTACGAGCGTATGCTCGCGCTATTGTGCGCGTGCAACAGCATCAAACCAGTGCACGTCAGTAATTTCGAACAGGGATTCCGTAGCAAGAGTCTAGAGGATGTACTACGCTTAGACAGACGAAGTCGCCTCGTCGATATCGGTGCGTACAGTCTCATGCCGAACCACTTCCACATGCTTCTTCGAGAGCGCGCGCCGGGCGGCATCACCGCATTTATGCGTAAATTTGGGACAGCGTACACGATGTATTTCAATATTCGATATGAACGAACGGGCGTACTGTTCCAGGGGACATTCAAGGCAAAGCACGTTGATACCGACCAATATTTCAACCGTGTTCTCAACTACATCCATGCAAACCATGCTGAACTCTATGAACCAAAGTGGAAGAACGGAATTATCCGAAACAAACCGCTGATAAAAAAGAAGCTCGTGGAGTATCGTTATTCAAGCCTCTCCGATTACTGTGGATCTGCGCGGCCAGAATCGCTCATCATCAACAAAAATGCCGTCCTTCATCTTTTGGATAGGCAGCCTCGTCTTGACGATCTTTTGGACGATGCCCGTACGTTTGCTCGGTACGAGGAAAGTCTTTAGCCAATCACGGCAAGGTCTTACCTTGCCGCACGGATTCATTCACGTTGCTTAATACCTATAGAATCGAGGACCTTCCGCTTTGTTTCGTCCATTGGAATAACAAGCCCCAGCAACTGACGTGATTTCTCGCCCGCCATTCTTTCGTATTGATAATTGCTGTTGAGTAGATCTATGAGGCCTGAATCTATTTCCGACAATTTCTCGTCCGGGACTTCACTTTCAAGAAGACTGTTGCCAAATTCGTCCTCACCGCTGAACATTTCTGCCGAACCATATGTCACATCGAATAATCGAGCCGGCATGATCTCGTTGATTAACGATAGCCCAAGTTTATCTTTGTCGTAAACTTCCATATTCAGCACTTCCTTTGGAACAACATCCAGCACCGTTCTCCGAAGTTCCCAGAAAGTCTTGTCTTTTCTCGCCTCGCGCACTCTGGCACCAATGGTCTTCAACCCGTACTTCTCTGTCGCCTCGTTTACTATTGCCTTTGCGAACATTCTTCTCATTTCAAAATCCAATTAGCCGAGTAACTCGCCCCTCATTTCAAAATCGAGATTTAAGCTCCCGTCCTCGTTTACCATTCCCCACTTCTCTGGCATTCCTCTGGCCCTTTGAAACAGCTGTTTAAGAAAGTCATCGGCCTTCCTCGAAATACCAGCATAAAACGTCTTTGGGTCGTCACCATCTTTGATTTCTCCGAAAAATCCTGATTCGATAAGTTTTGCTTTCCAGTGCCCAATGCTGGTTTTTATCGGCTCATTTTTCAGGATTGCACGATTTTCAGGGGTATTTTCGAGAGAACCAGCAATCCTGCTCGATGAGGTGAGCCGTTCTGGCCCTCGCTTTTCGCTCATAACAGCAGGATATCAGAGATTGAGTCATGTAGTCCAGCCCTCATTCAATCCCTGGGCCAACGACGGCAAGGTTTTACCTTGCCGTACAGCATTCGCCTGGACAAATCAGACGATGACTTGTAGTCTAGGCCAATGTCATATACGCCGAGCAATGAGATATTAAAAAAGTACGCTGACGTACTTATTAAATTCGCACTCGGTGGTGGGAAGGGGATAAAAAAGGGCGATGTAGTGCGCGTCTCGGCCTCGGAGTCAGCCAAACCTCTATATCTTGCGGTCTGCAATGCAGTGGTGGATGCCGGCGGACACGTGCTCGCACACTACGGTCCGGACGACGAGAAGGGCGACAAGAGGCGTAACATCAGCGTTTCCCGCTACTTCTACGAGAACGCCAACAATGAACAGCTGAAATTTTTCCCGGCGAAATATCTGAAAGGGCTCGTTGACCAAATAGACCACTCGGTATTTCTCCTTGCCGAGAAGGACCCGCGCGCACTTCAAGGCATCGACCCGAAGAAGATCATGCAGAGAGGTCTTGCGCTCAAACCATTCATGGACTGGAGGCACCAAAAAGAATGGAAAGGCAAGTTCACATGGACCATTGCGCTCTATGGCACGCCCGCGATGGCGCGCGAGGCCGGACTATCGGAAAAAGAATACTGGAACCAGATAATCAAGGCGTGTTTTCTCGATGAGAAGGATCCTATTGCGAAATGGAAGCAGGTCTACAAGCAAATAGAGCACTATCGCTCGAAGCTGAACAAACTTTCTCCAAAAATAAACAAACTGCACGCGGTCGGACCCGATATGGATATTTGGTACACGCTCGGAGAAAAGCGCGCATGGCACGCGGGTTCGGGCCGCAACATCCCGTCGTTCGAAATATTTACCTCGCCCGATTGGCGCGGCACGAATGGCTGGATACGCATTAACCAACCGCTCTATCGCTACAGCAACAAAATTACCGGCATCGAACTTTGGTTCAAGAATGGTCGCGTCGTGAAGTCGAAAGCCAAGACCAACGAGAAGCTTCTCAAGGAAATGATAGCGACACCAGGCGCCGACAAGATAGGTGAATACTCGCTGACCGACAAACGCCACTCGCGCATCACGAAATTTATGGCCGAGACCCTCTTCGACGAGAACATCGGTGGTCCGTACGGCAACTCGCACATCGCTCTCGGAATGAGCTACCGCGATACCTACGCTGGTGATGTTTCTAAACTCACCGACAAGGAGGCAAAGCGCCTCGGCTTCAACGACTCCTCCGTGCATACCGACGTCATCTCGACTACTCGCCGTACGGTGACCGCGCACTTGAAAGACGGCTCGAAGAAGGTCATCTACAAAGACGGCAAATTTGTGTTGTAGAATACGTGAATGCTTGTAACACCTCCTGAACTCGCGGGCATACGAGAAAAGCATAAGGGGCAAAAAATCGTGCTTGGCGGGGGAGCGTTCGATATTTTGCATCAGGGGCACATCGACTATCTGCGCGACCTGCGAAAGCTCGGCGACGTCATTGTCATTGCTATCAAGAGCGACGCGGAGATAAGAAGCTATAAAGAGACGGGTCGGCCGATACAGAACGAAGACGTTCGCGCAGCGATAATGGACGCAATAAAGTATGTCGATTACGTACTCATCGCTCCCGAGCCGAGCGGAAGTGATGAGCCGCCGCGACTCTCGGTGGCACGCCAACTAAAGCCCGACATTCTCGTTTCGGTGAACGATAAGTGGAAAGCATACGAGAGCGAACTCGCCACGCTCGGCACAAAACTCTACATCATGCCCATCGAGAAAGTGAACTCAACGACGAGCATCGTCGAACGTATCAAAAACCGCCCCGACGCATGAAGACGGTCTATTTCGTACGCCATGGACAAAGCGAAGGGAATGTAAGCCCGGTCTATCAGACCGTGTCTTCGCCTCTGACGGTAAACGGCAAGGTACAGGCTGGGTTTATTGCAGAGAGATGTTCCAAATTGCCCATTGAAGCGATCATTTCCAGCACACAATTGCGTGCAAAAGAAACGGCTTCAATTATTGCGGAAAAAACGGGACATACGGTCGAGTTCTCCGACCTGTTTCGCGAACGTAGAAAGCCGACAGAACTCAACGGGAAGCTTTTCGACGACTCCGAGGCGCAGAAGCTCAATGAAGCGTGGTGGCAAAGCCTTATTGATGCGGGACCCCGTGCAGGTGACGGAGAAAATTTCCAGGACATAAATGAGCGGGCGGCTTCAGCGCTCGAATATCTCATTGGTCGTCCGGAGGATCATATTCTCGTCGTGACGCACGGGTTCTATATGCGATATATCGTCGCGAAAGCAATATACGGGGATAAGTTGACAGGGGCGCTTTTCGCTGATTTTGCGCCGAGCCTTGTCATGGAAAATACCGGGGTCACTGTCTTGCGCTACGGCACTCCGAGCGTCCTGCATGCGTGGGGAAAGGCGGCTCGATGGGAACTGTGGGTCTGGAACGACCACGCGCATCTCGGTTGAACGCAAGATCAGCGACGACAGCACAACTTCATCATAGCCTCACGCGGGTTATGGCCCGCTATATGTATCCGTGTAATAAAGACCGCGCAAGCGCCGTCTTAATGAAGTCGGAGAATGTACGTGCAATGCAAAAAAAATTATGCGCTACGCACCTTTCATACAATATCCCGGTGCCCAGGTCCACGGTGGACTGCGCGAATGGCCTCGTGTGCGTCTTCAGCGTCGTGCATCTGCAAGAAGTACAAAACTGAAAGGAACAGCCTTCCCGTCCGTCTTCATATATGTGTTCGTGCAGCAACCACAGGTGTCTGCGCGTTCCGGATCGGTCGAAAAACGATCAATTAATCAAATAGGAAAAATAATTACTGACGTATGACAAAGATCAAACAACTGCATTCGCGGAATGTGGCACTTATTGCGGGCACGCTTCTTGTGCTCGTTATCGGGTTTGCCGCTATTACGAGCGCAGACGAACGAGGTGAGCGAGGTGAAAGGAAAGAGCGTGATAACCGCGGTCCTGGCAATGGAATGCTTAGCATCGCGGCAAAATTGAACATCTTCGCGCCGGACCTCAAGGTACGCATCGACAACGAAAACGATGTGCGCGTCCAGGGCGCGACGGTGGTTGCTACTTCCACGAGCGGCTTTACCGCGACGACGATTTCGCCGCCCTTGACGTTCATCGTGCAGACCGACGCTACGACGAGGTTCAACATTAAGGGCGTCGGCAATGGAACGATTGCGAATGTCGCGATCGGCGATACGGTGAACTTCAGAGGAGTTGCACTCTCCGGTACTACGACCTCGACTTGGACCGTGAAGGCGACCCACGTGGAGGGCAAGACGCGGCATCAGAAGCTGCTCAAGCCTTTCGCGACCACGACCATGCACGTCAAGGCTACAACGACAGCCCAGATGCAGATAGACGCTCTGACCCGTGTCATCGAGCGACTGCAGGCCATGATCGATCAGATGAAGATACGGTTCGGTCTGTAAACCGGCGATGCCGGACAAGGGTAGGAGCGAGACGAATAGTTGGTTTTGTTAAGGCGCGACC
>MFMA01000046.1:0-4420 GCA_001783355.1 Candidatus Kaiserbacteria bacterium RIFCSPLOWO2_01_FULL_54_20 | reverse complement strand
GACAGCCGTTTTTCTCTTCCGCCTGATACCGTTCCGTCCGCCAAATTTCGAACCGATGCTGGCGACCGTCATGCCGTTCTCGAAACGCTACGGTGTAACAGGGAGCTTTTTCTTTGGTTTCTTGGGCATCGTGCTCTACGACGCCGTGACGAGCGGGTGGGGAAATTGGACGTGGGTGACGGCCATCTGCTACGGACTCCTTGGTGCCGGCGCGCACTACTTTTTTAAGCATCGCGAGGCGAGCGTGAGGAATTTTCTTATCTTCGGCATACCGGGCACCGTGGCGTATGACGCCGTCACAATGTTTATCGGCCCGATATTCAGCGGCCAATCGCTCGCGGTCGCATTCGTCGGACAGATCCCTTTCACCCTTATGCATGTGCTCGGTACGACTGTTTTCGCGGTTCTTCTTAGCCCGGTGCTATATCGGTGGGTGGTACAGAACGAAGCGATGGAGTGGAAGACCGTGTCGAGCCGGTTTTTGCAGAAGGTATAGCGGGTGTATACTTGCTAGCGATGAAGATGCACCACTTTGTCGAAACACAGCAGTTTGACAGAGAGTCGCTCAAGGAACTTTTCGCGGTCGCATCGTCTCTCGAAGGAAAACGAGAGGAATCACTCAAGGGCAGAATACTCGCATCGCTTTTTTACGAACCATCGACGCGCACGCGTCTTTCGTTCGAATCGGCCATGCTCCGTCTCGGCGGCGGCGTCATAACGATGGAGAGCGGCGCCTCGTCGTCGCAATCAAAAGGCGAGACGCTGGAGGATTCGATAAAGGTGGTCAGTCAGTATGCCGACGTCATCGTCATGCGCCATTCCGAGGTGGGTGCTGCGACGCGGGCGGCCGCTGTTTCAAAAGTACCCATTATCAACGCGGGTGACGGCAACATGGGCCAGCATCCCACCCAGGCGCTGCTCGATCTATTTACTATCCAAAGCGAACTCCGAAGGGAAGACGGCATACACGTCGCATTCGTCGGCAACCTGAAATATTATCGTTCCCCCCGCTCGCTCGCATACCTCTTGGGAAAGTACAAAGACATTAAAGTCACGTTCGTTTCCGCGCCCGAACTTCGTATGGAAAGCGATGTGCTCGACTACCTCCGGGGCCATGGTGTCGCCGTTGAGGAAACGGAGGAGATGGGTGAGTCGGTCAAGGATGCCGACGTTTTGTACCAGACGCGCATTGCAAAAGAGTGGATAAAGAACGACGCAGACTACGAGAGGCTTAGGGGGCGTTATGTCATTACGCGCGCGACGGCGGACGCCATGAAAGAAGGGGCTATTATCATCCATCCTCTGCCACGTGTAGGAGAAATTTCAGAAGACGTCGATGAGTCTCCGCACGCAGTCTATTTCAAGCAGGTCGCTTATGGACTCTTGGTCCGCATGGCGATACTCAAAACCATAGCGAATGGCGGTTGAGCCGCTCCGCAACAAGTATTCCCAAAAGGAGGAAGATCCCGGCGATAAGATACCCAGAGAGGACGTCGCTCGCGAAGTGCAAGCCAAGATAGAGTCTGCTGAAACCAACGAGCACAACGAGAGTTCCAAGGACCGTGAGGATGTGTACGCGCCAACGAGGCAGGTTTTTCCATGCGATATAGGCCATAAAGCCATAGAGGGCGAGTGAGAAAGCGGCGTGCCCGCTTGGGAGTGAGAAGCCGCTCTCGATGTAGACTCGGTACATGGCATCAGGACGCGCGCGCGCGATCAGTTCCTTGAGAGGGAAGACCACCGCTATCGTTCCCATAACCGATACGCAGAGCCCTGCGAAATATGAGAGTCTCTTGCGGACGATGAAGAAAATTCCAAGCGCGAGCGCGAGGCTTCCGATAACGACCGTACTGCCGAACTGTGTGATGAAAGTGAATACTTGAGCGAGACCATCGCTCCGCGACGAATACAACAACTCCAAGATATACGCATCAAGACCGCTCATACAAGGAAGAGAAGCCGCGGCAGGAAAATGATAACCCCAACGATGAAGGCCGTTGCCGATGCGAGAAGGACGGCGGCAGCTGCCAGGTCTTTTATCTTTGCGATGTGCGGGTCGGGGTCTGATTGGAATTTATCACACAATTCTTCAAGTGCTGTGTTAAATACCTCGGCGGAGAGAACCAAACCGATCATGAATACCACAGTGAGCCACTCGATAGTTGAGATGGCAAAAAACCACCCAAGAAGGGCGACCAAGAGGGCCGCGAACACTTCGAGCTTGAAACTGAATTCCTCGCGCCACGCGATCTTTATGCCGTTGATGGCAAACCGGACATTGTGTATTTTCTTCTCTAACATAGACTCATTATACGGCATTACGATACATTTTGCCGGACCAGGAGCGGCCGTACGTGGATTTTGGTACACGTCGCATCAATATCACTATTGCAAGAAATTTGCGTTAATGGTACGACAACCTCATACTAAACGTCAATCCCTTTATGATCGAGGTCCTACTGGCGTCATTTCTCGTAATGCTAGTGTCGCTCTCCGGAAAAATTTTCACATGGCGGCAAGCGGGGCCTTTTATCGAACGCAACTTGCATTTTTTTGTAAGTTTCGCGGCGGGCGTTATGCTCGTCGTCGCCTGGAATCTATCGGGAGAGATCATCGAACATGCGGGTTCCTTGTCGCAGGGTTTTCCGTGGATCGTCCTCGGGGCCGTTGTCGTTCTCGTGGCGTTCCGATATATTCCGCAGTTCCACCATCACCACGATAAGAACGAGCACCCTCATTCAGAGATCGATGTCAATCGCGTGCTCGTGAGCGACGCCATTCATAATATCGGGGACGGTGTCATTATCGTCGTTTCGTTCGCCGCTTCTCCGCTCCTCGGGATCGCGAGTACCGCGAGCATCATGGTGCATGAATTACTGCAAGAAGTCTCCGAGTTCTTCGTTCTTAAGGAAGCGGGTCTTTCGGTGCGCGCAGCGCTTGTCTGGAATTTCATAACGTCGAGTACCATCCTCATCGGCACGTTCGGCGCGTATTTTCTGCTGGAGCGATTCGAGGCGCTTGAGATACCTCTCCTCGGTCTTTCCGTCGGGTCGTACCTCATCGTCGTATTCCACGACTTAATCCCACATTCAATATCGAAGTCGACCGAACACTGGCACCTTGTAAAACACGCACTGTTCTTCGTAGTCGGCCTTGCGCTCATGGCGGCGGTCGCGACGTACCTTCCACACGCCGAGCCTGACGATCCTGGGCAAGCTTCGAGCGCGGCGAAGCTTCTGGACAGGGTGGTATAGTGAAAAACATGCGATTCCGCCTCACGACACTTCTCGTGTTCACAATTTTGTATGCGGTTCCGGCCGTTGCTGCGGCGCAGGAGTTCGTACCCGATACGGTCACGACTTCGAAGGCGAGGGTCACGGAGATCGTGTCGCAGGACGTCAAAATCGTACCGGGTACCGACGTCGAGACGGTGTACCAAACGATCAAAGCCGAAGTTCTCGACGGGGAAGAAAAAGGAAAGAACATAACGATCGAGAACGATTACCTCGAACTTCGTGAGGGTCAAATATTCTACGTTTCGCACACTACGAGTTCTCTCGACGGCACCGATTACTATGCGGTCTCGGAGGTCGATCGCCTGCCCGCACTTTTTGTACTTTTGGTTCTGTTCATCGCTGTCGTGCTTTTCTTCGGCGGTAAACAAGGGGCGCGCGGGCTTCTCGCATTGTTCGGCGGCTTCTTTCTCATCGCTTTTTTACTGCTTCCCGGTGTCTTGCAAGGATACTCGCCGATACTCATAAGTGTTGCAGTCTCCTCTCTCATCGTCTGTCTCGGCTCGTATGTGACCCACGGATTCAATAAGACAACGACGACTGCCGTTCTTGGGATGGTCATTACCATCGTCTTAACAGGGTTGCTCGCGTATGTTTCTATAGTGTTCACCCAGCTTTCGGGATTCAATACCGATGAAACCGTATATCTCAACTTCAATACACGCGGCTCGATCGACTTTGCCGGACTCCTTCTCGGCGGGATCATTATCGGTACGCTTGGCGTTCTCTACGACGCGGCGATAGGGCAGGCTGTTTCGGTGGAGGAGCTTGCGAGGGCAGGCGAGCATTTATCGCGACGCGAAGTGTATCGTCGCGCGCTCCGAATCGGGCGCGAGCACATCGGCGCACTCGTCAACACGCTCGCCATTGCCTATGTCGGAGCCTCGCTCCCGCTCCTTCTCCTTTTTTATGGCTTTGGCAGTGATTCAGTAGCGCTTGCGCTCAATCGGGAGGTTTTCGCGACGGAGCTGGTGCGCACGCTCGTCGGCTCCATCGGACTGGTTCTAACGGTCCCTATCACGACCGCTACGTAGTAGATAGTAATAAAAGGGCACCAAGAATTTCAGGCGGTTTTTGATAATTTTCCTGGGGTTCCGTATCGCCGCTGGATATCATGGACTCGTTTG
>MFMA01000045.1:8501-12039 GCA_001783355.1 Candidatus Kaiserbacteria bacterium RIFCSPLOWO2_01_FULL_54_20 | reverse complement strand
CCGCGAGTAAGATTTTTTAGTTTTTCATATGGGACCTCGACACTCTCGCGCCGCAGCGCGGTCTGGATGGCTTCTGCGACGACTTCCGGATGTTTCTGCAAGTCGGCGAGCATCGCGTCTTTGTTGACACTTACCTTGCCGAGGCCCCGCAGAAGCGCCTTGTAGCCGATAAGGGAATGTGCGAACGCGACGCCGAACGTGCGCTTCACGGTGGAATCCGAAAGGTCGCGCTGTAGACGCGATATCGGAAGCTTACGGGAAAAATGCTCGAAGAGCGAATTCGCAACACCCAGATTGCCCTCGGCATTCTCGAAATCGATAGGATTCACTTTGTGCGGCATTGTCGAAGAGCCGACCTCACCGGCCTTCGCTTTTTGCGTGAGCCAGCCGTCGCTGATGTAGCGCCAGATATCTTGCGAAAGGTCGATGAGTATCGTGTCGACGCGGCGCAGGTTGTCGAAAAGTTCGGCGTAGGTATCGTGCGGTTCTATCTGCGTTGTTGCAGGATTCAATTCGAGTTTGACCGTTTGTTTCTTATCATTGAATCGTCCGACGAACTTTTCGCTGAAGTCCATCCAATCCACGTCCGGTGCGCCCGCCACATGCGCACTCCAATTCCCGGTCGCCCCGCCGCATTTCACGAGAATGGAGCGACTCGTGAGCTGTTCAAGCTGGCGAGCTACCCTCGACTCGAACACACGCATCTCCTTGCCGAAGGTCGTCGGACTCGCGCTCTGTCCGTGCGTGCGCGCGAGCATCGCTGTTCCCGCCTGTTCTTTCGCCATTTTTTCGAGATGTGCGCGCACGTCTTCGAGCGCGGGTACTATCACTTCCTCGAGCGCACCGCGGAGGAGAAGGGCGTAGGCGATGTTGTCGGTGTCTTCCGATGTGAGCGCGAAATGCACCCATTCGGACACGTCGACAAGCGACGTTTTGGAAAGTTTGCGTTTGAGAAAATACTCAACGGCTTTTACGTCGTGATTCGTCGCCGGTATCCCTTCGTACCCTTCTTTCTCTATCTGCTTGACGATGCGTGCGTCCTCGAGAGTGATCTCGGCGAGCTTGCGCAATATCTTTTTCTCATCCGCAGTGAGGGTACGAATACCGACGTGCGGCGTATCCGAGAGCGCGATGAGATATTCGCATTCGACGAGGACGCGCGCGCGGATGAGCGCGAACTCGCTGAAATATTCCGTGAGCGCCGAGGCCGCGTCGCGGTATCGACCGTCTATGGAACTTATCGAGGTGAGAGGTTCAAATGGCATATCCCCGCACACGAAACGGCATTGTTTCTACAGGCCGCATTCGGATTAACGAATAATTGATATGTTGAGTTGTTGATGTCATATCCCAGACCATACCACAACAGAGGCTATGCCGTTTCGTGTGAAGGGGCATATTGTCTCAGGCTCTGCTCCATGCGCGGCACGATAGGCTCTTCGCCAGCGATAAATTTCTCACCCGTGATCTGCTCATACATCTGAATATAGCGGCGCGACATCTCTTCCACAAGCTCTGGTGGTGCGGGAGGAAGCACGGCGTCTTTGTACGGGTCAGAGTGTTCCTTGAACCACAGGCGAAGGAATTCTTTGTCGAAGTACTCCGGTTCCTGCCCCGCGGCCGTACGCGCTTCGTAGCTTTCGAGCTGCCAGTAGCGCGAAGAGTCCGGCGTGTGTATCTCGTCGATAAGCACGAGCGTTCCGTCCTCGCCTGTCCCGAATTCATACTTCGTGTCAACAAGTATCAAACCCCTCTGTGCGGCAATTTCCTGCCCGCGCGCAAAGAGCGCGAACGCCGTCTTTTGCACATCCTCGAATAATGTCTTCGTAATGAAACCTTCGGCTACCATTTCCTCCGGCGTAAGCGTGCGGTCATGTTTTTCCTCCTTGGTCGTCGGATCGAAGATAGGCCTCGGCAGTTTTTGGTTTTTCTTCATGCCGTCCGGCAAAACGATGTCACCGAAATTTCGCTGACCCTTGGAGTAGCGGGTCCAGATAGCCGTGTCGGTAACACCCGTGAGGTAGCCACGCACCACCCCTTCGATGGGCACCATCTTCATCTTTTTGCCAATGGTCACATTAGGATCGGGGATCGCGAGAACGTGATTTGGGACAATATCTTTTGTCTTCTCGAACCACCACGCGCTTATCTGGTTCAGCACCTGCCCTTTGTGGGGTATATGCGCGATGATGCGGTCGAAGGAGGAGTGGCGGTCGGTCGTAACTAAAATCAGCCTATCAGGCTGTTCATAAATATCGCGAACCTTACCCGTTTTCTTTGGTCCAAGGAAGGAGAAATTGGTTTCTTTGAGTACTTCTGTCATGTTTTAATCTACATTGATTTCGGTGCTTAGTCAAGACCACGCGAGTTGCCCGGCAAAGCTCACCTCTCCGCTTCCCTTTGTAATGCTCCCTATCTCATACGCTTCAATGCCGAATTTTTTCATATGCGCGACCATTTCCTCCGCAAAATCCTCACGAACGACAGCCGCGATGCCGACCCCCATGTTGAAGGTACGAAGCATGTCCGCGTCTTCCAGACCGCCGAATTTCTTCAATGTCTCGAATATGGGAAGGATGCGTATCTTGGAGAGGTCGACGGCCGCATTGAGAGCGGAGGGCAATATTCTGTTGAGATTTTCTTGAATGCCGCCGCCAGTAATGTGCGCAAGGCCGACCAATTCCTCGCTCACGAACAGATCCTTGAGCGCCTTGTAATAGGCGCGATGCGGCGTGAGGACCGCCTCGATGAACGGCTTGCCATCCACTTCTTCTTTCAGGATTTCTGGACTCTCCTCCATTATCTTTCGGACCAGAGAAATGCCGTTTGTGTGAACACCGCTCGAAGCGAGTGCGATAACTTTGTCACCGTCTTTTATCTTCGAGCCGTCGATGATGCGTTCTTTCTCGACTACGCCGACGATACTGGCCGTCAGTATGTAGGTCCCTGCGGGGATAACGCCCGGCTGCCAAGAAGTCTCGCCGCCGGTAAGCGTGCATTCATTATTCTTTGCAGCTTCCGAAAAGGCGTTCACCATGCGAAGCACGATCGGTTTCTCCACCTTGCCGCACACGATGCAGTCTTGTATCGAAAGCGGCTTCGCCCCCATGACGATGCAGTCGTTGACGAGGTGATTGATGAGGTCGTGGCACACGGACTCAAACTTGTCGTACTTCTGCGCGAGCAGTTGTTTCGTACCGGGCTCTTCGGTCTTCAGTACGAGCACCGGGTGCTTATATTCAGGGAACGCACCGTCATAGAGCGACGCGAACGCCCCGACGGTATTGAGCACGCGCTCATCAGTTGTCTTGAGCGCTGATGCGATACCTTCTTTCGTTTCGTTCTCGGTGTCTCTGTTTACTCCCGAACTCTTGTACGAAAGCTTTTTATCGGTCATATCAATCCCTTCTCTTCAAGATATTTCTTAAAACCCTTCTCCTGGAGTTCGGCATCTTTCGCAGTGATATCCTTCGCCATCTTTTCCTTGAACGTTCTAACGTTTTGCAAAACGTTTGAATCTCCCGCGCCGATTATCTGC
>MFMA01000045.1:8265-8426 GCA_001783355.1 Candidatus Kaiserbacteria bacterium RIFCSPLOWO2_01_FULL_54_20 | reverse complement strand
ACCGTTGATGGCGGCCGTGGCGACGGGAATGCCGGGCGGCATCTGCACCGTCGCAAAAAGGGCGTCAACGCCTGCAGCCGTTTTGTTCATAATTGGAACGCCGATGACCGGGAGCGCTGTGTGGGTTGCAACAATGCCGGCAAGGTGTGCGGCGCCTCCGG
>MFMA01000045.1:0-8102 GCA_001783355.1 Candidatus Kaiserbacteria bacterium RIFCSPLOWO2_01_FULL_54_20 | reverse complement strand
GCCCATGAGAATTCCTACGAGAGGTTTATTTGCCATGAAAGTATTGTACTGCATTTCTAAAGAGTTGAAGTCCCGGTCCCTCGTACGGCAAGGTCTCGTACGGCAAGGTCTTACCTTGCCGTATATAACCCTCGCGGAGATACGTCCAATGCGGAAGTTGCGTGAAGCGTACCGCGCGCTCGGGGTGCGGCATGAGCCCCAATACACGGCCTCCGTAGCCTATGATACCGGCAATATTCTCAAGAGAGCCGTTGGGATTCGCCGGCATATCGAAATGCTTTGATGTCTCCCCCTCTGCGTACTTAAGAGCTATTGCACCACTTTTCTTCAGATTTGAGAGTGTCTCCGGAGAAGCAAAATATTTCCCCTCTCCGTGGGCGATGGGTATTGAAAGCGTTTTGATGCCCCTCAGCCACGGGCTTTCACTCTGCACTTCAAGATCCACCCAGCGGGCGTTATACCGAGGAACGTCATTGGCGACGAGCGCGCCCGGCACGATACCGGCGCTCGTGATTATCTGGAAGCCGTTGCAAATCCCGAGCATCAAAGTGTCGCGCGCGAGGAATTCTTCTATCGCCTTCCCAAGATGCCCGCGGACGCGATTGCCATACGCCTTCCCCGCCCCGGCGTGGTCGCCATACGAGAACCCGCCGCCAAAGACGATTATCTGCGCTTTTTTCAAGACGGCTGGCTTCGCGATGATGTCGTTGAGGTGGATGATGTCGGCCGTCGCTCCCACAGACTCGAATGCCGCTTTCGTCTCATCCTCCGTATTGAGCCCGTAGCCTGAAAAGATTATGACGTGTGGTTTTTTCATACGTTATATTGTCTTCGATGATTTTCGAGGAACTTCTCAACAGAATCCTCTCCAGGAAAATCACCTCGAGTAACGGCGCGACGGCCGGGCACCGCTTCATACGGCGGCGAACTGTGGGTTAGCACGTGATAGGAAGCATACAAATCGAATGTGTCAGGGTGCTTACGGGCCAGTTCCTGTGCAAAACGTAGCCCGTCTTTGAAGAAATTCGTTGCCGCTTCCTCGCCGAATCCCTTTTCTATCTTGGTACTAATCTCATCAGCGAGCGCCTTTATCCGGTCGAACAACTGCGGAACCTGCTCGGGCCCTCTCCAGATCATTGGAACACCCGGATCTACTGACGGCGGTGCATCTTTATCTTCTTCGTACCCCAGTGTTTTGTAATACGCAACGAGTTTTGCCATGTGTTCCTCGATCCGCGCAGTGCCTTCCGACCGTGGCTGTCCGAAGGGATACGCAACGATCCGCGATACGGCGAAATCTCTGTGTACGGCCTCATCAAGGACTTTGCCGACGCCTTTCCCTCGGTATCTCGGATCGATGATAAAGCTGTGGCTCTCAAACTCTTGCCCGTGCGCAATACCGTCCACGACTCCAATGGGTGCATCGTGACGTTTCGCGACGTAGGTCACCCTGTCGGCGTTGAGCTCATCCTGTACGCCCGGGGCATACGCACTGTCTGGATATCGTTCGATCAAACCCTTGAGGAACTGCATGGTTGCGGCGCTTCCTTCGCGACCCGTCAACTTGCTGATATCGACATCGAGCGTATTCTCACGATCTAGACTACGATTGTCATCCATAATCACCATTCTTTGAAGAAACTCTTATATGAGTTTGCAAGGGCGGATAACGGGAGCTCGACCCTCTGCCCCGGTAGTGTGATGAGGACGGACGCAGTCTGGACGACCTCTCCGATACGGGCAAGTGGAATTCCCTTGAAGAGTTCTTCGAACTCTTTTTGGACATTGCGACGTACCGAAACGAGAATGCGCCCCTGGCTTTCGGAAAAGAGTATCGCCTCGTCCTCTCGCGCGTCGCCCTTCAGCTTTGTAAGGTCCGCTTGTACGCCCAATTTTCCGGCGATGGCCGACTTGGCAAGGGCGACCGCAAGCCCGCCGCGCCCCACGCCGATAGCAGAAGCGACAAGTCCTTTCTCTATCGCGCTCGAAATCGCGTCATAGGCTCTCGTATTTGTTTTTGTGTTTACACGCGGTGTTTCGCCCCTATCGATGCCGAGCATCGTGAAGTATTCCGAAGCGCCGAGCTCGTCGCCCGTTTCCCCCACGCAGTAGACGAGGTCGCCCACGCACTTGAGATCGAGCGTCTGGGCTCGCGCGACGTCCGGCACGACGCCGATAGCGGATACGAGAAGCGTCGGCAATGCGGCGATATGTACCTGTTTGCCGTTCGCGTCGTATCCGCGAAAATCATTGAACATCGAGTCTTTTCCCGAAATAAAGGGCGTCCCGTACGCGGTAGCGACGTCGTAACAAGCCCTTGCCGCTTCTTTCAATTCATACAAACGCTCCGGTTTTTCCGAAGAGGACCAGCAGAAATTGTCGAGTATCGCGAGATAGTCGCGCGAAGCGCCGGCACAGACGGCGTTGCGCACCGCCGTGTCGATAGCTGCCGCGGCCATATTGTATGTGTCGAGTTGCGAATACCACGGGCAATAACCTTGGGCGAGAACCACGCCGCGCTCCGAATCGAAAAGCGGTTTCAGCACGGCCGCCTCGGAATTCACAAGACCCCTCCCTTGTAGTGGTTTCGTGACGGAGGCTCCTTGCACCTCATGGTCATACTGCTGCGATATGAACGAGATGCTTCCGATGTTTGGGCGCGCCAAACAATCCAGTATCGCCTGTTCGAGCGGGACGCCCTCTCTCTCCGGCTCCGCCGCCTTTCGTTGTGGTTTTGCGCTTTTTTGCTTTTGTATCGGCCGTCCATCGTGAAGGAACGTGAGCGGAATATCCATCACTTTTTGCGCTCCATGCCGGACCACGCACGAGCCGGACTTCGTGAATTCCCCGATACGCGTCGCCTCCACGTCGTGCCGATCCATTATCTTTTTGAACGCCGGCCATTTCTTCTTCGGAACGGAGAGCGTCATCCGCTCTTGTGATTCCGAGACCCATATTTGCCACGGCGCAAGGCCGGGATACTTGAGCGGCACGCTCGCGAGGTCGACCTCACAGCCGCCGGACTCGCGCGACATTTCCCCTATCGAACCGGAAAGACCGCCCGCGCCATTGTCGGTGATGGAGCTGTAGAGCCCCTCGTCGCGCGCCTCGCGGATGATGGCGTCGGAGAGCTTCTTCTGCGTGATGGGATCGCCTATCTGCACTGCCGTTGCCGGTGAACCCTTGGAAAGCGCCTCGGATGAGAACGTGGCTCCGTGAATGCCGTCGAGCCCGACGCGGCCGCCGAGCATGACGATATAGTCGCCCGGCTTTGCTTTCTTCTCGTACAGTTTTCGCGCTCCTTTCTTTCTGGGAATGAGTCCGACCGTTCCGCCAAAAACCAGCGGCTTCCCGCGATAGCTCGGGTCTGCGGCAAGGAATCCGAGAGGAGTGGGAATACCGCTTTCATTGCCTCCGGCATTTATCCCGCGCACCACTCCTTCGAGAATACGCCGCGCCGGGAGGAGTGGCTGTGTTTTTTCGCTATCGCGGAAGAGCTCCCGCGCGCCGCGCGGGTCGGCGACGCAAAAACCGTAGGTATTCGCGATGGGTTTCGCTCCGAGGCCGAAACCCAGACAGTCGCGATTGACGCCAACGATGGCAGTTACCGAGCCGCCATAGGGATCGAGGCCTGATGGAGAATTGTGTGTTTCTACTTTATGCGTGATGAGATACGTTTCATCGAATATGATCGCACCCGAGTTGTCTTTGAATACCGAAACGCAAAAATCCCCCTTTCTCCCCTTCTTCCCTTTTCTCCCCTTTCGTATCTTCTCCGTCGCACCCTTTATGTATCGGCGATAGATGCCTTCATGCACTTCGTCGAGCGGGTCGGCGAAGATGGTGTGCTTGCAGTGTTCGGACCACGTCTGCGCGAGCGATTCCAATTCGACATCCGTGGGCGAGCGCTTGCGTGTTTTGAAAAAGTGCCGTATCGCCCTCATGGATTCGAGAGGGAGCGCCAAAGGTCCTCGAGAAGTTCCGTCCGGATTCGGTATCCCCTCTTTACTTATCTTTGAGAGTTCTGAATCGCTGACCTCCAGATCGATAAGAGCCACACTCGTAACTTCATGCAGTGTGACCTTTGGGACGACTATTGGGAATTCCTTGGTCTCAGTTCCATATATGGAACTGCGCTCGATAAGAGGATTGTGCAGCTCGCGCGCGAAGCGCTCGACGTCGGAGCGGTCGAGCGCCCCCTCCAAAAAAATGATGGTCGATGAGTATACCGCTTCCCCGTCCGAGAACTTTCTCCCTAAGCAGTCCTCTATCGTTTCTTGCACTGTTCGCCCGAGATTGTCGGTGACTCCGGGCAAGTACCCTATTTCGAGAGCGTACGACCACTTCTCGGGAGCGAGTACCGTGCTAGTCGAAGATCGTTCTGTCACCGGATTCGCGAGTCGTTCTGCCGCACGCCCTAATTCGTCGGCCGACAGCTTCGCGTCGACGGTATAGGATGCGGAAATGGCGACACGCTGGAGTGCCGCTTCTGGGAAGAGGTTCTTAAGTGTGCGGAGTGTGCTTTGGGCGCGTGCGTCCTCTATTTTGGACGAGATCACGATCCGAGCCGTCATACCCCACCATACTAGCACCGAGATAAAAAATCAAGCATGATGACCCCATGGCACGACAACGAAAAGAAAGCCTACTGCTGCCTCAGCTGCTCAAGAAAATAGCGCCCACCATCGGCGCCAAGGTCTACGTCGAGCCCGAGTGGGGCATCGCGGGGCAAATTACCTTTCGGGATGGAAAGAAGAGGTACTTTAGATACAACACGCTCGACCTGAATCCTGTCGGTGCCTCCGACATCGCGAAGGACAAAGATTACGCGAATGTATTTATGAAGCGCATGGGGTATCGAACCGTCGAGGGACGTGCGTTCTATTCCAATGCTTGGTGCAAAAAAATAGGCTCGCGCAGGGACATCACGGCGGCATACCGCTATGCGCGCACGCTCGGCCTTGCCCTGAGTCCGTCGAAGGGTTCTTCCGTCATCGTGAAGCCCAATGAAGGGAGTCACGGCTCCGGCGTATTTTTGGTCGGCAACAAGCGCGAGTTCATGCGCGCCATGCGGCACATCTTCAAGGAAAACCGAGTCGCGCTCGTGCAAAGAATGGTACGTGGTAAGGATTATCGCATCGTCGTTTTGGACGACACCGTCATCTCCGCCTATGAGCGCATTCCACTCTCGGTCGTCGGCGACGGCTCTTCGAGCATCAAGACGCTTTTGAAAAAGAAACAAAAACGCTTCCGCGGCGGAGGTAGAGACACGCGGATAGAGCTCGACGACATCCGTATCTCTCACAAACTTGGTATGCAAAAGCTTGCGCTTCGCTCCGTGCCCGAGCGCGGAAAACGCATTTATCTTTTGGACAACGCAAATCTCTCGAGCGGCGGCGACGCTGTCGACGTGACGAAGCCCATTCATCCTGAATTCAAGAAAATGGCGATTAAGCTGACACGCGATATGGGCCTGCGCCTATCCGGTGTGGACATTATGGTCGCGGGTGACATTCGCAATGCGCCCAAAAAATATTGGGTACTTGAAATAAATGCTGCTCCCGGCCTCGACCACTACGTAAAAACCGGCCTCGCCCAGCAAAAGATAGTTGAGAACTTGTATCTCAAAGTCCTCAGGAGTCTTGCTCGCGGGCAGTGAATTCCGCATAACGCGAGACTGTATTCTTGCCGTTTGCCTTCGCGCGATAGAGCGCCGTGTCGGCGTGTTCAACGGTTGCTGACAGCTCCTCACGAGTGTCCGCGTAGGCAACTCCAAAACTTGCCGTAAATGGTATCGATACTTGTAGTCGATCGATGTTCCCATATGTAGCAGGACTGCCCTCGACTTTGGAGCGCAGACGTGAGGCTATTTCCGTAGCCTTTTTTTCAGTGGCACCCGGAAGTACAAGAATAAATTCCTCGCCTCCTACTCGAGCCACATAATCAGTGTCACGAACTTCTGACCGTAAGATCGATGCAATGGCGCGCAAGACAGCGTCGCCGGCAGCATGTCCATATTTGTCATTTATCTCTTTAAAATTATCAATGTCGCATGCGATAAGCGCTACTCGTTCAGACTTTTCACCTGCGCGTCGCTCTTGTTGAAGTGGGGCCGCTAGCCCACTCATACGCGTGTCGAAGCCGCGTCTGTTGAGTAGACCTGTCAAAGAATCCACGTGCGCCTCTTCCTCAAGCGCTCTCGCACGTTCACTGAGCTTTCTGGTCGTGTGAACTAGCTTAAGCAGTTTCGCTTCTTTCTGCCGTCCTCGCTCGTCCTTCCCGACATCCTCTATCTTTTCTGACATGATGTGCGCAGTATAGCGCGAGCAAAAACCATTCGGTAAAACTTGACAAAATGGCTTAATGTTGTATTTTCTCGCTAGTCCGTGTGGTGCCCTACGGTAAGTGAAAAGTGGGTACAAACGCAAAAAAAGAAAATGCGGGAGTGACAAATGATCGATACAGTCAGACGGCGGTACTATCTGCTCGCCGTCCTACACATTTGCGGTGCCAATATGACCGCCGCAGTGTTGATGATCTATCTCAAGTCGATGGGGTTAAGCGAGCCCCAGGCCATGCTTGCGTACGCCTCCTACTTCCTAGTGCCCATCCTGATGCAAATTCCTACGGGCGCAGTTGCAGATACAGGCGGACGGAAGCGTGCATTCCTGATTTCATGCGGCGTCAATGCCGTATGCATGCTCGCCTACGCGATGGCGGACAACTTCTATTGGTTCGCATTCGCAGCCGCTATCGGCGGTGTGGGCGCTGCCTACGCCAACGGTACGCTTGACTCATGGTTCGTGGGTCAGCTCAATCGATACGGAGGTGAAGCAAAGGAACTCGACCTGACCTTCACCTACGCACAATTCTTCAAGTGTCTCGTGGCGGGTGTGTCTGGTCTGGCTGGCATCCTGATCGCCGGCCACTCGATGCAACCTACCTGGATCGTGGCCTGTGTGGTTTTCGTCATCACTGGCATCGTGGCCTGGCGGGTCATGGATGAAAGTGATTTCGTACGAGAACGGCTGGTTACATCTAGGGAAAAGTGGCGTCTAATGTTCCAAACGGCGCAAACGGGCGTCAAACAGGGACTCGACAACTTCCGCCTTCGTTTCGTGATCGTCTCGGTTACGGCTCTCTATGCGGCCATGATGATCCCGAATATGCTCTGGCAGCCGCACTTCCTGCAGTGGCTACCAGAAAGAGATGACCTCGGTTGGGTCTGGCTAGGCGCGCAGGCGTTCACGGGTCTCGGCATTCTCATCGTCTTGGTGCTTAGACTTTGGGGACACGAGATCTACGATCGCCGGACAATGCTCTTGTGTCAGTTTGTGATCGCTATCGGGATCATGGGCACAGGAGCTCTTAGCTCTCCGGTGGCGAGCCTAGCAATGTACTACATGTACCAAACTGCGCGTGGTGCATTCATGCCGATCAACGTGGCGTTCCTGCATCGACACATTCCGTCAGGGACGGTACGTGCGACTGTTGTCTCAATAGAAGGCGGCGGGCACGACATTGGCTCTGCGGTAGGGCTCGTACTCGGGGCAGGTATCGTTTACCTGTTCTCGCGGGAAATTGCACTGATCTTCGCGGGAGCGTTCTTACTCGTATTCGTTGCCCTCTCATGGAAAACCTTGAGGCAACGTTAGACGAGTTAGTCACTCCCGCAAACTTAAGGGCCCTGCTGCTGCGTGTTGAACGCGACGGTGGGGTTCCCTTTTTTTACGCTCGCTCCAAATCCACGTACTTGTATTTGATGCCGTTCCACTCGTGCTCCTCCTCAAAAACTTTTTTAGTGAAAAGATGCTCGTATGGAGGGAAGAACGTATCGGCCTCGCCTTCGGCGTCGATGAGCGTGAGGTAGAGTTTGTCGATGAACGGAAGCGCCTCTTTGTAGAGCTCCGCTCCCCCACCGATGTGAACCTCGTCACTGCCGGGAGCTGTTTTTGCTTTTTCCAATGCCTCCTGGAGCGAGCGCGCGACCATCACTCCCTCATATTTCCAGTTCGGGTCTCTGGTAACAACGATGTTCGTCCTATCTGGCAAGGGCGTACCTCCCCGATAGCTCAAGATAGACTCAAACGTTTTGCGTCCCA
>MFMA01000044.1:9612-10863 GCA_001783355.1 Candidatus Kaiserbacteria bacterium RIFCSPLOWO2_01_FULL_54_20 | reverse complement strand
CTTCCTGTATGTCTCCGACTTTGAACGGAGAAGCCTCCATCGCGCGCTTCGTTATCTCCATCGCACGGTCAAGGAATTCGCCCGCCAGCTCTTCGAGCTTCGCACGGGTGAGTTTGAGGAGGAGGTGCCGAGGCCCTGATGCGTCCGACGTGATGAACGGAATATTTATCTCGGTTTCGAGCGCAGTAGAAAGTTCTATCTTCGCTTTTTCCGCCGCCTCGTCCAAGCGTTGTCTCCCGAGCGGATCACCCTGCACGTCGATACCGGATTCCTTTTTGAATTCGCTGGCTATCCATCCCATTATTTTCTGGTCGATGTCCTTTCCGCCAAGGTGCGCATCACCGTCCGTGGCACGTACCTCAATAACGTCGTCTCCCACTTCAAGGACCGAAATATCAAAGGTTCCGCCGCCAAAGTCAAAGACGGCGATCTTCTCGTTCTTCTTTTTGTTGAATCCGTAGGCAAGCGCCGCCGCGGTTGGCTCATTAATGATGCGCTTCACATCGAGCCCTGCTATTTTGCCGGCGTCTTTTGTCGCCTGCCGCTGGGAATCGTTGAAATATGCCGGGACGGTGATGACTGCCTCGGTGATAGGTTCGCCCAGCCGCGCTTCCGCGTCCTGCTTCAGTTTCTGCAATATCATCGCGGACATCTCCTCGGGGCGGTACCACTTATCGCCCATCTTCGCTTCTATGCCGCCGTTGGCACCCTTTTGGGTCTCGAACGGAACAGCGGCGCGGTCTTTTGCCACAAGTGGCTCATCAAAGGTGTGGCCGATGAAGCGCTTTATCTGATACACGGTGTTCTTCGGATTGGTGACCGCCTGGCGTCTTGCGAGAAGGCCAACGAGCCGCTCGCCGGTTTTCGATATGGCGACTATAGAAGGCGTCGTGCGCGCGCCTTCGGCATTTTCAAGGATGATAGGCTCGCCGCCCTTTACCACCGCCATTGCGGAGTTAGTCGTTCCGAGGTCTATTCCGAGGATTTTTGACATACCATTAGAGAAAATTAGCGGTTAATGCGGGGAAGATTTTAATACAACCTGCGCGGGACGCAAGACCTGCGCCTTCGTGCGGTACCCGTAGCGCAATATGCGTACGACGGAATTCGGCTCGCCGGGAACATCGTCAACGTCCTGAACCGCCTCGTGAACCTTGGCGTCGAACATCTCGCCTATCTTTCCGTAGCGCTCTATCCCATGCTGGCGGAGAGCCTCGATGAGCTGGTCGCGCACGTGCTCCATGCCGTTCC
>MFMA01000044.1:7609-9479 GCA_001783355.1 Candidatus Kaiserbacteria bacterium RIFCSPLOWO2_01_FULL_54_20 | reverse complement strand
TTTGCGCTCATTCACGGAATCAGCCTTACACCTTTGCCAGCCGTCCAAATACTCCTGCCGTTCTTTCTTCACTTTCTCAAGTTCGTCGCGGAGCTTCTTTATCTTTGCTTGCGCCGCGCCGAGGTCGCCAAGCTCTTCTTCCGGCTCGAATTTCAGGTCATTGGAGTCGTCGTCACTCATACCCGTTCACACGAAATGGCATCGTTTCCTACACGAGCCTTCCCGAATTATCAGATAATTTCCAACCATAGTCATGTCAAGATCTGTCGACGACGCTTCAACGCGTGTAATGCCATTTCGTGTGACGGGCATAGCGGAAAGAGTGTACCACAAACTACTATTCCTTAAAAAGAATCAAGCCGATGGCTCCCGCGTGTGGGTGCCATCGGCTGTGATCATCCGCGAACTCGTTATGGAAGGATAGACATCAGCGCATCCACCGGCTTCAACCAGTCGGCAAGCAAGCCGAATGGAACCGATGAAAATACAATGATGACGGCAAAAGTTATCGATGCCGTCCAGCTGATGCTGCTCTCCTCTTCGAGATTTCGCGGGAAGTGAACTTGAGGGTTGGTCATCTGCATCTCCTACGCAGTACGAGTTGAAGATAGACGCCCCTCCCTGTCCCGCAGTACAATACCATGAAAAGCGTGGACGGTCAAGCCAACAGAGGATTGCGCGGTCTCCCCTGACCGCGCAATTTCTTTTAGAAGATCAGCGCTTGCTCCACTTGCGGTACTGGGAAACCCACGGTTTTCCCAATCCTTCCTCCACGGGGAACCAGTAGGTTCCCCGACCCCCTCCTGCCCACAGCGCTCGAAGCTAGCGCTTCGACCACTGCGGGGCTCTTCGTGCCGCCTTGAGACCGAACTTTTTGCGCTCTTTGGCACGTGGGTCGCGTTTGAGAAAACCTCGCACTTTTAGGTCTTTACGCTGTTCGGGGACGAGTTCTACCATTGCGCGCGAAAGACCCATCCGTATAGCTTCCGCTTGCGCTTTGTGACCGCCGCCTTGCACTTTTGCCGAAACGGAATATGTAGCGCCGAGTGCCTGGAGTGGCGAAAAAGCCGTTTTCACCATTCCCAGCAATGGAAAATATTGTTCCGCCGTCTTGCCGTTTACCACCATGGAAGCGCTCTTCGCTTCTGAAATACGCACGCGTGCCGTCGCGGTTTTCCGCCGCCCGACCGCCTCCGTGTATCTTTGTATTTTAGCACTCATACCCGTTCACACGAAATGGCATCGTTTCTGACACGAGCCCTTCCGAACTATCTGATAATTTTCAACCGTCGTCATATAACGATTCATTGACGATGCTTCAACGTGTGTAATGCCATTTCGTGTGACGGGCATATTCTTATTCAGTGATCTCGAGATTCTTCAGGCGTGGTTTCAAAAATGAATTGCGAGGAAGCATACGCCTGACCGCCCTACGTATCGGCTCGCCTGCCCCGCGTCTTTTTGAAAGATTGGAAAAACCCTCCAACTTGCGACCGCCAGGGTACCCCGAGTATGTCTGATAGGTCTTGGCAGTGCGCTTCTTGTCGCGCATCGAGATTTTGCCAGCATTCACTATCTTCACGTGCACGTTCGAGAGAATGTGCGGCGTGTAATCCGGGGTCGTTTTTCCCATCAGGGCTTTCGCGGCCTCAGATGCTATCCTGCCCAATGACTTCCCTGCCGCATCGATGATGAGATGCTTGCCGAGCGGGGCGAGGTTAGCAGCCTCATCACCCAGCACCTTTATTTCGTCATTTGTTTTGGCGTTCATGGTGTGAAGATTATGCACAAAATTATTGATGTCTCAAGTGGTGATAGAAAAGGTGCTGGGTCAAGAAAAATATAGTCGCTTCGCTCGTTATTTTTACTT
>MFMA01000044.1:4805-7523 GCA_001783355.1 Candidatus Kaiserbacteria bacterium RIFCSPLOWO2_01_FULL_54_20 | reverse complement strand
GTTCCAGCATTTTCTTTTCGGTCTCGTGCGAGCCGCCAAGTTCTTGAGCAAGACGGCGCCGGCTGGCAAGCGTTCCTTTCTTTCCCGTTGTGATGAGGCGCTCCACAAAAGGGCGCAGAGCTTTCGCCTTCGCCTCCGTGGTGACAATGCCCTCCGAGAGGACCAGCGAACGCGCCAGACCCTTGATGAGCGCGGTTCGTTGTCGCTTTACGCGGCCCAATTTTTTGTTGCGGTCGTGGTGCCTCATGTTAGTTTTGCTTAACGAGCGTAAGCGAGTTTAGCAAGAACTTACACCCTGTTAAATCCTTCGCCAGTGGCGAAGGCGCGGCAAAGCCGCGATTTAACAGGGTAAAGAATATGTAATTCGCTTTGCTCATAACATCTTCTTTACTGTCTTAACGTCAGTCCGAGATTAGAAAGTGCGCGTTTGATGTCCTGGAGACCCTTCTGCCCCAAGCCCTCGATCGAGAGGAGGTCGTCTTCACGTTTGCGTACCAAGCCGCCGACGGTACGTATGGACGCTTCGTCGAGCGCATCTTCAACGCGTTGTGGAAGGTTCATTTCTGTTATGCGCGTCTTTAGCATTTCCGAATCCACGGCGCCCTTATCCTCACGCGACGGGGCGTGAGATGTCTCGGCCGTGCCGATCTGCGCGCTCTCCTCTTCTTTGAATCCGACGACCGCCTTGAGCTGGTGGATCATCGTTTCAATCGCCCGCTCAAGCGCCGCACGCGGCTCCATAGTGCCGTCGGTCTCGATGAGGATTCGAAGACGATTGAAATCGGTCCGGTCACCCACGCGCATGTTCTCGACTTCGTAATTCACGCGGCGGATAGGAGAGAAAATGGCGTCGAGGGCGATAGAGCCGATGTCGACCCTCTCTTTCTGGTGGGCCTCCTTCGGTATGTAGCCAAGTCCCCGCTCGGCCTTTATCTCCAGTTCGAGCGATGTCTTGCCTGTGATCTCCGCGATGTGACATTCCGGATTCAAAACCTCGACTTGTCCCGGAACTTTTAGATCTTCGGCCGTCACGACCTTCGGACCTTTTACGGAAAGCGTGATGGTCTGCGGTTCGTCGGTCGCTATCTTGAGGCGTATCTTCCGTATGTTGAGAAGCATGGTAACGACGTCTTCTTTGACGCCCTCGATGGTCGAGAACTCATGCGCGACACCCGGTATCTTCACGTGTGTTATCGCGGCGCCCGGAAGCGAAGAAAGAATGATGCGTCGCAAGGAATTTCCGAGCGTGTATCCGTACCCGGGATACAGGCCATCAATTTCATAAGTACCCGCTCGCTCCGTCTCGGTAACGACACGGGGTTTAGACGGAAGCGCTATATGGTAATCAGACATATATGTTCATTTTCGGACCTATTGGTAATTGAACACGAAATACGAAAAAACGGCGGCCATTATACACAAAACATTACCTGCTGTAAAACTCGAACACCGTCGGGTAATCGAGCGCTGTTTCTCCCGGTACATAGAGCGGCTCACCCACCACATCGACTTTCATGGCGCTCATGTCGCACGTGAGCCACTTCGGAGCGTTCCGGGAAGCCTCCCGGCCTTCCTCGGTGAGCTGTGCAAAAAGCGGGCTCCTCCGACTCCCCTCTCGGACAGAGATGGAGTCGCCCTTGTGCAATCGGTATGAAGGCGTGGTCGTGCGCTTTCCGTTGACGAGAAGGTGCCCGTGAGAAGCCATTTGGCGCGCTGCACGACGCGTCGATGCTAAGGCGGCGCGGTACGCAACGCTGTCGAGACGCATTTCTAGCGAGCGGTGGAGTGTGGTCGAAGGGTCGGGGGCCTTGTATGCCTCTTTTGCATAGTTCGAGAGCTGTCTTTCCGAGATGCCGTACGTAAAGCGCACGCGCTGCTTTTCGAGAAGCTGGCGTCCGTAGTCCGAGCCGCCGCGTCCTCCGCGACGGATCTTCTTGGAGCGTGCCTCTGAAAGCGCGAATTTCTGGGTCTGCGTCTGTTCGAAGATGCCGGCACCGAGACGTTTCGCTATTTTGTATTTTGATTTTATCGGAAGCATAGATTATTTATAGTGAGCGTGTCGAACTATACACGACGCGGTTTTGGCGGGCGCGGCCCGTTGTGAGGTACGGGAGTTTCATCGGCGATACGAGTGACCTCGATGCCTTTTCCGGCGAATCCGCGCAGAGCAGACTCGCGTCCTGCACCAACGCCGCGTATGACGACATCAACGTCTTTGACCCCCATGAGAGCTGCTTTATCGCCGACCAGCTCTCCGACTTTCGCGGCGGCGAATGGGGTCCCCTTTTTCGCCCCTGAAAAGCCAAGCGCTCCCGAAGACGACCATGCGACCGCGTTGCCCTCTTTATCGGTGAGCAGCACTTTCGTGTTGTTGTAGGTAGCATGGATGTGCAACGTGCCCGAAATGACGTTCTTTTTGGAAATACGGGACAGCGAGCGCGACTTGAGCCCTTGGTCGACGGTACCTCCGGATTTTCTAATGATGCGTTTCTTTCCCATGGTCTATGTTTTCTCCAGCTTACGTCTGCCGGAGGTCATCGTTTTTCTTACGTTGCCGCGGACGGTGCGGGAGTTGGTCTTTGTGCGCTGGCCTCGCACCGGAAGCTTCTTCGCGTGTCTCACTCCGCGGTGCGCCTTGATGTCTTTGAGCCGCCGTATGTTCCCGCTTATCTCGCGGCGCAACTCACCCTCGATCTTGAATTTCTCTATCGCCTCGCG
>MFMA01000044.1:0-4773 GCA_001783355.1 Candidatus Kaiserbacteria bacterium RIFCSPLOWO2_01_FULL_54_20 | reverse complement strand
CTATCTCCAGTCGCTTCCCTTCGGGTATTGTTACTCCAGCTACACGCATAGTATAAAATTAGCCCTGCCGTTGCTTATGCCGTGGATTCGTGCACACGACCCAAAGGCGTCCGCGACGTCTCATGGAACGGCAATGTGAGCATATTTTTTTTACAGAAGCTTTTACTTTCATCCCGGTTAGAAATAGGACGCGGACTATCAAGTCTGCTACCTACTCGTTAAACACTTATAACACATACTTTGCTACGAATCCCGCGTTTGCGCGTCCGCGATTTCTAACGGGATTCATACAGACTTACATGCGCCTGATTATTCGGGCGCGACCACCGTAGGGGTCGAGCTGTAAACTGACCTTATCTCCCACGAGCACCTTTATCCTGTGGAGCCGCATTTTACCTGCGAGATAGGCGAGGATAACCTCGCCATTCCCCAACTTTACGCGAAAAAGGGTATTGGGGAGCGCCTCATCGACAACTCCATCAACAACCTCTGGCTCTTGCATAACGTGCGCGCAGAATAGTAGCAGTTCTCGAGAGCTACGTCAATTCGGCGTCCCGGCCGAAGGCTTCGGGTCGCTTACTTTTATTTTGATGGCGGAAGGGGCCGACGGGAACGAGTTCTTCCAGAACGGCTCAATGCGCGCGTGAGCTTCCTCGATACCTAGGAAACCGCCGATGATCGCCTGGAATGCCGCCTCGTCGCGTCCGGCAAGCGCCTGGGCAAGCTCGCTCACATCCACCTTCCACACAAGCAGAACGGAGCCTTTGAGGCCGAATTGTATGGGGGATTCGGCGCCAGCCGCAGCCGAAGAGCGCAATTGTGCCGTCAATCCATCTGCACCTTTCAGCATCACGCTGCTGTTCTCGACGTCTGCCGAGACGCTTTCTGCGACGGTACGCGCGAAGCTGTCCGCGGAAAAAACCGGAAGTTCGACACGGACTCTTTCGTGGACCCTCGCGCCGCCGCCTGCTTCGGCGGTCTGCGGAAGGGTCTCGAAAGCGATGTACGCCAGATCTACGAACGCAAGCGTCGCTTCGGAATTCTTTGCGCGTACCGTTTCAAGTATCTGCGCCTGGAGACGGTCGCGTATTTTCGCGCGCGCAGCGTCGACGTCTCCTTTAGAAGCGGCAGGTCTCTCGCCGACGAATCCGCCGGAAAAGGCGACGGAAGAGCGCGCGTAGACCGACGAATACATGCTGGGTGACGATTTAAGACCTGGAAGAGTAAAGCGTGATACCGGACTGATGTTGTATTTGTCTCCCGCGGCGTCCGCAAAGATCGTGACCGAGATCTCTCCGGGAGTCGATCCTTTTTTTCCGGGAACGATGACCTCGGCCGGTATTCTGAAGATCAGGCCGTCCGGGGTCGCAAAACGGGTGTTTTTAATGAGTTTGACCGGCTGTGCCGAGTATTCATTATATACGGTGATGACCCCGCTCGCTTTCTCTTCTACACGCTCAACCCCTTTTGCTGGAACTATCTCCGAATCTTCCAACGTGACCGTATCCAATGTATAGGTCAAGGTGCCCGTCGCCGCGCTAGAGGCCGGATATGCGGTAAATAACGCTGTTTCGTCAAAAAGGACGTTCTGGGAACGCGGGATAACGGTCACGCTCGTAGGACGCAGAGCTACAAGCGCGATAGCGCCGAGGACGAGCAGTGCAAGAACGACCCCTCCCCACAACCACACACGTCCGAATCTTCCACCTGCCGCAGGCGGCACAGGCTCACGCAGGTCGAGCCCAACGCGGGATTTCGTTCTCAAAGGAGAGGTAACCTGGATGTTGCGGATGGTTTTTTCCGGCAGGTCGGCGCTGGGAGCAGGCGAAGGAGAAGCTTCGCTCGGAGCAGGCGCCGAGTAGCTGGCGGCAGCGGGCGCAGGAGCGGTCTGCCGCGGTACATCAGAGGAGTTTGGCGGCATGATGTCCTGAAAATAATCTTTAGCCATACAATTGTCAGGTCAGTATATCACTGCACTCGAACTCATATCCCCTCAATGTTGACAAGTGCACTTGCGATAGAAAGGTCGGAATTGGCATCGGCGCCGCTTGCAAACGTAAGCGTTCCGGTGAGCCCCTTTCCGGACTCCACTCTAGGGGAAAAAGGACGCGTCGTGATGGTGAACTGTGCAAAATCGATACGGGAGAAGAACTGCACGAGCCAATCCGCCATGTCCTGCGGAGCGAAGAGTATGAGGTCATTCGGCAACCGTCGCGAGGTCGCCATTTTCGCCATCGCCTCGCCGAATATGCGCACCAAGTCGGTCTCTGCGCGCGCTATCGCCTGCGTTATTGCCTCGCAGGCATCCCTTTCACACTGACCATGTGCGAGCATCCGCATCATCGTAAGAGTTTCCTCGGGCATCTTTTCTCCGGCGATCCGCTTCAGGATGGTACTGCTCCCTTCCGGCACGTGCACGATATCGGTCGCAACATCCTTCCTGATGGTCACCAGGCTCGTCGCCTGCGCTCCTATGTCTACGACAAAACAGTACTTTTTAAGAACGTCGTTCTCTTTCAGTACCGTAAGGAGCGCGCGAGTGCCGGAGCGCATCATCGGTGGAGGGCACGCAAAGACACGGGACAGCGTTTCCGTAACGCCTGAACGGACCGATCCGTCACTCTCGCTCAAAAGGACAGAGACCGCGATGTGTTTGGCATGTTTACCTTCGGGCCTTGCGGTCGGGTAGCCGTTCAGTTCGACCCTCACCACGCTCGCCTCGAATATTTTCGTGTGGTCGAGGTCCTTATCTTCCTCAAGAGCCTGTTTTGCAAGGGCCGAGATCATTGATCTCTCGATACGCGTGTCCGCATCGAACGCGTGTTCCGCTCGCATTGTTTTCGAGCGTGTCCAGGGCGCGCGGACGACGGCATAGGCACGAGATACGTGCGTAGAATGAGTTCCTGATCTTTCTGCATATGCAGTAAGCGCCTTTTGCGCGCCCTCGTCCAATTTCCCAAGAATGCCGGAAAGGTTGGCCTCCGGTGTTCGCTCTTCGAGCGGCAGCATCGCATGCTCGGCGACGACAACATTCGCCGGTCCTTTAGAGGTCGTCGCCAATATGGCAATGCCTACACTCCCGCTGCCTATGTCGGCAACGGCTACAGTCTTTCCGCGCTGTTTCCCCAAGAGGCGGAACATCTACAGCAGTATATCAAGAATTATTGCAGGACTGCCTTTATCCTGCGGATACCTGCGGCAACTGCTTCTTCTTTCTGTATCTTGAATACTCCATTGAGGGCGCTTGTGTTAGTTACGTGCGGGCCGCCACAGAATTCAATAGAGAACGCTTTGTCGAATTTGGGATTTTCCGCCGAGGCACCGCTCGGCCCGACGGAATACACAGAAACCATGTCGGGATATTTCGCGCCGAACTCCCGCTGTGCTCCCAAATTTTCCGCATCCTCCTTCTTTATCGTCGAGTGAGTCACGGGCAGAGCTTCCTGTATCTTCTCGTTCACGATGCGCTCCACCTCGGCGATCTGCTCTTTTGTCATTTTCTCTCCGTGTGAGAAGTCGATGCGCAGGCGCTCTTGCGTGATGTTGGAGCCGCGCTGCTTCACGTGCTCGCCGAGCACTATCTGGAGCGCTTTGAGCAGAAGGTGGTGTGCTGTGTGGAGGCGGGTGGTTTTTTCTGATGTGTCGGCGAGGCCCCCCTTGAACTTTTGTTCGCTTCCCGCTCGCGAGATGTCCTGGTGTTTTTTCATTTCGCGCTTAAAACCTTCTTCGTCGATATCGATGTTGCGCTCCTCGGCAAGCTCAAGCGTCATCTCAAAAGGAAAGCCGTGCGTAGTGAAAAGCGTGTATGCCTCGCTCGCATCGATATGGCCCGTTGCGGCGACCCGCTCGAACTCCCGCATGCCGCGGTCAAGCGTGTGAGCGAATTGTTTTTCCTCGTTCCATACCATGTCGGTTATCGTGCGATACGCCTCCTCGCCCTCGAGTTCTTGATACGAGTCTTTGTACTTCTCTATCGTCATTATTGCGGCGCGCACGAGCATGCTGTCTCCTTTATCTTTGTCGCCAACCGAGAGCTTCATCGCGTGCTGTGCCGCTCGGCGGATAAGCCGGCGGAGTACATAGCCGCGCTCGGTGTTGGAGGGAGTTACGCCGTCGCCCATCATGAAGGTGGCGGCCCGCACATGGTCGGCGATTATCCGGAAGGAGCGCGTGTAGCGGCTGTCGTCGTACGCCTTGCCGGAGAAGTGTATGAGGAGCCCTATGATGTCGCGGAATGCGTCTATCGAGAAGACGTCTGAGTTTCCCTCGGAGGCGGCGGCGATGCGCTCCAGCCCGCCGCCAAAGTCTACATTTTGCTTCGGAAGGAGGGCGAACGAGCCGTCCTCCTTCTTTATGTACTGCATGAACACGGAGTTCCCTATCTCAAGAAAGCGTCCGCAGTCGCAGTTGGGATGGCACTCGAGCCCGAATTTCGAGTCGTGAGGCAGGCCAAAATCATAGAACACCTCGGAGTCGGGACCGCCCGGCTCCCCTGCCGGCATATTTTCCGGAACGCCTGCGCGGCTCCACCAATTCTTCTTGGCATCGTAATAAAAGATACGCCCACTCCCCATGCCCTTTCGGTAGCCGTCGGCTTCCGAACCGATAACGACCTCTTGCGCGTCTATCCCCTTCACAGCAAAAAGCCGCTTCCATATGGCGGCAGATTCGGTATCTCGCGGGATGTTGTTCTTCTCGTCGCCGACGAAGACCGTCACGTAGAGCTTCGTCGGATCGAGACCTATTTCGTCCGTAAGAAATTCGAAGAACCAC
>MFMA01000043.1 GCA_001783355.1 Candidatus Kaiserbacteria bacterium RIFCSPLOWO2_01_FULL_54_20 | reverse complement strand
CTTAAATACTTTTTTATCCCCCTGTTGCTGGTCATTCTTGCGGGGGCGCCGCTTTTGCGCGCGGCAGAGTTGGTAAACATCAACACTGCCGACTTGGCGACACTCGAGACTCTCAACGGGATAGGCCCCTCAAAAGCGCAGGCAGTCATCGACTACCGCACGCAACACGGGCCCTTTGCAAAGATAGAAGACATAATGAACGTGAGCGGCATCGGCACAGCAACTTTTAACGGGATTAAAGACTACATCACCGTCGGCGACACCGGTACAACTCAAACCACGATGACCACTGCGACAACAAGCAGCACGCAGACGCAAGCCGAAACACAAACACAAACACAGCCGCAGACACAAGGCTCTTTCATTGGGCCGCCCGCGCTTACGGTGCGCATCACGACCGATGAGCGCGCGACGGCCGGCGCGGGCTCGTACTTTTCGGCTATCGCCTACGGCACGGAAGGCTTGCCGCTCCCAAACCCGCGGTTTATATGGAACTTCGGCGATGGTGCGGCCGCCGAGGGCGCGCGGGTGTTTCACACCTTCGCTTATCCGGGCAGGTATGCCGTGTCGATCACCGCCGCGTACAACTACTCTGCTGGAGTGGCGCGCATTGTTGTCGAGGCGATGAGCGCCATGATATCACTCGAGGCGGAAGGGGACGGCTCGCTCCTTGTCCGCAACAACTCTTCTAAAGAGATTGATGTCGGCCTGTGGGCGCTCGTTGATGGCGGCAAAACATATACTATTCCGGAGGACACTATTATTCTTGCGGGCGAGGGCGTGCGGTTTGCCGCAAGCGTGACCTGGCTCGCCGGCTCGCGCACCGCTGTACTGCTGTACCCCAACAGCGCGCCGGCCGCCGCGGCTTCTGTCGCGGCGGGCTCGCCGCTACGCGGGGAGCGCGTCGTTACAAAAAAACTTTCAGTCGCTCCCGCCCCGCCAGAAGACCCTCTGGCAGGGGAGGTGTTGGGCAACAGCGACTCCTTGCCTTCTGCAGACGGCGACGGCGGAGGGGGCTCTCCGGCGCTGTGGGGCTCTCTAGCTGCTCTGGCGGGGCTGTTGGTGGTCGGAGGAGCCGCCGCACACTACCTGCGCTTAAACCAAAAAACAGGAACTTTGTTCACGTCCGATGAGTTTGATATTGTTGAATAAATGACTGGGGACTGGAACATACGCGGCAAAACCGTATTTATTACCGGTGCCACCGATGGCATAGGGAAAGAAGCGGCACTGGAGCTTGCGCGCCGTGGCGCCCGTATCGTGTTTTCAGCGCGCACGAACGAAAAAGGCGAGAAAGCGCGAGCCGAAATTGCGGCCGCGGGCGCAAACGAGCCCGAGTATTTTTTGTGCGATATGTCTTCCTTGTCGGAGGTAAAGCGCTGCGCGCGTGAGTTTTTGAGGGAGCATAACTTCTTGCATGTCCTTATAAACAATGCGGGAGTAATGCCCCCGCAGAAGCGGGAGTCGAAGGATGGAATAGAGCTTACTATGGCGGTCAATTATTTTGCGCCGGTACTGCTTACTGAATTGTTGTTGCCACTCCTGCGCCAGTCAGCTCCCGCGCGCGTAATCAATGTCGCCTCGACCCTGCACAAGGAAGGGGATGTTAATCCCGATACTATGCGGGGCACGGGTCCGTACGATATATACCGCGCCTATGCGGCTTCCAAACTTGCACTTGTCATGTATACGCGCCGCTTGAGAGAGTCTTTAAGCGGGAGCGGCGTCACGGCGGCCGCGGTGCATCCGGGGTGGATTAAAACAAAACTTGCGCTCGGTGTGCTCGGCGAAAGCAGTCTGGTCGCGCGGATTTTGCTACCGCTGACGAGGATGCATTCGCCGGCGTACGGCGCGGAGCCGCTAGTGCGGCTTGCCACGCAGATCAAAGCGCCTAGCAGTCTTTATTTTGAGCGGAATAGAGAAGCCGAGCCCTCGCCGAAGATAAAAAATGCCGCGCTTGCGGCGCGGCTGTGGGATAGCACCAGGGGAATCCTCTCCCCGTACCTATAGCTCCACCGGAGCGTTTTTTTCGAGTTGCGCCATGTACGCCTGATATGTGCGTTCAAGCGCGTCCTGCATGGACACGCGAGGGTCCCAGTCCAAATCTTTCCGCGTATTTTCAATGTAAGGAGTCCGGTTTTGCACGTCCTGATAGCCGTCGCCGTAGTGATTCTGCGAGGAAATATCGACGATTTTTACTTTGTGTGCCTGCTTTTTAAAGTGTGGGTAGGAGGGGGCAAGCGCAAGCAGCATTTCAGCGAGCTCGCGTATGGAGTGGTTATTTTTGGGGTTGCCGATGTTATAGATTTTGCTTGAGGCGATATTGTTTTTATTTTCAATAATCTTCATGAGCGCGTCCATACTGTCGTCGATGTGCGTAAAAGAGCGCCGCTGTATGCCGCCGTCAACCAGAAGGATATCTTCCCCGCGCAAAATATTGCCGAGGAACTTGGTAATAACGCGCGCCTGGCCGGCCTCAAGGCTGTCGAGCCCTACGCCTATCCAGTTGAAGGGGCGGAAAAGGGTAAAGTCGAGTCCATGGTCGCGGCCGTACGCCCAAATGATGCGGTCCATGAGCTGCTTGCTGGTGGAGTATATCCAGCGGATTTTACTGGTGGGGCCCACCACAAACGGGGAGTGGTCGGGGTGGAATTCGGAGTCCGGGCTCATACCGTACACCTCGGAGGTCGAGGGGAAGATAACACGTTTGCCGTATTTGACGCAGTGGCGGACGATAGGCAGGTTTTCCTCGAAGTCGAGCTCAAAAACGCGCAACGGCTGTGTCATGTAGAGCTGGGGAGTCGCCACTGCTGCGAGTGGTAGCACAACGTCGGACTGTTTGACGAGAGACTCGATAAGCGCGCGCTCCTTGGTCATGTCTGCTTTGTGGAAGGCAAAGCGTTTATCATTGAGGTATGGAGTGACCCGATCATCGCCTATGTCGACTCCCGTCACGCTCCACATTGTGTCATTGAGAATACGCTGGAGGAGATGGTGGCCGATGAAGCCGTTTATGCCTATGATGAGTACCTTTTTTGGTGATTGCATATGATAAAAAAATGCGCTCCACGAGAAGCAGGGGCAGTATACCCCGAAGCGCGTCTCTTGACAATACAACGAACGGAACGGAAGATTAGTTACGCTTTATGAAACGGGTCCTTATTTTTTCTCTGACCTATTATCCGGATTTCGTTGGTGGAGCGGAAATGCCGGTAAAAAAGACTACCGACCGTATCAATCCGAGCGACATTGCGTTTGACCTAATTACTTTGCGGCTGAGCGCCAAGCTTGCGAAAAAAGAACGCATCGGAAACGTCATGGTGTACCGGATAGGATTTTGCACGTCAAATCCGCGTCCCGGCGACCTGATAAGGTTTCCGCTTAAACTCAACAAGTACCTGTACCCTTTTTTGTCGTGGCACAAGGCGGCGCGCCTGCACCGCGCGCACCACTACGAGGCGCTGTGGTCGGTCATGACAAGCTACGCGTCCTTCGGGGCTTTGTTTTTTAAGATGAGCCACCCTTCCGTCAAGTACCTCTTTACGCTCAACGACGGCGACCCTATTGAGTATCTCAAGCGCAAGGCGCGCTTTGTGTACCCGCTCTTTGTGCGGCTTTTTACCAAAGCCGATTTGGTGCACGCGCCCTCAACCTACCTGGGCAACTTTGCGCGCTCTATGGGATACAAGGGCGATGTGGAGTTTATCCCAAACGCTCTCGATGTCGAAGATTTTGCCCGCGACTATCCAGAGGCGGAGATTGACGCGGTTAGACAAAAATTGGGCAAGAAGCCGGGCGATATATTTCTTATCACTACCTCGCGACTGGTAAAGAAAAACGCGGTTAATGACGTTATCAAGTCGCTCAAATTTTTACCCGCGCATATTTCTTTTTTTGTACTCGGGAAAGGGCCGGATCTCGAGACGTTGCAGGAGCTTTCACGCAGTGAAGGTGTGTTTGGGCGCGTACACTTTTTAGGCCACGTCGATCTGCGCGAAATACCAAAATATCTTAAGGCCTGCGATATTTTTGTGCGGCCGAGTCTCTCGGAGGGCATGGGCAACTCGCCTATTGAGGCGATGGCGGCGGGGTTGCCGGTCGTCAGTACGCAGGTAGGCGGGCTTGCCGACAGCATTATCGACCCCGACCGCAACCCCGGCTCCATAGCAACGGCGCTGGCGGTTGATACGCGCTCGCCCGAGCAGATAGCCATGCAGGTAAAGCGTTTTTTGGATAATAAGGAAGAGCGCGAGCGTATCGTTGGGCAGGCCATAGCGTTTGCCAAGACAAACTACAATTCCACGGCTATAGATAAGGCTATGCGGGAGCGGGTGTTCGGCAAACTCCTGCGCTGACGCGTGCTATTGACTTACAAGAGAGGGTGTGATATGCTGGCTTTTAGCTATCCAGATCTTAAACAGGGAGGGCAGTCATGCCTCCGGAAACCCGAACGTACTGGCAGAAACTCGAAGATGACGTCCATCAATGCGCCATCGACATGCTTGCGACGCAGACGGATGCGGAAAAGAAAAACCCGTCCGCGATCATCGCCGATGTGACCGTGGCCGCGCACAGCTGGCCGCAGTTCCAAGGCTTCGACGTTTATGAAACCGAGGCGGTCGTCCGGGAAATCCTGGAAGCCTCTTCAAACAAGCAGGAGGTTGCTTGATGTCGTCAACATCTACGATGAGCCGGAAGGACGTCACGCTGTCCGGTTCCGTTCCGCGCGTCACGGCTCTGCCGGCTGCGGATTTGGAAGGATTCTTCCAACTTCTGCCGCGGATTTACGCCGACTATCACGACCCGCGGCGCGGGCCGTTTAAGATGGCGTACATGTATGCCAATACGCCGGACAACGAAGACAGCATGTTCCTGCGCGCGATCGAACTCGCAAATGCCGGCGCGATCGAATCGCTCGGCACCAGCGAGGGCGACCTCGGGTACGGCTATGAAGGCTTTGACCACTCGGTCGCGCGCCTAAAGGCGCTCGGCTGGAAGGACAAGGTTCCGCTCGTCAAGCTCGATGTCGGCGGAAACGTCAACACCGGCTCAGAAGCGCAAAAACTCGCGGAGTACCTGCTGAACTACGACTCCGGCCTTTGGATGAAGACTGACCTCGCGATAATCGCTCCACCGTTCCACTTGCCTCGAGCGTTCATGACCACGGTCACAGCGCTTCATCGCGCCGACCTCAAAATGAGGGTCTATCCTATCTGTGGTGTTCCGCTCCCGTGGAACGAGGAAGCGGTGCACTCGCAGGGTACGCTCAAGAAGAAGCGGGCCGACTTGCTTGACAGCGAGCTTCAGAGGCTCGAGAAGTATCGGGCGGCGGAGTTCGGGAGCATGCTACCGCCATCCGAGGTTCTCAAATACCTCGACTGGCGCGATGGGTAACTTCCATCGCAGAGTAAAACAAGGGCGCGGCCAAAAGCCGCGCCCTTTTCTTTTACAATAAGTATGTTATACTGGGAGCAGACACCAAACAAGGACAAGGACAATGACCATGATCCGAGAACAAGTTGCTGCCCGCCTGCGCTGGCACAGTTTTGTGTGGGCTATCGGCCTGCTCAATCCGTTCATGATATTGCC
>MFMA01000042.1 GCA_001783355.1 Candidatus Kaiserbacteria bacterium RIFCSPLOWO2_01_FULL_54_20 | reverse complement strand
GAAAATATACGCTCGCGAGCAAATAGGTCGCCCTCTCCAGCAGTAAACCGTTGTCGGTTTCGAGCTCCTCGGCTCGGCAATGCGAAAGCGCTCTTTCGCACTGCTCTCGCTCTACGTCGCTCGTAATGAACAGGTCCTCCAGAAATGGGGATGGTTTTGCGCTAGAAATGGTAAAATTCCGCCATGGCATTTGAAGTTCCCGGCGTCGGGGCAGAACAAGAGAGGTCGTCACAGCAGTGGGGAGTAGGTTCACACGTGTTCCGAGGCATCATATCGGAGATCATCTCCCTCGACTTTCGCGTCTTTATTGAGGGAACCGTCGGCAACCTTTTGGGTATCTCGCGCGGCCTCTTTCTCACCTCCATATTTCTGGGTCTTTTGGGCGTCTTGTGGTACCTGATACCGAATCTCCCGCTCTTCGCCTTCGCGTGGATAGTTGGCACGATGCCGATCTGGGTACCCGTCGCGGCTGTTGCCGGCGGCTGGAAGGCTTGGGTGTGGTACGTGCAATCCAATTTCATATCAACCAGAACACCCCTGCTCCTCGAGGTGAAGATGCCGCGTGAGCTCATGAAATCCCCGCGTGGTATGGAGGCCGCGCTTTCACTCTTGTGGGTCTATCACGGCGAGACCACTTTCTTTCATCGCAAATGGCTCGGCCAAGTACGCCCCATCTTCGCTTTTGAGATGGCGTCTTTCGGAGGCGATGTTCACTTTTACATCTGGTGTTGGAAGGAGTGGCGACCCGTCGTCGAGGCCGCGATATATGCGCGATATCCGGAAGTCGAACTTGTGGAGGTCGAGGACTATGCGTCGAAATATGTGTATGACCCGGGCGAACACAAGGTGTATGCCACCGACTTCCGCTATGAGCCTCGCAACGACGCCTATCCGATAAAAACGTACGTCGAGTTCGAGATAGACAAAGACCCCAAAGAAGAATACAAGGTGGATCCGCTTGCGCAGATCGTCGAGCGTTTGAGTACGCTCGGGCCAAAAGAGCAGATCTGGCTCCAGATAGTCATCACCATGGACATGGAGGTGCGTCGCAAGCCCGGCGGCAAATTTTGGGAGACGGAGGGGCGTTACAGGGGTCTCGCAGAAGCCGAGATAGATAAGATCCGTAAATTGGTGACTGGCGACCCGAACAATCCGGCCGACCGGTGGAAGCAGTTCTCGCGTGTACAGATGTACCGCATCAACGAGCAGATACGGACCATCGAGCGCAACATGAGTAAGCACCCCTTCCACGTCGGCATACACGGGGTCTTTATTTCTGATGAAGAGAACTTCCTCGGAAGAGGGTGGAACAGCATGCGCTGGATCTGGGCCCCTATGGGGAACCCGCAATATTTGAACCAACTGCGCCCCCGCCGCTGGCACACGCCTTTCGATTATCCATACCAAGACGTCTGGGACTTGCGATGGAATTTGCATGCACGACGCTTTTTTGATTGTTACCGCAGACGCGCACATTTTTATGCTCCGTACACGCTTCCCGACAACCTGATGTCGACCGAGGTCATCGCCACGCTATGGCACCCGATATCGACAGCCATCAAGTCGCCGGGCGTCGAACGCATCCCTGCCAAGAAAGCACAGCCGCCTCCGAATCTCCCCAAATAAACAAATGGACCCTTCACGCAGATCGCTTGAGGCTCTTTTCGAAGTGGGCAACCGCCTTCTCTCCGAAGTAGCGGCGGAGTGGCAGAAGCACACGAATCGCCGCACGATACTGACGATCATTTTCGTGGGCGTTATTACCACGACCACGTATATCACCGTCATTCAGGCACCGGAGAATTTCCCGGTGAATGAACTCGTGACTATACCGGCAGGAGCAACGCTCTCCGAAGCCGCCGCCTCTTTAGAGGGGGCCGGCGTCGTTCGTTCGGCCTTCACCCTGGAACTCATCATGCGCTTCACCGGACACGAGCGAGACGTGCACGCAGGCGATTATCTTTTCAGGCAGCCGGAGAATGTGTTCACCGTCGCGAGGGTGGTCGCGCTCGGCCGCTACGGACTTGAGCCAATGCGTATCCGCGTGCCGGAAGGCGCAACGACAAAGGAAATGGCCACTATCTTCGAGAGCAACTTACCGCGTTTCGATAAAGAACGGTTCCTCTCGGAAGCACAGCAATACGAAGGGTTCCTTTTTCCCGACACCTACTTCTTTCTGCCCAATGCAACTGATGAGCTTGTACTTACTTCACTTCGTCAAAGTTTCGACGAGCATATAAAGCTCATTTCAAAAGACATCGTCGCATTCGGAAAACCGTTAAAGGACATCGTTATCATGGCGTCGCTTCTCGAGCGAGAAGCGCGAATAATGGAAGACCGCCAGAAGATAGCCGGCGTTCTGTGGAACCGTCTCGACCGCGGGATGCTTCTACAAGTCGATGCCGCTTTTCTCTACACGCTAGGCAAAGGCACCTTCGCACTGACGACCAGTGACTTGAAAAGCGACGACCCGTACAATACCTATGTGAATAAGGGCTTACCGCCCGGCGCGATAGGTTCCCCCTCGATGGACTCGCTTCTTGCGGCGGTGACGCCCATTAAACACGACTACCTTTTCTACCTGGCCGACAGGAACCACGTGACGCATTACGCGAAGACGTACGAGGAGCACCTCAAGAATAAGAGAAAGTATTTGGGAAGTTAGTGGAGAAAGAAGTAGAAGAAGTGTATCCTCCCTCCATGCAAAAGGTTTTCGTAGGGCTTTCCGGCGGCGTCGACTCTGGTGTGTCGGCCGCGCTCCTGAAGGAGCAAGGATACGAAGTGACAGGATGCTTTATCAAGATATGGCAACCGGAATTTATAGAGTGCTCATGGCGTGAAGACCGGCTCGATGCCATGCGCGTCGCCGCCTCGCTCGGCGTACCCTTTTGCGAAATAGATCTCTCCGACGAGTACAAAAAAGAAGTCGTCGACGGTATGGTGGCCGATTATGCGCGAGGCATCACACCGAACCCCGATGTACTGTGCAACACTTCGATTAAATTCGGCCACTTTCTAAGGTGGGCCCTTGCCGAAGGGGCCGACTACATCGCCACAGGTCATTATGCTCGCGTTCACCATAACGACATTGTAAGTCGTTATGAGTTGCTGCGCGGTAAGGATGGCAACAAAGACCAGTCGTACTTTCTGTGGCAGCTTGGGCAAGAAGAATTATCGCGAACGATATTTCCGGTAGGGGAACTGACGAAACACGAAGTTCGCGCGCTCGCAAAGAGATTTGGACTGCCAAACTCCGATAAGCCCGACAGTCAAGGACTATGTTTCGTGGGCGATGTTTCCATGGAGGAATTCCTTGCGCGCTTCATCCCCCTCAAACCAGGGCCCGTCGAGGGCGTGAGCGGCAAAAGAATAGGGGAACATCAAGGGGCGGCTTTATACACCATCGGACAGAGACACGGGTTCAGTGTGGGTGGGAATGCCTCTGTGCGCTCGCACTATGTTGTGTCTGCGGATACGAAGGGTAATACGGTCGTAGTTTCCGAAAATCGCGCGGATTGCGAGCGGAAAGAGGCGTATCTGACAGACATCCACTGGATAAGTCATGCGCCCACACTTCCTTTCGCCTGCGTTATACAAGCCCGCTACCGAGAAGCTCCTATCGCGGCGAGGGTACAAAAGGAGAATGGCGGCATATCAGTTCGAACCGCGGAACCACATATTTTTTCTCCTGGACAATCGCTTGTACTCTTCCAAGGAGACACTTGTTTCGGCGGAGGCGTCATCAGTGTGGCAAACATGCGTTAGAATATAGAGGATGCCGCACAGCGTTCTCATCACAAAAGCGGACGGTGAACAGGAGCCGTTCGACCCGGCGAAGCTTGAGCAATCTCTGGAACACTCGGGCGCTTCCTCGACTGCCCGCGCGCGCATCGCGTCCCACATTCTACAGGAACTCCGGCCGGGAATGACGACCGAGGAGATATACCGCCGCGCGTTCGATATGCTCCGGCGGGACGAGCCGCACCCCGTCGCCGCCCGCTATTCGGTGAAGCGCGCGCTTTTCGAACTCGGACCTTCCGGCTTTCCGTTCGAACAATTCATAGCAGAGGTACTGCGCGCGCACGGCTGGACCACACGGACGGGTGTGGCGCTCACCGGCCGCTGTGCTCCGCATGAAGTTGATGTTCTTGCTGAAAAGGCCGGCAAGCGCATCGGCATCGAGGCGAAATTCCACAACGAGCCAGGCGGGAAGACCGATATCAAGGATGCTCTGTACGTAAAGGCGCGATACGACGACCTGCGCAACACTCCGGACCCCTCTTCGCGGGTCGATGAAGGCTGGCTTGTGACCAACACGAGCTTTACCAGGAACGCCATACGGTACGCGCAGTGTTCGAACCTGACGCTCATCGGATGGGATTACCCGCGCACTCGCAACCTTATGACCATGATAGAGGAGGCGCACGTGCATCCTTTGACCTGCCTTACCACTCTTTCGGAAGGCGAAAAGCATCGCCTGCTCGAGAGTAAGATGGTTCTTTGTAAACACGTTTCCGCGCCCCACGTGCTCGAGGAGTACGGCGTGAAGCCTTCGCGAATTCCACAGGTTTTGCAAGAAGCGACACAGCTCTGCGGTATCTAGGCATATACTTAAAGACATGCTTACTCCCGCCGACTTTGTAGACCCGAACATCATAATTTTCGCCAAGCTTTTTCTCGCGATGCTTCTCGGGGGCGTCATCGGTACCGAGCGTGCGGTTCTCGCCAAGCAGGCGGCCGGTACGCGTACCTTCGGGCTTGTGGCACTTGGCGCATGCCTTTTCGTCATCATTGGAAGTCATGTTGATGCGGCGTATATCGGCATTCTCACGTTCGATCCGCTCCGCGTCGCGGCGGCGGTCATCATGGGTCTCGGTTTTCTCGCCGGCGGCCTCATCATTTTTCGCGGCGACTCGCTCCATGGCGTCACGACGGCCGCCGGCCTTTGGATAGCGACGGGCCTCGGCATGGCCGTGGGCTTCGGCATGTATACCGTCGCGGTATTCTCAACGCTCCTTACCCTTCTCATGTTCACCGGCATGTGGTACGTGGAGAATCGTTTCAAGCACTGGTTTGAGGATATCGAGCACGACGCCGACCACAGGCCGCTGCAAGGGAAGTGATATACTTCCCGCGATGAGTCCCGTTAGAAATCGCGGACGCGCAAGCACTGTTCTTTCAGCGGAACTTATGGTTATCAGCATTAGCCAAATGGGCCTCGGATTCCAACCTGTCCGCGTCTTATTTCTAACGGGATGAGCCAGTACTATAAGCCCGAAAGGAACCCGAACTGGAACTATGGAGGAGACAGGTTCCGTCTCTCGCGCTCCAAGATAGCGCTTTTTTTGGACTGCCCGCGATGTTTTTACATAGACAATAAGCTCGGCACAGCGCGTCCGCCCGGTTTCCCTTTTGCCCTCAATAGCGCCGTGGATGCGCTCCTCAAAAAAGAGTTCGACATCCACCGAGTGAACGGCACGGCCCACCCGCTTATGAAGCAGTACGGAGTTGATGCCGTACCCTTTGCACACAAAAATATCGACACCTGGCGGGAGGTCTTCAAGGGTGTTGAGACGAAACATGAGAAGACCGGCTTCACGGTCTCCGGCGCCGTCGACGACATTTGGGTTGATCCCAAAGAGGAGCTCCTTGTCGTCGATTACAAGTCGACCAGCAAGGACGAGAAAATTGAGGCGTTGGATAAGGAGTGGCAGGACGGATACAAGCGCCAGATGGAGATATACCAATGGCTCCTTCGGCAGAACGGCTTCAAAGTCTCCGACACTGGCTACTTCGTCTACGCGAACGCGGGGAAAGACAAAAAAGCGTTCGACGGAGTACTGGAATTTGAGGTGACGCTCATTCCTTACACGGGGGATGCTTCGTGGATAGATAAGGCGCTCTTGGACATAAAGCAATGCCTCGACGGCGCGAGTTTGCCCGAAGCGAACCCCGAATGCGATTACTGCAAGTATCGCGAGGTGGTCGGCAAG
>MFMA01000041.1:5469-6122 GCA_001783355.1 Candidatus Kaiserbacteria bacterium RIFCSPLOWO2_01_FULL_54_20 | reverse complement strand
TCACGTCTTTTATGTCAACCGCCGCCGCTGGAGCAGCGACCTGACCTCCCGGATTGCCGCCATTCCCGCCATAATAAAGAGCGCCGGCTATAAAGGCGCCTGCCACCACGATAGATAAAGGAACCGAGAACTTCTGAAGCGTATCCATAATATTTCAACTGATCATTTGTAATGTACCGGGGAGTATACCACAACAGAGCTGGCAGCCAGCAGCCAGTAGCTTGTAGCAAAAACATCGAAAAAACCAGGCTTGGCCACAAGCTTCAAACTGCCGGCTCCAGGCTGTGCTAGCGACTGCGGATCTTGAGCTTTGTTTGCTTCTTTTTGTTTATCTTTGGCAGGCGGATCATAAGGATACCGTGCCGCTCGGAGGCTTCTGCCAAATCGACGTCGACCTCTTCGGGGAGCAATATCGTGCGGGAGAACGAACCCCAATAAAGCTCGCGCTGGTAGTAGTGCTCTTCGTCGACTTCCTTCTCGTCTTGCCGCGTGCCGGATATGGTGAGCATCTCGCGCGTGAGGGAGATGTCGACAGTGCCGGGGTGGACACCGGCGATGAGCGCCTTGACCACGATGGCGTCCGGTGTCTGGTATACGTCTACCGCGAGTTCACCCGCAGGCTCATCACTCGCGGTGGCAGTTTCGTCTTTGGG
>MFMA01000041.1:990-5458 GCA_001783355.1 Candidatus Kaiserbacteria bacterium RIFCSPLOWO2_01_FULL_54_20 | reverse complement strand
TACCGCGAGTTCACCCGCAGGCTCATCACTCGCGGTGGCAGTTTCGTCTTTGGGCGTCATGTGTGCATGCCTCTCGGCACCTTCGCCATGGAAGACCGCCCTCGTCGCCTTTGGGTCGTCAAAATAGTCGTCGTAGTCATCCGAGGAACCGGTAAGTTTGGAAAAAAAGCTCTTTACCATATTTTTATTATGAGAATCTTGCTTTGAGTATCGGGTGTATCCGTTTGACGTATTCTAGCACGGCGAGGAGAGCAATGAGCCCGAGCCACACAAGCCCGAACGTACGCAAGAGGTGCTCTTCAGCCGTGTTCAGTATAAGAAAGTTGAAAGCGCTGTGCAAAGCTATGGCGAGGATAACTCCGACCGCTGCATATACACGCTTGGCGGCGCGCGGCTTGTAGAACGAGAGCGCAAGGGCGACGCCGATGACCGCCGAGGAAAGCACATGGAGGAGCGTCGCACCCACGAATCGCAGGTTCCCCGTCATTATCGTCTGTGTGACGGTGTTCCCGGAAAGAGGGGAAAGGAGAAAGAGGGCGTTCTCGATGGCCGCAAAACCGAGCGCGACAGCGACCATATAGATAACGGGGTCGATGGGCTCATCGTCTTCACGGCGCCACAGGACGGTGACGCGCGCGGCGAAATACTTGGTGACCTCTTCGATGGCGGACCAGGCAGTGAAGATGACTGCTTGCGTCGCGAGGAAGGTGGCGACATATTTTTGTATCGGGATAACGACAGCGACGGTGACCATGCCGGCAAAAAAGGCGAGTGCGATGAGGCGGCGCGGCTCCGGGTGCGGTGCGTCCTCGCGCCGCCAGAACCATAACCAGGCTAATGCAGGAAATACACCTCCCGCCACTGCAGCGATTACCGGTGTGTAGGGAGTGTCGGGAATGAGTGTAGGTATTCCAGAAAAGAATGAAATTATCGCATGGAGAAAACTCTGCCAATCGATAATGATGATGGACATCGGCCCATTATACAGGCCACTTCGCGACCATGAGAAGGTCGGCGTCCCCGCCCGAACGACCGGAGTCGTCCGGTCGGGCGGGTTTCTGTGGAAGCTCTTTCCATATCGCTTCGGTGACGAAGGGCATGAAGGGATGAAGAAGCTTCAGCGAGATTTGCAAGATCTCGCAAAGGGCCGCCGCGCGGCTCTGCCGCGCGGCGGCATCTTCTCCTTTAAATATCGGCTTCGACTCCTCGAGTATCTCCGCCGCGAACCGGTCCCACACGAAGTGGTAGATAGTATCAGCGGCGAGATCGAGCCTGAAAATGTCGATGTTTTCGGAAACGGCCTTCGCTACATTTTGCGCTTCCGCAACCAATGTCCGGTCAGACTCGAGCAATTCCACCTTCCCGCTCGCTTTACTTTGTAAAGTGAATTGTAAGGCTCCGGACTCATGTTGATTCTCCAGAACGAAGCGTGCGATGTTCCATACCTTGTTGGCGAAATGTTTGTATCCGCGTACGCGGTCTTCGGAGAGCTTTACGTCGTTCCCCGGAGCTGCGCCTATGATGAGTGAAAGGCGAGTCGCGTCGGCACCGTATTTCTCTATCATCGTGAGTGGGTCGATGATGTTGCCGAGCGATTTGCTCATCTTGCGGCCTTGCCCGTCGCGTACGAGGCCGTGCAAGTAGACATTTTTAAACGGAACCTCGCCGCGGAGGAACGTGCTCATGAGTATCATGCGAGCGACCCAGAAAAAGAGGATGTCATAGCCGGTCTCAAGCACGGAAGTGGGGTGATACGTCTTTAGGTCGGTCGTTTCTTCGGGCCAGCCGAGCGTGGAAAATGTCCAGAGTCCGGAGGAGAACCACGTATCAAGCGTATCAGGGTCTTGCTCCCAATCCGGGCCAGGGGACTCGACGCTCACTTTCACTTCGTCTCCTTTAAACCACGCAGGAATGCGATGGCCGAACCATATCTGCCGCGAGATACACCAGTCGCGCAGGTTGTCTATCCAGTGGTAATAGATCTTCTCGAACCGTTCCGGCATTATCTCCGTTTGTTTTGAATCCACCGCCTCGCGCATCCGCTCTTTGAGCGTCATCGTTTTTCCGTCAGGAAATTGAACGGCTTTGTTGACGGCGATAAACCACTGACGTTTTATCTGCGGCTCGATAATGCCGCCGCCTCGGCTATTCGTCGCCACGTTGTGCACGTAGCCTTCGTCTACTTTCGAAATAAGCCCCTTCGCGCGGAGTTTTTCCACTATCATCGGGCGGGCCTTCTTGATGTGCTGCCCTTTGAACTCTCCTGCGATATCAAGAAGAATTCCGCGGTCGTCTATCACGCGCTCAATATCGAGCTTGTGCCTCTGGGCTATCTCGAAGTCTATCGTCGAGTGCGCTGGCGTGATGGTCATTGCACCGGAACCGAACGACATGTCGGCCGCCTCATCTTTTATGATAGTCGCTGTGATGGGGCCGTTTATCCATTCAAGGTCGATTTTCTGTCCGTGCTTGTACTCAGCGTATCGCTCGTCGTCCGGGTGCATCACGACGTACTTATCGCCGAATTTCGTTTCCGGGCGCACGGTGCCGATATCAAAAGGACCGTATTTGAAATGGTAGAAGGGGTCTTTCTGTTCGACATACTCTATTTCGTCGTCCGATACAGTCGTTTGCAGTTTCGGGTCCCAATTTACTATCCTGTCGCCGCGGTAAATCAATCCGGCATCGTACATTCGCACAAAGGCCTCCATGACAGCCGCGTAGCGTTTCTCGTCCATCGTGTAGGCGTAGCGGCTCCAATCGAGGCTTGAGCCCATCTTTTTCGTTTGATTAATGATGGTCGTCTTGCTCTCTTCGACGAACGCATCAATACGGCGCATTAGCTCTTCACGGCCGAGGTCGTGCCGCGTTTTTTTCTCGCTCTTGTAGATGTCCGTTTCCACCTTGGACTGTGTCGCGATAGCCGCCGAGTCCGTGCCGGGTACCCAAAGCGTCTTGTATCCGCACATGCGGTGGTAGCGGATAAGGATGTCCTCAATAGCAAGCATCGCGGCATGGCCCATGTGGAGCGTGCCCGTCACATTGGGCGGGGGCAACACTATTGAATAGGCCTCGGCATCGGGCTTTGTGATGCCTTTCTCGATACAAACGTCAGGATTGGCATATCCGCTCTTTTCCCACAATTCAAGCATTTCGGGCTCACGGTCCGATGCGTCGTAGGGCTTAAGGAAAACTTCAGGGGCTTTCGACGGCTCCATCGCGATACTTTAGCACAACTTGAGGTTCCCGTTCGCTGCAAGATTCTCGGGATCGGCGAACTCTTTTTTTAACGCGTGGAAGTAGCCGGCGAGGGCTATCATGAGTCCGTTGTCGGTCGAGAATTCGGGAGGGCACACGAGCAGTCTTGCTCCTACTTTAGCCAAGGCTTCGGCGAGGCGAACACGGATATATTTGTTGGCCGAGACTCCGCCGCCCATGACGACGGCATTCACGCCGTATTCTTCGACGGCGCGGAGAGTCTTGTAAACGAGCACATCCGTGACGGCATCCTCGAATTCGCACGCGAGCTTTTCTCTGTCGAGGGATTGGAGTTCATGCGCTTGCACGTAGCGTTCTACCGCGGTTTTCAAGCCGGAGAAGGAAAAGTCGTAGTCATCGGAAGTCATCATGGGCCGCGGCAGTTTGAGAAGGGCGGGCAGCTTCTCGCTTCGTGCATATGCGGCGAGCCGGGAAATCTCGGGGCCGCCCGGGTAGGGGAGCTCCAAGAGTCTCGCGACCTTGTCGAACGCTTCGCCAACGGCGTCGTCACGCGTGCGCCCGATGTATTCGTACTGGCCGAACGACTTCATCAGGATGAGTTCCGTATGCCCGCCCGAAACCAGAAGTGCGAGAGCGGGGAAATCGAACTGTGCGAGTTTCCCCTTCTCCATCACCGATATAAGAATGTGCCCTTCCATATGATTGACGGGAACTACGGGAACGTTCCATTTTTTTGACAGTTCCTGTGCGAATGTGATGCCCGTCCACAGGCATGGCTCAAGCCCGGGGCCGTGGGTGACGGCTATCGCGTCGATGTTCGGATGGGGTACAGGCTCGTTGGCGTCGCCCAAAACCTGATCGAGAACGGCTGGAAGATTTTTTGCATGCTCACGCTTCGCGAGCGCGGGAAAGATGCCGCCGTACTGCGAGTGTATGGCCTGTGAGGAAATAGCGTTCCCCAGTACCTTGTACGAAAAATCCGGACCAAACTTCCCCTCTGCCTCGATAAGCGCGATACCGGTATCGTCGGCCGAGGTTTCTATGCCAAGAATTTTCATTGTTGAATACTACGGGAAAAAGCGTTATTCTGCGAGGCGCTGCGCGGTTAGCTCCGGTGGATGATGCGGCATATCGGAGATGGGTGCGTAGATGGGTTGTGAGGTGTACTTTATGCGCGGTTGCTCCGGTGGATGATGCGGCATATCGGAGACGGGTGCGTAGATGGGTTGTGAGGTGTACTTTATGCGCG
>MFMA01000041.1:0-972 GCA_001783355.1 Candidatus Kaiserbacteria bacterium RIFCSPLOWO2_01_FULL_54_20 | reverse complement strand
TTGTGAGGTGTACTTTATGCGCGGTTAGCTCAGTGGTAGAGCATCGTCTTGACGTGACGAGGGCCAAAGGTTCGATCCCTTTACCGCGCACTTGGAAACATTGAAACTTTCGGGAACGGATGTTGAGGAATGTGCCGCCCGCGCGGCGGCGGTTTTGCGCGCGGGCGGCATTATTTTGTACCCGACCGACACGTTGTACGGACTAGGGAGCGATGCGCTTTCCGATGAGGCGGTAGCAAAAGTTTACGCGCTCAAGCGCCGAGAAGAGGGGAAACCTGTCCACTGCATCGTGCCCGACCTTAAGATGGCGGAGCAGTATGCCGAGGTCACTCCGACCGCACGCGCTCTCGCGCGAGCGTATATGCCTGGAGCACTCACACTTATCTTGAAGAAAAAGGATGGCATTGCGACAGGGGTCGCGCGCGGGTTCGAGACGTTTGGCATCCGCATACCAGACAATGCATTCTGTCTCGCACTCGCACTGAAGTTCGGGAAACCCTACACGACGACAAGCGCGAACGTAAGCGGGCAAAAGTCGGAAAGGGATGTTGCTACGATTTTGCAACAACTTGGCGACAATCACTATGCTAGTGTTTTGCAAAAGACTGCAATAGGGATTGACCTCGTCATTGATGCAGGAGAATTACCGGAACGGCAGCCTTCGACTGTGGTGAATCTCTCCGGAGAAGAGCCCGTCATTTTGCGCGAGGGTGCAATTCCTAATTCCGAGATCTGGAACGTGATACGATCGGAGGCTTAGGTTTTGCTTTGGCCTTGGCGCCATCCGCGACGCGCCAGAAATACCATGAGGCGAGAGAAGCATGAGCTCTCCACGGCTGTGCGAGCCGCTCCATTTCCTCGTGAGATGGCAGGTCTTTCAATTTGTATAGTATCTGAAATCCTTCTGTGCGAGCCGCTCCATTTCCTCGTGAGATGGCAGGTCTTTCAATTTGTATAGTATCTGAAATCCTT
>MFMA01000040.1 GCA_001783355.1 Candidatus Kaiserbacteria bacterium RIFCSPLOWO2_01_FULL_54_20 | reverse complement strand
CCTTCTTTCTCCGCAATACCAACGTCGTTTTGATACATCTCTTGAAAACAAAAAGCATCGGCAGACGGAACCTCCCGCAGGATAAAATCCATGAGAGGAGCGCGTAAAATGCCCCCGCAGGTGTTTAAAGAAATGATCTTCATGTGTGGGCGGTACAGGGCTCGAACCTGTGACATTTCGAGTGTAAATCGAATGCTCTACCAACTGAGCTAACCGCCCTTACTGTATTCTGAGTCCCGACGCTTTGGTCGGGAGGCCGACCGCTTTGCGCGTCGGCCCTAATCGCGCATCTTCCTTATATACCACGCTCTCTTACGATTTGCCCGCGTCGACGCCGACCGCCTCGGAAATATTTTTAAACCCGTCGCGCGCAAGGAGGGCGGGCAGGTCGGCGCAGATTTCGGCCGGCACCTGCGGCCCTTCCCAGACAGTCGCGGTCACCAACTGAACAAGCGACGCGCCGTTGCGGATTTTGCGGTACGCATCAGCGGCACTAAAGATACCGCCGCAGCCGATGATGGCGAGCCTTCCTTTGACATGGTTGTATGCGAGCGTCACCAGATGGTCGGAGCGCTTTTGACACGGCATGCCGCTCCAGTTGCCCGGGTACTGTGCAAGCGTCGCGAGCTCTTGGGGGTCGAACGCCGGGTCGGTGCGATTTATTTGCAAATTGCCAAAAATGACCGCCGCAACGGGGAAGCACATCACAACGTCGAGGAGCGCTCTTACCCCGTCATCCTGGAGACCGATGGGCATTTTTATAAAAAGCGGTTTGGGAAGGTTGAGCGCGCACACTGCCGTAAGCAGCTCGGCGAGACGCTCCGGCTCGTAAAAGGAGACCTCGCGCAACATGTTGGGGCAGCTGATGTTGAGTTCGAAGTATGCAAACGGAACGCCGGAGTTGCACGCTTTTCTAAACGCTTCGACAATGTCGCCGATGGCGGCGGGGTAAGTGTACTCCCCCAGCGGATTCGTGCGGCCTATCGAGATACCCACCGGCACACGCCACTGCTGGCCCTTTAGACGTTTGAGTACTGCGCTCATGCCGGTTGATTTAAACCCTTTATACACAAGCATGGTGCGCGACTTGACCAAGCGCTTGATGCGCGGGTACGGGTTGCCCTCGTAGGCACCGTTGGTCACCGTGCCGACGCTCTGGAAGCCAAAGCCCAAACCGTCGACGATGCGCGGCATCTGCGCCTCGTGGTCAAACCCGGCCGCGAGCCCGATAGGGTTTTCAAACTCAATCCCCGCGACCGTGGTATTGAGCGAGGGATGGCTGACGCGCATGCACGCGCGCATGAGCGAGGGCACGCCGGGGACCTTGCCCAGCACCTCGCTTAGGTCGAGTACAAAGTCGTGCGCCGGCTCGGAGTCGGCAAGAAAGATGACGGGGGTCAACGCGCGGTACGACCGCCCGACCGCATGTACGAAAGAGTTTTTCATACGTGCAGTATATACCGTTGTGCCCTCGCGAGGAATCGAACCTCGAATCGCGGCTTAGAAGTCCGCTGTTATATCCATTTAACTACAAGGGCGTACCCCAATACTACTAGAAAAGCAGGCGCCAGTGCACGATAGCATACGCGACCAAAAGTGCGATAGCCGCAACGGCCGTCCAGATCGAATACTTGTTGACCAGCTCGAGCACCGGCGCGCCGAACTTCCATACCAGGTACGTAACCACCCCCATGCGGCCGCCGCGGCCGATTGCAAACCCGAGGACAAAGGGCACAAAGGGCGAGCCGAGCACTCCGGCCGCATAAATAAAAACTTTGTCCGGAAGCGGCGTAAAAGACGCCAACAGCATTGCAAAAAATATCTGCCCGCCGAGGAGCGCTTGCGCGCTCGCGTACGCGTCAACAAGTCCCCACGAAGCGAGGAGCGGCTCGCCAAAAGACCGGAAGGCCCAAAATAATATCCAATACCCTGCCGCGGCACCGATGATGGACGAGAGCCACGACACCGCAAGAAACGTCTTCCACCGTTCGCGGTGCGCCAACACCAGCACCGCCAGAAATGCCTCTACCGAAATGGGAAAAAATACGGTGTCGGCAAACCCCAGGAGCCCAAGCCACAGCAGTGCAAAGTGGCTACGCGCGTGCTCGACCAGCCACTGCCAGCCGCGCTCGTGCGCCGTCGTTATGTGTTCGATAAAATACATTACTTAACGCGGTCGCCCGGCGTCCCCGTTGTTTCAAACAGAGCAAAAGGGGTGTCGACGCCACCCGTAGCGAGTATCATGGCCTGGCTCTCAAGCCCCATCATCACTCTGGGTGCCAAGTTGGTGACAAACGGGCAGCGCTTCCCCACCAGCGCTTGTGGGTCGGGGAAGTACACCTTGATGCCTGAAAGTACTTGTCGTTCGTAATCGCCAAAATTTACTTTGAGCTTAAGCAGCTTGTCGCTCCCCTCTATATGTTCGACGGAAACAATTTCGCCGATTTGTATTTCGACCTTTTTAAAGTCGTCCATCGTGATCATTTCTTTAGTCTATCGAGATAGCTCTGCAAAATCAAAGCCGCCGCCGAGGCGTCGAGCTTATCTTGCGATGGGTTTGCCTTGCGGGAGCCTTCTTCCGGCGCAAATTGCCGCGCGGCAAGTGCGGAGGTAAAGAACTCCCGCTCGTAGTGCACCGGCACCCCCGCAAGCTCGCCGATGTCGTTTTTAAACTGCTCAATGTCTTCCATCACCTCATTTTTCTCCCCCGCGAAGTTGCGCGACTCGCCCATCACGACCGCACCTGCTCCAACCTCTTTGGCAAGCGCTGCAATTTTTGAAATGGCGTCGCGCCCCGCGGGCACGACCGAGTGCGGAAAGGCCACCGAGCCGTTGTCATCCGAAACGGCAACGCCTATATTTTTTGTCCCGTAATCAATGCCCAGATATTTCATGCGTCATTCAAGTATACAAAATCTTTGGCCGTTAGGGGCTCTCCGTACAACCCTTGCACTTGCCACAATCCGCTCTCGCGGATTTTCTTCAGCGGCGAGTAGCGGCCGAGCCAGCTGCGCGAGGGCTTGCACTCCCCGCACAAAGACAAAGTCGAAACCAATTTTGCCTCAAGGGCGAGCCGTTGTATTTTGTTATCCACGCGCACGACCGCAAAACTAAAATTATCGCGCAAGTACTTTGAGATTTCTTTCTCCAGCTTTTCTTTTTTTATGCCATCCACTCTCCGCCCGTGCAAGTCGCGTGCCTGCTTTGGGGTCAAATCTATCTCCCACCACTTTAAAAACGGGTCCTTTGTTTTGTTGAGGAGGCAGCGACCAATGTTTTTTCTAAAAATACTGCGGTCTTTGTTCTCCATCAAAAAGTGCTGACACAGGCGCGAGCGCAATTGCCCCGCGCCGGTGTGCGTGCCGACCCGCACAATGCGGTTGGTGCCGTGCGCGCGCTCCCCTTTTTGAAACAACAGGTAAATGCCATCCTCCGGGATGTTGCTCTCATCAAACGGAAATTTAAAAAGCGGCAGTGTGTTTGCCCACCTATGCAGTTGTGCGCAATTAGCGGAGGCCATGTTTTAACCGGGTGTTCTTTTTTAAGAAGTGCAGCTGCTTGCCGATGCCGAGGTGCATCATCGGAACCTTCACGTGCTTCATGTGCGGCATCAGATACTTCCGGTAGCGCCCGCCCGCAAGAAATACGAAAGTGTCTTTTTTAAGATCTACCTTCCCCCGCAGTTGCCGCATAACCTTGCCGCCCCAAACCTTTCGCTTTTTGTCCGGCATGGTGTTGAGCGTCGTGTCGTACGGAGCAATCCGGTCGTTGAGCCCTAGGAGCCCGTGCCGGGCAGAGAGTATAAAAATTTTGTCGGGCCTCAAACTCTTGGCGTAGGCCAAGTTGAGTTTAAATAGCGGACTGATATAAAGCTCTTGCGCCTTCGCAGGCCGAGACAACTTCTTACTCACGCAGGAAATGAAGACAACGGTACGCATGCCCAAAGTGTAGCCAATAAAAGCCAAAAAAGGTATCGTTTTAGATACGGTGGGGTGCGTGAGTGGCTGAAACGATTTGTCTTGAAAACAAACATACCGAAAGGTATCGGAGGTTCGAATCCTCCCCCCACCGCAAATGAATTTGCAACTCACCAAAACGCACGCAGGGATAGACCGGCTCCACAAAAAGCACGGCGACTCTAAATACTCGCCTATTTATGGGACTGGGTGTACTAAGTCGCCGAAGTTAGTGTTGGTGTTTATGAACCCGACCGCACGCAATGTCTCTGCCCTGCCCGCGTGGGCGGGCATGCGCGCGCCCTGGCTCGGACTAAAACAGACATGGAAACTGTTTTATATGATTGGAATATTGAGCAAAGAATTGTTTGAAACGACCCAGCAACTAAAACCCACAGACTGGACGCCTGCATTTACGGACATCGTATACTCCTACATTGCCGCCCAAAAAATTTTCAGCACCAACTTGGCAAAGGCGACACAGTCGGATGCCCGCCCGCTCCACGATAGGGTTTTCTACGACTCGCGCGAGGGGTTTCTGAAAGAATTAGAGTTGCTCAACGCGAGTCATGTCATTACGTTTGGCAACCAAGTTTCTAGCGTCCTTCTTGATAAACCAGTCCACGTGAGCGATTATTCGGGCGCTCAATATGAAGAATTGCGGGTTGGAAAAAGAATCTATGCGATATACCCCTGCTTCTACCCGGTAGGCCGCGGCTGGATGAATATAAACAAGGTCGTACCGCGTGTGAGAAAAATATTGGCGGCGATTTAAGGGTTTATACTAAAGCCATGGCAGAAGACGGCGGCATACAGTGGAGCGTTGATACGCATACGCACACCGAGCGCACCATTGATTGGTATTGGGGCTTGGGGCTCATTGCCCTGGCCGCGGCGGTGCTGTCGATAGTGTTGGGCAATCCGCTCTTGGCGGTCATTATATTTCTTGCGGCGGGCTCTTTGGGCATACTGGTGCACCGCGGCCCGCGCGAGCATACGGTCGGCCTCAACCCGCGCGGCGTGTCGATGGACGGCACCTTGTACCGCTGGGACAGTGTTGTCTCGTTTTGGATTGAAGGGACACACGGACCCCTGCCTGCCGGCAGGCAGGCGCACCTACTCATTTCTACACAAGGGATACTCCACCCACAGTTGGTGATATCGCTCGGCGACCCCGGCCGCGCGCAAAACGTGCGCGCGTACATAAAGCGTTTTGCCAAAGAAGAGGAGCAGACGGCGCATCTGGGGCACCACATCGCGCAGATGCTTGGTTTGTGATACAAAAGAGCGACTGCTCCCGTAGTTCAACGGATAGAATAGTAGATTGCGGATCTACCGATCCAAGTTCGATTCTTGGCGGGAGCACAAAAGACAAAAAATACGCTAAAGTGAGCATACGCTCTCGTAGTCTAATGGACAGAACACTTCCCTCCGAAGGAAGAGGTGCAGGTTCGATTCCTGCCGGGAGCACCAAGAGTTACTTCGTCGAAAGCAGCTTAGCGACCTTGGCCTTGCGGCGGGCGGCCGTGTTCTTTTTTATAAGCCCGCGCTTTGCGGCCTTGTCTATCGCCTTGTAGGCCGCGGCGAGCGCCGCGACGTCGCCCTTTTTGGCCAGGCGCGCGCCCTTGAGCGCCACAGACATGGCCTTGCGGCGCACATCATTAAAAGCCTTTTTGCGGAGGCCTGCGCGGTGGGCTTTTTTGGCGGACTTTGTAATTGCCATGATTTAGTAGCTAGGGACTAGCTTCTAGGTTCTAGCATTTTAAGCCTTCTTTTGCAATTACTAGCCCCTAGCCCTTAGAAGCTGTAAGCTAGAGACATGATCGGCAAGCTCACGGGGGTTTTGAGCGGGCGGCAGGGCGACTCGGTGGTCGTCGATGTGCAGGGGGTCGGCTATTGCGTCCGCGTGCCGCTCGCATTTACACTCACCGAGGGCGCGCCTGTCTCTCTGCACATCCACACCGCCGTGCGCGACGACGCCATCGACCTGTACGGATTTGCGCAGGAAGAGGAGCTCGCCTTTTTCCGCCAGCTGATGACGGTCTCGAGCGTCGGGCCCAAAACCGCGCTCTCTATCATGAGCGTGGCCGAGCCCGCAGCGCTCAAGCGCGCGATAGCCGCGGGCGACGCCGCAACACTGACCAAAGTGTTTGGGATAGGCAAAAAGAGCGCCGAGCGCATCGTAGTGGAGCTGCGCGATAAGTTGCAGCTTGAGACCGGCGTGCAAAGCGGCGTCGCGGGCCCCGATGCGGAGGTGATAGAGGCGCTGATGGCGCTCGGCTACAGCGCGGCAGAGTGCCGCAAAGCGCTCAAGGACACCGCCGCGGTCGGCGAAAGTATAAAGGACAAACTCGGCGCGGCGCTCAAGCACCTCGGCTCGCGTAGCACGGTATGAAACCCTCAAGCACACTGGAGGAGACGCTGCGTTTTGTACAAAAGCTGATACCCAAACCGCTCTATCGTTTTGGCCAACCCATCTATCACTATTTCCTTGCTGTTGTGGGAACTGTTTTGTATGGCAATCCCTCGCGCAAGTTGGTGGTCATTGCGGTGACCGGCACTAAGGGTAAGACGTCGACGACCGAGCTTATTGCACAATTGCTGCGAGAAAGTGGCACCAAAACCGCATCGTCCAGCACCATACAGTTTTGCATCGGCGGACAGTGCGAGCGCAACGTATACAAGATGGGCCTGCCGGGGCGGTTTTTTGTCCAACGTTTTTTGCATCAAGCTGTGGCGGCAGGTTGTACGCACGCGGTTATAGAGACTTCTTCCGAAGCGGTAAAGCAGTTCCGCCACAAAGGGGTCGCCCTCAATGCGCTGGTGTTTACCAACCTCGCGCCCGAGCATATCGAAAGCCACGGTAGTTTCGAGGCGTACGCCGCGGCAAAACTTTCGTTGGCCAAGCATCTGGAGCGCTCGCCCAAACAGCCGCGCATTATTGTTGCCAACGCCGACGATGCGTACGGACAAAAGTTTTTGGACTTCCCTGCTGAAAAAAGGGTAGCCTACTCATTGCGCGACGCCGAGCCGTACACCGCCGACGACAAAAATATCCGCTTTACCTGGCGCGGCGAACTTTTTAGTGTGCCACTCCCCGGGCTCTTTAATCTCTACAATTGTTTGGCCGCACTATCACTCGGTGAGGCGCTGGGGCTGGAGTGCAGCGTGATGAAGCGCGCGCTGGAGCACATGCCCCCCATCGCCGGCCGCGCCGAGCGCATCGAGGCGAGCCAACCGTTTGATGTGGTGGTGGACTACGCGCACACTATGGAGTCGTTGCGCGCGCTCTACAGTACGTTTAATAAAAAGCGCATTACTGCCATCATTGGCGCGACCGGCGGCGGGCGCGATCAAGCCAAGCGCGCCGAGCGCGGCGCGCTTGCCGAGGAGTACGCCGCAACTACCATCATCACCAATGAAGACCCGTACGATGAAGACCCGCAAAAAATCATGCGCGAACTTGCGGCAGGGTTTAAAACCAAAAAACCTGTCCTACTACTCGACCGGCGCGCGGCGATAACCGCGGCACTTAAAGAAGCTAAAGACGGCGATGCAGTGTTGATTACGGGTAAGGGCACTGACCCTTACATAATGGGGCCGCGCGGCATCAAGCAGGTGTGGAGCGACGCGCAGGTGGCGCGCGAGGAGCTTGCCAAACTCGGCTATACTAAATAGATGGCGGACGATGACAAAAAGAGCGGCGACCCGATGAACGAACTCTATTTGTTCCTAGGATTTATGGCGATATTGGTGGCGCTATGGTACTTCGCCGGCGGCCCGGGCAAAGCCGACCTCAAAGGCCTGTTCCTCTCGCCCCCGGCGCCGCTTGGCACCGGCGAGGCCTACGGCCCTACGTTCGGCAACGACGCCTCTAGCACGCCAAAAGTCGAACCCCCGCCAACATTAGACCAAAATAATCAATACTAAAATGCTTAACGCTTTCCCCGACCTGCTTGTGTTTCAAACGCTCGCGCCGACTATTATCCGCGTTGCGGTGGCACTCGCATTTTTGTACGTCGCATACGCACAATTTGGCCGCCGCGACGAAATCGCGCAGATGCGCTTCCTTGTTGTGGGCGCAACTTCGTGGGCGGCATGGATCTCGATTGTTTTCTTTGTGGTCGTGGGCGCGATGCTGTTCTTTGGCTACGCAACGCAAATAGCGGCTCTGCTCGCCGTCCTCGCCCTCATCAAATGCTTTATTCTCAAAAAATACTACCCCCGCCTCATCCCCCTCTCGCGCTCATCCCTCCTCCTCCTCACAGCCATGTGCCTCTCGCTCCTCCTCTCCGGCGCCGGCGCGCTCGCCCAAGACCTCCAGCAGTTATAAAAACGAAAACGCGCCCAATTTATGGAAGTGGGCGCGTTTCTTCTCTAGCAACGGCGAAGAACTTTTCTAATTGTCTCTCGGTAAACAAGCCCTTAGGGATTGCGTAGCTCTCGTGATATTTACCGCTAGCCGACAAGCTCCGGAAACACACCACGTAGCCTTGTCTTTTGCACGAATCCGCAATTTCTTGGACGCGCTTTTTTGTTGAAGCGCCCTGAGAGACCTCCCAAATAGTAATAAGGGTTATTGTGCGCCCTTCGACCTCGACGGGGATTCCATCCATCACCACCTTCAACTTGTCAGGACGGTCATCCTCCCGTCCCGAGCCGTGAAGCCAGAGACACTTGTAGTCAGCGCACTCCTTGGGGCGACTAGCGTAGACGCCGCATCCTTGCCCGATAGTGCAGTGCTTACACCACTCTCCAAGCTTAGTGTCGACCTCTTCGATCCAATACACCTTGCAACACGCAGTGCATCGGTCTTTGCCCTCTCCACAGGAGCGGACATTTGTCGTTTGCTCCATGAGGGGCTCCTTTGTCCAAACCTTGAACACTCTACAAAATTTGTCACAATTTTGCTATAGTGCGGTCAACCGCCCATACAGGGGTGGAAACTTCCGCCCATAGCTCAGTCGGTAGAGCGGCTCCCTTTTAAGGAGAAGGTCCTTGGTTCGAATCCAAGTGGGCGGACTAGGTAGGTAAAAGCAAACTGCTTTGCTTTTGCCGACACTTGTCCGAGCCGGAACCATGTTTCGTTAGCAGGCGAAACAGGCGAGGCAGGGTCGTGGAATTTTACGAGTGACGACGAGTAAAATATCCCTGACGACAAGTCCGAGGCGCAGCGTTGCCCTGCAATTGCAGGGCCGCGAGCCGGGGTCGCGAGTAAATTTTGCGACGGCAAAATTTAACTTGTGACGACTAGAGTTTCAAAGCAAAGCGCTCCAACAACAACTCTAGCTCCCCCGCTCCTCTGTGGGAGTCGTGATAGAGGCACACGAGGTCGCGGGACAGTTTTATGTCTTTCATTTGGCGGGCTTTCCACGCCATGAGGCCCGCCACCGCTTCGGGCTTCTCCCCCTCTCTCCACGAAGCCATCAGCGCCAGCCACAACCCTTTTTTGTCTTTCTTGCCCAGGGCCTCGGCTACACCAAAATTATCAAATCTGTATTCTTTCTTTTCTGCTTTCTTTTCCAACTCAATTTTTGCCCCTGCTTTTTTTAAAGCCTCTGTTTCCGCTTTCAATAACTTTTCTTCTTTAAAGATGAACGTGTGTGGCGACTCGGCAAACACCTCCAACAAATCAACAAACTCCTCGCCCCGCTCGCCATAGAGCGCGCCCTCGAGCACAAACGTCTGCGCGCCGCCAAAGAGCGCGTCGGTCGAGGCGAGCGACACCAACTCTTCTTCGGTGAGCAACTGCCACCGCAATTCCTCACCAGCCACATTTTTTCCAACCACCGCTTTTATCATATTTCTTTTTGTTTAGAGAGCCCGCATTTCTCCCCAGTTTTTGCCCGCCTTGCCGTCTACAAGTATGGGAATGCCATTTAATTCTTTTTCGGGGATAACGCCCTCCATCAGCTCTTTAAGTTTACCCGCGACTTCTTTGACCACCCCTTCTTCCACCTCAAACACCAGCTCGTCATGCACCTGCAGTAGCAAGTAGCCCCTTTTGTCCTTTTGCAAATACTCGTCCACGCGCAACATCGCTATTTTAAACAAATCGGCCGCTGTGCCTTGGAAGGGGGCGTTGAGTGCCATGCGCTCGGCCGCGGCTTTGACAAAAGGAATCGGGGATTTAATGCCGTCGAAGTAGCGCCGGCGGCCAAAGAGCGTCTCGGTATAGCCGAGTTTGTTTGCTTTTGCAATGGTCTCGTCCATAAAAGCGGAGAGCCGGGGGAAGGCCTCGAAATATTGATTATAAAATTCCTGCGCCTCCTTGCGGTTAGTACCCAAACTCTGTTGCAGCGCCGTCACCCCCATGCCGTAGAGTATCCCAAAGTTGATGACCTTGGCTCTGCGGCGCATTTCGTACGTCACCTCATCGGCTTTTACATGGAAGACGCGCGAGGCCACCTCGGAGTGCACGTCTCTGCCGTTGCGGAAAATGTCAGCCAGCACTTCATCGCCGCTCAAAAGCGCCGCGATGCGCAGTTCTATCTGGCTATAGTCGAACGCGAGCATCGCCATCCCTTTGTCGGCGACAAACGCATTGCGGATGGCGCGGCCGAGCTCGGTTTTGATGGGGATATTCTGTAGGTTCGGGTTCTGCGAGGCGACGCGGCCGGTCGTGGTACCCGCCTGAAGGTAGGTGGTGTGGAGCCGGTCGTTGTTGTCGAGTAGGGTCGGGATGGTGTCGATGTAGGTGGAGAGGAGTTTGGCGAGCTCGCGGTACGACAAAATATCTTCAATAATCGGGTGCGCGCTTTTGAGCTTCTGGAGCTCGCTTTCTTTAGTGGAGCGCTGGCCGCCGGCGGTCTTTTTTTGCTTCGCCGAAGCAAGGCCCAACTTGTCGAAGAGTATGTCGCCGAGCTGTTTTGGCGAAGCGATGTTGAACTCGCCCCCTGCGGCTTTGTAGATGCGCTTGGCAATTGTGTCGAGCTCTTTGTGATAGTCCTTCGACAGCGCGGCCAAAAACTTTTTATCAACCTTGACCCCGCGCTCCTCCATCCGCCGTAGCACGGGAGAGAGCGGCAGTTCTATCTTTTCGTACACAAAATCCAACTTTCTTTTTTTTATCTCTGCTTCAATATTTTGCAGCGCCTCTTTAAAGTCGTTCGACTTGCCGTAGCGGTAAATGTCTTCAACTGTCGGGTCGGTGATGTTGGTGTCGAGGACCCACACGGCCAACTGGGCTTTTTTTATTGCTTCGGGCGAAACAGCGTGTCCAAAAAGTCCTCGGGTCTCCTCGTCCTGCGCGTCTCTTCCAGGGCTCGCAGGCGAGGCCAGACTATTTTGGCCAACTGTTTCGCCCGCCGCCCCTCCCCCTAACATTTGTTTTACTCTTGGTATCAGCGAGCGGAACTCAAACTCATTCAACATATCAAGCACCTCACCCGCATCGGCGCCCTCTTTCCACGTCTTTTTAGGGAGCGCAAACTCAATCGGCGCGTCGCGGCGTATCTGCGCGAGCATTTTGCTAAAGGTGGCGCTCTCTTTGTTGTCGGCCATCAACTGCGCGTAGCGCGTTTGTATCCCCGCCTTCTTTGCCACCGCTTCTACCCCATCTTTTCTAATCGCTTTATAAACACCCTCCAAACTCCCATAGGTTTGGATGAGCTTGAGCGCGCTACCCTCGCCCACGCCCGGCACGCCTTTAATATTGTCGGAGGCGTCGCCCATTATTGCCTTGAGGTCGGGCACACTCTCCGGCCCAAAGCCGTAGCGCTCGTGCACTGCTGTCTCGTCGTAGGTGACGATGTCGGTGAGCCCTTTGCGCATGGTAAAAACTTTGACCCGCTTGCCGTCCACCAACTGCAGGGTGTCCATATCGCCGGAGGCGATGACCACTTCCAAGTTTTTGTCTTTCTTGGTTTGCTCGACAATGGTGCCGATGACATCATCGGCCTCAAACCCCTTGGCCTCGTAGAGCGGCAGGCCAAATGCTTTGAGCACGTCGCGGCTGCGTTTAATCTGCTCGATAAGCGCGTCGTCGCCTTTAGCCCGATGCGCTTTATATTTGTCATACGCCACGTGGCGGAAGGTCGCGCCGGGCAGGTCGAACGCGGCCGCGACATAGTCGGGTCCCAAATCCTGCATAATCCGCACGAGTATAGAAATGAGCCCGTACAAGGCGCCCGTCGGCTCGCCCTTGCTCGAGGAGAAGTCCGGCAAAGCATGATAAGCGCGGTGCAGTATCGCGTGGGTGTCCAGTATCACCAACCGTTTCTTGGCACTCTTAGGCATTTATATAGTATAGCCCATTGACAACTCTGACTTACAAATGTATCCTATGAGCAACGAGTTCTCCCTAAATTCTGTAGTGAAGCGCAACTCGCGCTGGTAATGCTTTCAATATACCACTCTCCTCTGCAGCTTCG
>MFMA01000039.1 GCA_001783355.1 Candidatus Kaiserbacteria bacterium RIFCSPLOWO2_01_FULL_54_20 | reverse complement strand
AGAATCGGAGACCGTCGTCGTTCAGCGCCGCGGACTTACGGCCGCGCGCGACATCAAAAAGGGCATGAAGATAGGAAAGACCGATGTAGTCGAATTGCGCCCCGCACTTGGCATCTATCCAAAGTATAAGGAGACTATCATCGGCAAGCAGGTCAAAAAGAACCTCAAGGCGGGGGAGCCTATTCGCTGGGAAGACATCGCATGACCCGGTAGGACAATTTTGAATTGCCTTCTATGGATATTCAGCAGCGACAGCGAGTAAGATTGATACAGTGGCTTTGCAAACCATTCGCTGCCGATACAGTGGCAGTAATTATTCGAAATTGTACTAACCGGGCATGACCCCACGCGAGAAATTTATTGCGCTTGTTTCGAACGACACGCTCGAAAAGGCCGACGCGATAATCATACTCGAGGGAGACCTGCTCGTGCGCGTGCCGGAAGGTGCTCGGCTCTACAAAGAAGGTTGGGCGCCGATCGTCGTCATTTCAGGGGGTGATACAGATCAGCCGGCATACGCCGTCCCTGCTTCGCAAATGCTCCCGGCTCTCCTCAAGGAGGGCGTGCCAAGGGAAGCTGTGATTTTGGAAGAAAAGTCGCAAAACACTCGCGACCAGGCCGTCGAGATAATGAAACTCGCCCGCGAGCGAGGGTGGAAGAGCATCATCCTCGTTGCATCGCATTATCACCAATATCGTGCGTTCCTTACATTTCTCAAGGCGATGCGCGAAGCGGGGCTTGAACTTGCCCTCATCAGCGCCCCGGTACGCGATCTTCGCTGGTGGGAAAAGACCGGCCGAGGCCTGCGTATAGACAACTTTGCAACGGAACTCAAAAAAATAGATAAGTACAGAGAAGAACAAGGACATGTCGCATCCTACGAAGAGGGGATACAATACCTGCAATGGAAAGAATCCCAACGATCGGCCCGGAAGAACTCCTAAAGTTCCCGTTCAAGTGTGGCGGCGAGGCGCCGCTCATTCCTTTTTCGGACGAGATACTTCGCGCACATGCCGATACGCACCTCCTCGTGTTCACCCCGAGGGCGTATTTGGACGGTACGCCGATAACATTGAATTCCTTGCGTGAACGTTTTGGCATAGACCCTGCCGTCTCCGAACCGTGCATGTACAATCAAGATTGGTATCTGAAAGAGGAGTTCGCCTCGGAGACCGTACTCGACGGGAAATGGCATTTGATGCGAAAAAACGTGCTTGATGCCGCGCGGGCCAAGCGTCCCGAGGATATCGAGGCGTCGCTTTCTGGCGAAGGATTCCCGAGCGCCGCCTCCGCCGCGTTCGCATTTTTCGCGTGGTGGTTCGCGACGGGCGGCGAAACACTGTGGAAGAACGACTTTGTCTGGTGCTCCGACCGCGACCACAACGGCGACCGGATATACGTAGGGCGATATATCGACCCGACCGGCATAAACAAGAATGGTTTCAATATCCACCGCCATCTCTCGCTCCGCCCCGCCCATAGCGCCGCGCCGGAAGTGATCGGCTAGCGGACAATATGCTCGGGGTACTTCTCGCGGGGATAAGCAGTGCGTTCGACGAGATAGCGGATTCTATTGGAAAGCGGAGGATATCAGCCGGCCTGGAGAGCTACTACACGTTCGGCTTTCTGACACAGTTCCTTTCGGCGCTTTCCATTACAGCCATAGGATTTTTCTTTGCCGACCTCAACTTTTCTCCGGAGTCTTTGCCCACGTTCATCCCCAGGGTGCTTATCGCCGTCCTCATGATGCAACTCGCCGTTGTCGCGATCGCAAAAGTCGACAGGGGAGTTTTCGGATTTATCCGTCTCGCGACCATTCCTCTGCTTCTGGTCGCCGACGTTATGTTGGGATACTCGCTCGCAGCTAAACAAATACTCGGAATAATCCTCATCGTTATCCCGATAGGAATTCTTTTTTATTCCAACCTATCGAAAAAGAAGGGAATGTTCCTTGTTCTATCCGTTGCGATACTAGCGGCGATAGACATAAGTCTTTATAAATACGACATCACGCACTTCAACTCCGTGGAGTCGGAGCAAGCCATAACTTCGCTCATCATAGCCCTCTATTTTTTCCTGACCGCGACGCTCATCCGCGGAGAAAACCCTTTGTCTTTTCTGCGAGAGAAGATCTACATGGTTCAAACTGGTTCGAGCGGCATTGCCTATGTCGTCAATTCGTTCGCATATCTGTATGCACCGGCCTCCGTCATTACAACGGCATTCAGGGGCTTCTCCGTACTGTTCTCCATTCTTGCGGGAACGTTCTACTTCAAAGAGCGGGGTTTCCTGGTGCGGGCGACATTGTTCGGCGTAATCTTGGCCGGGCTAATACTCCTCATCTAAGGTCTCCTGTTGTGGTAGCATGGCCGCATGAAGAAGGCTCTGGTGCGGCGCATCGGCGAGGCGGAGAGGAAATATGTAGAGGAGGTCCTCGCTTCCGACTTTAGCAATTCCCGCAACACGAACATACTTCGCCGTTTCGAGGATGCGTTCGCTAAGAAGATAGGCACGAAATATGCTATCGCGCACGTGAACGGCACGACGACACTGCACTCCGCGCTCTTTGCCGCCGGAGTTCGCGCCGGCGACGAGGTCATTACGACGCCGCTTACCATGTCGTCCCCCGCACTCTCTATCCTGCAGGCGGATGCCGCGCCTGTTTTTGCCGACGTCATAGAAGATACCCTGCAGATCGACCCGGCCTCTATTGAGCAGAGGATAACGCCGCACACAAAGGCCATTATGCCGATCGCACTCTATGGGCTCTCGCCCGATATGGATGCGATCATGGCACTGGCAAAAAAGCACAACCTCATCGTCATTGAGGACGCGGCGGAAACCTTCCTTTCTAAATACAAAGGTCGAATGGTCGGCTCGCTCGGACATCTCTCCAGCTTCAGTTTGCAGGCGACGAAGCATATAACCGCGGGGGAAGGCGGAGTCGTGTGTACGGATGATCCAGAGCTGGCAGACCGCGTGCGCAAATTCTCTGTCTTGGGGTACTCAACTGTTTCCGCGACCGTTGGGAAGATAACGAAGGACGACATACAGAACCCGGATTTCGAACGCCATGTCCAGCTCGGGTACAATTACCGCATGCCGGAATTATGCGCGGCAGTCGCGTTGGGGCAACTTGAGCACGCGGAGGAGTTGGTGGAGCGGCGGATGGACGCGGCGAGTCTTTTCATTGAGGCGATGCGAGGGTGTGAGTGGCTAAAGCCGCAGGTGACGCCGGAAGGGTATGTGAATTCGTACTGGGCGCTTGCGGTGCGGCTCGTGCATCCCACTCTTGCATGGAAGGATTTCCGCAAGAAATTTATGGAGCTCGGGGGCGACGGCATCTACGCCGCATGGAAACTCTCGTACCAAGAGCCTATGTTCCGGGAAAGTACGCGCAATTTCTCCGGTAAGGAAAATATCTTGGAGGCAGTACACAAGGGAGGGTTGCCTATCTATCCGGATGGGCTGTGCCCTGTCGCGGAGCGAGTTCAAAAACAAATACTTTCGTTTAAAACTAACTATTGGGATTGGAGACGGGCCGAGAAGCAAGCCGAGATTTTAAGAAAAACGATCGCGTTCTATGCCCGGTAGGACAATTTCGGATCGCCTTCTATGATTATTCACCAGCGCATGCCGACGAAGATCGATTCAGTAGTTTTGCAAACAATCCACTGCCGAGACAGCGGCAAGAATTATTCGAAATTGTACTAACCGGGTATGGCAATTAACGGCAAGAGGGTCGTGGCGACCATAGAAGGGCGCATGACATCTTCGCGCCTGCTGGGGAAGATATTGATGCCGCTTGCGGGGAAGCCGGTCATGGCGCATATGATAGAGCGGCACAGGAGAAGCAAATACACGGACGAGGTCGTCGTCGCGACGACGACGAACGCAGCGGACGACCCCGTTGCCGCGCTATGCCAGGAAATGAATTGCCCGTGTTTTCGGGGTAGCGAAGCGGACGTGCTCGGACGTATTGCCGAAGCAGGTAAAGCCCACAGCGCAGACATTCTTGTTCAGGGAATGGCTGATAGCCCATTAGTGGATTGGCGCATCGTCGATCGGTGCGTAGAACTTCTGGACAAGGAGGGCGCGGACTGCGCCAGCAACGAATTTGGAGATAAGAAATATCCTGATGGTTTTGACATGCGCGCGTATCGCTTTGATGCACTGAAGAAACTTGAAGAAGAACACAAGGAAGAGGAATATCGCGAGCATGCCGGATACCAGCTCCGCAGCGACCCTGTCCATTACAAGCGCGCACTCTTGCCAGCGGAGGGCGATATGCTTTGGCCTGAACTGCGCCTCACTCTGGACACTGCGGAAGATTACAAACTCATCTCGGCTGTGTACGATGCGTTGTATGCAAAAAATACCGATTTTTCTGCGGAAGATGTTGTCAACTTCCTGAAACAGCGACCCGACCTCGTTTCTTTGAATTCCGCGATCGTGCAGAAAAAGCCGACCCCTTAGGCAGAAAAAGAAAGTATGACCACATTCACTCCGATTTCTCTCAATGACCTGCCCGCGCACTCTCCGTGGCCGGCGCGTCTCTTGGGTCTCGAGCCGTGGAAAAATGTCAAACGTGATAACATGAAGATCGATGAAGAGTACGTTCGCGGGAACTATACTCGGTGTTTGGAGCTGTACGAGCGCGCCCGGGGCGCGGTTTCGATCGAAGACCTGCGCGCGATCGAATTTGGTTCGGACGACCCCACGGTCGTAGTGTCGCACGGTGACGAACTTGCGCTCGCGAAACTCTCCGACGCGTACGAAGAGTACTACCGTCTGATCGAGCGCTCGATCGCGCCGCATGTCGAAGATGGCGATACGCTCGTCGAGCTCGGGTGCGGATACGGATACAATCTCGCACTCCTAAAGAAGCGCCTCGCGACGAGCCTTGCCTTCCGCGGCGGCGAGTACGCACGGACAGCAGTAGCGTTGGCGGGTACATTGTTCAAGGACGATGACATCCGGGTAGAACAGTTCGACTTTTACAGCCTGAACTATCCGGTCATCGAACAAGCGTCGGCACCTGTCGTTATTTTTACCGCATACGCGGTCGAGCAGATACCGGATATCACCAATATGTTCGACGTGCTGTCCAAAAATCGCTCGAAGATAAAAGCCGTCATTCATGTGGAGCCGATCTACGAATTCCAGGCAACAGGGCTCCTCGGGCTCTTGCGCAGACGGTACATCGAGGTCTGCGATTACAACCGAAATCTCTACACTGAACTCCACCGCCGCTCGGACATAAAGATAGATGTATGTGAACAGAACATTTTCGGCATTAACGGACTCCATCCTGCCTCTGTCATATCGTGGCACTTCGTATCATAGGGCAGTTTGCGCTTTCGTCCGTTACTCTGCATCATGGTCACTATGGTAAAGAAGAGGTCTAGGTTGGTGGCCGTATCGGGAGGGTTTGACCCGCTGCATATCGGGCACGTGCGCCTTTTTGAGGCGGCTAAGAAGCTTGGAGACAAACTCGTCGTCATACTGAACAATGATCATTGGCTACGCTCCAAGAAAGGATTTGTTTTCATGCCGCAAAAAGAGCGTGCGGAGTTGATCCGAGCGTTGCCGTTCGTAGACAAGGTCGTCTTTTCCGACCATAGGAAGGATGACCCTGACGGTAGCGTTGCCCGCGCACTTCAGAAACTACGTCCGGCCATTTTTGCGAACGGTGGCGATCGGGGAAAGTCGAACACTCCGGAGAGTAAGCTGTGTAAGCGCCTTGGGATAAAAATGGCCTTCAATGTGGGAAAGGGGGGCAAAGTACAATCGTCCTCGTGGATGATCGATGCATCGCGAAAGCCCGCATCAGAAACCGTACGGCCGTGGGGTTCGTACTTCGGGTGGGATAAGGGAAAGGAATGGAATCTGAAGACTGTCTATGTGAATCCCGGTAAAAGACTAAGCCTTCAATATCATAAAGGGCGCAGTGAGCACTGGATATTGGTGGAGGGTGACGCGACTGCGACGATAAAAAATTCTTCGGGGCTTATGGAAATATACCCTCTGCGACTTGGCGAGTCGTTCCGCGTAGGCAAGGGAACGGTACATCGCTTAGGATCAAAAAAAGGCGGAGTTATTGTCGAGGTCGCACTAGGTCACTTTGACGAGAACGACATAGTCCGTTTGCAGGATGACTTCGGGCGCGCAAGCAGAAAAAGAACGTGACCCCGTTAGAGGCCAACGTTCTCCGTGCCCTTGACCTTTCCCAAAGCCTCTAACGGGGTGATATGATGTTCGGAATATGGCTATAGAAAAAACCCTGCGCTTTATTGTCTTGGGCGGTATTTTCGCGCTTCCGTTCATCGTTTTCATAGTGGCTCAATCGCTTTTCTTCCCGTTCATCACGGGCAAGAACTTCACGTTTAGGATAATAGTCGAAGTCATAACTGGGGCGTATCTCGCGCTTGCACTCGTGAACCCAGTCTTCAGGCCAAAGCGCTCGTGGCTCCTCGGTCTCTTTGCGCTGTTCGTGCTTGTGGTGGCGCTCGCAGACGCTCTCGGTGTCTACCCCTTTAAGAGTTTCTGGTCGAACTACGAGCGTATGGACGGGTGGGTGACACTCGTGCACCTATTCTTCTATTTTCTAGTTGCGTCGAGCGTCTTGAACACGGAAAAGTTGTGGCGCGCTTTTTGGCATGTCTCTATATCTGTATCGGCGATAGTAGGCGTATATGGGCTTCTCCAGCTAGCCGGTGTCGCGAGCCTAAACCCAGGGTTTTCGTCCTTGTCTCGTATCGATGCCACACTCGGTAATCCGATTTATCTTGCAGCCTATATGCTGTTCAATATCGGCATCGCGGCGATGCTTTGGGCACGAGCATGGCAGGAGACCATACTAGGTGAGCGTTTCTGGCTATCCGTCCTCTATGGAGGCGTGATCGCGCTCAACACGGTTATTTTGTTCATGACTGGTACGAGAGGCGCGATGCTTGGCCTGATCGGCGGCGCACTTCTCGCCGCGCTTTTGACGGCATTTTCTTCCCAAACGCTGCGCCGAACCGCGCTCGCCGGCGTCGTGGCTATTCTAGTTCTTGCCGGCGGCTTCTGGCTGGTACGCGGAGAGGCATGGGTCCAAAAAGTTCCGTTCCTTCAGCGCCTCGCGACGATATCGCTTGAGGACAACACAACTAAGGCGCGCTTTATGAACTGGGGTATGGCGTGGCAGGGAGTAAAGGAACGGCCCATCCTTGGATGGGGGCAGGAGAATTATGCGATCGTCTTCGACAAATACTACGACCCACGTATGTACGCGCAGGAGCAATGGTTCGACCGCGTGCACAACATCGTCTTCGACTGGCTCGTCGCGGCCGGCTTCGTCGGACTCTTCTCATACCTTTCGATCATGGGTGCGGCGGTCTGGCTTTTGTGGCGACCGAGCGTCGAGCGACGACCGAGTGGAGAACGAGGAAGTACTGAAGCCAGTAGGCTGAATGTAGGAAGTACTGAGGCGAGCACGCCGAACGTGAGGAGGAGCGAATCAAATACGTTTTCTGTGGCGGAGAGCAGTATTCTGACTGGACTCCTCGCCGCGTATTTCTTCCACAATCTTTTTGTGTTCGACAACATAACAAGCTATGTGCTTTTTGTGTCGGTCCTTGCCTACATCGCGTGGCGCGGAAGCACCGGCGCGGAAGCCCTGCCGATGCCGAGAGTTCCTCAAAGAGCTGTCATGGCCGTCGCAATATCCGCCGCGGTCCTTGTTTGGGGAGTTGCATGGTTCGTGAATGCAAAGGCGCTTAGCGCGAACCGCGCTCTGCTCAATGGGCTTGCGCAGCAAGAGGGGGGCCTGCAGAAGAACCTGGAATATTTCAAAGAATCCATTTCGTACGGGAGCTTCGGCACGCAGGAAGCTCGTGAGCAACTCGCGCAAGCCGCCGCGCAGATAGTTCGGAGCGAGGCCGTTCCAGTCGAAGTGAAGCAAGATTTTCTCAACACGGCCGCGGAGGAGATGTCGAGGATGTCGGCGGAATCACCACTCGACGCTCGGTTCCCATTATTCCTCGGGGCTTTGCTCGGCGCGTCGGGGAACCTGGACACATCGATACCGGTACTCCAAAAAGCGCACGAGCTTAGCCCGGGGAAGCAGACGATCCTTTTCGAGCTTGCTTCAAGTATGTCCGCGAACGGCGACGTCCGCGGAGCCCTATCTACGTACAAGCAGGCCTACGAGCTCGAGCCCAACTTCAACGACGCGCGCATCTGGTATGCATCTGCCGCAATACGGGCACAAGAAGATGCACTGGCCGACGAACTTCTTGCGCCGCTTCTTGAAAAAGGCGGAGCGGCAGATCCGAGGATCGCAGCCGCGTATGTTTCTCGCGGACGGTATGACAAGATAGCTCAAATTTGGGAGGCGCATCTTAAACTGGTTCCGAATGACGCGCAGGCATACTTTACGCTCGCGGCCGCATATTATGGAATGGGAAATTCGACACTGGCCATTTCTACCTTGGAAAAGATCGCTGCTATTGCTCCGGGGGCCAAGGCGCAAGCAGATGCGCTCATAGAGCAAGTACGAAATGGGACGGCGAAAGTCCAGTAGAAGACGCTCGCAGACATATGTGTTATCGGCGTCGCTGTCTGCGGCTGCTGCCGCAGCGCTGCCTCTCGGCCCGTCGGCCTGCGAGACACGCCAATAACACACATGCCAGCTCGCTTAAGTTGGAAAGGAATGAATAGCGCGGGCCGCCGCCCTGCGCGAAGACTCTCGGAAGGCACTGCCCGCTCGCTGGAGTTTAGAAATACAGGATATTGTTTTTGTGGGGGTTGCTGTTATTATTGTGGCGTGAGTGCCACAATGTGTGGCCCTTCAAGAAAGTCGCGCAGGTCCCGCCTTCGGCGGGATTTGCGTTTTTTGCGGTATTATGTGTGGAGTGCGACCGAGCGTTGAGCGACGACCGAGCGTCGAGCGAGGAAGTGCTGAAGCCAGCAGGCTGAATGTAGGAAGTACTGAGCATAGCAACGCGAATGTGCGCAGAGCGGAGGGCGGCGGCACTCACATTAGACTTTCTACTTTGGAGCTCGCACCCGTCCTCCGCTTTGCGCATTTTCTCTTCTAGGATTTTTTATTTTGAATATTTTTTACATTTTACTTTCTCTAAAGTTATCCACACGTGGAGTGCAAAAAACGTTTGTATCCGCACATGAGTGCAATAATGAAAAAGTAAACGCATCTTCGCCGTAGCAACGGCAGAAGTGCGGGTCGAAATTAGAACTCACTATTTATATAAACATATGGCAAAGAAAAAGAAGGCAAAAAAGAAGAAGCGCCTCTAGTCGCTTTCTTCTCTACTAGTAGAGAAAAACCATCCCTCCTTCTTGGAGGGATGGTTTTTGGTATAGGTGCTCGGGGGCGGCAATAGTGATAGGATGGCTGCTACATGTCATTCCTAGGGCGATTTTTCGGCGATGAGAACGCATCGGCCTTGAGGCGCGCCGAGCCTATCGTGGCGCGCGTCAATGCACTCGAAGAGAGGATGCGCGAGCTTTCTGATGAGACGTTGCGCGCAAAAACGATCGAGTTCAAGGAGCGGTTGGAGAGAGGCGAGGCGCTGGACGACCTCGCGCCCGAAGTGTTTGCGGCGGTGAGGGAGGCGTCGCGCAGGACGCTGAAACAGCGGCATTTCGACGTACAGCTGATAGGAGGCATGATCCTCAACCAGGGCGATATTGCAGAGATGCGCACCGGAGAAGGGAAGACACTGGTCGCCACACTGCCGGCATATTTGAACGCGCTCTCTGGGAAGGGCGTGCACGTAGTGACGGTCAACGACTATCTATCACGCCGTGACGCCGTCTGGATGGGGCAGATCTATCATTTCCTCGGTCTTTCGGTCGGGGTTCTCAATCATGAAGCGTCGTACCTGTACGACCCTTCGCATATGTCTTCCGAGGCTGCGGCAGAAGAGGACGCTGCGCGCGACAGTCTAGGCGCCTTCAAGGTCATGCACGATTTTCTACGTCCGTGCACGCGCCACGAAAGCTACGCGGCCGACATCACGTATGGCACGAACAACGAGTTCGGCTTCGACTACCTGCGCGACAATTTGGAATACGAACGGCCAAATCTTCGCCAGCGCGGCTACCACTACGCCATCGTCGACGAGATAGACTCCATCCTTATCGACGAGGCGCGCACCCCGCTCATCATATCCGCCCCCGTTTCCGATGCCGAGTCCTTGTACGCCCGTTTTTCTGCCATCGCAGAGAGTCTTGTTCCGGTCGAGGACTATGAAATAGACGAAAAACGCCATCAGATAGCCTTGACCGATTCGGGGATAGAAAAGGCGGAGAAGTCCCTTGGTGTGGAGAACATCTACACCGATGCCGGCATCAAATTCGTTCACCATCTCGAAACGGCAGTGCGCGCCAAGGCTTTGTACGAGCGTGACAAGGAATACGTGGTTCGCGACGGGCAAGTAATCATCGTCGATGAGTTTACCGGACGCATGCAGCCCGGCCGCAGGTGGTCTGAAGGCCTGCACCAAGCCATCGAGTCGAAAGAGGGGGTGCCGGTACAGCAGGAATCCCGTACGTTCGCTTCCATCACATTCCAAAATTACTTCCGCCTGTACGAAAAGCTTTCCGGCATGACAGGCACGGCCATTACATCTTCGGAAGAATTCTACAAAGTCTATGGGTTGAACACTGTCGCAGTGCCGACGAATCGCCCCTCCGCGCGTGCCGACCACGACGACCTTATCTTCCAGACGGAAGAGGGGAAGTATCGCGCGATCGCGAAACGCGTGCGCGAGATGCATGAGAAGGGCCAGCCGGTCCTCGTCGGCACCGTTTCCGTCGAGAAGAACGAACTTCTGTCCGTTCATTTTAAGCAGGCCGGTATCCCGCACGAAATACTGAATGCAAAGAATCACGAGCGTGAAGGAGAGATAATCGCGCAGGCCGGCAGGACGGGCGGGGTCACCATCGCGACCAACATGGCCGGACGCGGTGTGGACATCAAGCTCGGCGGCAATCCCTCGACGGAGGAGGAGTGCCAAAAGGTGAAAGACGCGGGCGGTCTCTTCGTTCTCGGTACCGAGCGGCACGAAGCGAGGCGCATCGACAATCAGCTGCGCGGACGCAGTGGGCGCCAGGGAGATCCGGGTGAGACGCAGTTCTTCGTCTCGCTTGAGGACAGCCTCATGCGCGTGTTCGCATCCGACGTCATCAAGCGCGTGATGGGAACCTTCAAGATCCCCGAGGACGAACCTATTTATAACGGGATGATAACGCGCTCTCTCGAGAAGGCGCAGAAAAGGATAGAAGAGTTGAATTTTGATGCGCGAAAACACGTGCTTGCGTACGACGATGTCTTGAGCATCCAGAGGACGAGCATTTATGCGCGCCGCCGCGAACTTCTTACCGGTAGTGACGAGGCGATAGATAGGGAACTCATGCGCATCGCCCCGTTAGAGGCTGCGCCTCTAACGGGGCACGCGGAGGGTGCCGGTGATTTTCTGCAGGTAGTTGCAAAGAAAAAAGCCGAGCTTGGCACGGCGTACTACCCAACTGTCAGGCGGTTCCTTCTCCAGACGGTCGACTTTTTGTGGGTCGAGCACCTGGAGGCGATGGAGTATCTTCGTTCGAGCGTTAACCTGCGTGCATACGGACAGCGCGACCCGCTCGTCGAGTACAAGAAAGAGGGCCTGAAGTTATTCCAAGGATTGGAGGCCACGTACGCCGCGCACGTGCTACAGATATTCCCGAACCTCGGCTTGCCTGCCCAGGGAGGTCAAACGGGAGCTGTGAGCGCCGTGAATCGCGAGGCCGGCAGCGTTGAGCGCGCGGCGCGTTTGATAACAGCACAGCAGGCTCCGAGTGGAAAGAAGGAATACGGCAGGAACGACCGAGTGGTCATAACGAACGGCAAAGAGACAAAGGAACTAAAATACAAAAAAGCGGAACCGCTCCTAGATACGGGGGAGTGGAGGATAGCGGGGGTTTAAGGTACTATAGTTCACGTGACCACCGAGTACGTACCGACTATTGGGCTCGAAATACATGCGGAGTTGAAGACGCGGACCAAGATGTTCTGCGGTTCGAAGAACGACCCTGATGAGACCCGTCCAAATGTGAACGTGTGCCCCGTGTGCCTGGCGCATCCCGGTACACTGCCGGTCATCAATCGCGAGGCCGTGAAGCATGTTCTAAAAGTGGGTCTCGCTGTCGGTGGAAAGCTTGCCGACTACACGGAGTTCGACAGGAAAAACTATTTTTATCCCGACCTGCCAAAGGGGTACCAGCTTAGTCAGTATGAGTACCCGCTTGTCAGCGGGGGAGAGCTGGGGGGCGTGGCCCTGACACGCATTCATCTCGAAGAAGACACAGCCAGCTCCATGCATAATGAAAGTACCAATGCCACCACTATAGATTTCAATCGCTCCGGCGTACCACTCATGGAGCTGGTCACCGAGCCGGTTATTCACTCCGTTGAGGAGGCGGGAGATTTTGCGCGCGAGCTTCAGTTGCTTCTTAGGTACCTCGGAGCAAGCGACGCGAATATGGAAAAGGGTGAGATGCGCGTGGAAGCGAATATTTCCGTGGGAAAAGGCGGTGTGCTCGGTACCAAAGTAGAAATAAAAAATCTCAACTCGTTCCGCGCGATGGAGCGCGCTGTCGCGCATGAAATAAAACGCCAGACGAAACTTTTGGAACGCGGGGAAGAAGTTGTCCAGCAAACACTTGGATGGGATGAGGGAAAACAGGCGACATTCCCACAGCGTATAAAAGAGGGAAGTGCGGACTACCGATACTTCCCGGACCCAGACTTGCCGAGTTTGTTGCTCTCCGAGATCGCTGAATTCGGCAAAGAAAAACTCGTCTCCGAGATACCGGAGATGCCCTCACAGCGGCGACAACGCTACCTCTCCCTTGGCATTAAGAGCGAGGACGCGGGGCTTTACGTGCGGGAGCGCAAATTGGGAGCCTTTTTTGATGAGGTGACCGCCTTATTAGGAAGTGGGGATTCCAAAGGGATTTTGCTCGCCTCAAACTATATTGCCAACGACCTGGTCAATCTTATTCGTTACAAGGCTGATAAGCAGCCTTTGGTCCGAGACACCGAGCAGCGAGATGCGGATTATCAATCCGAGATTCCGATATCGGCACGTAATTTCAAGAAAATTATTGATTTGCAGCTTGAGGGCAAGATACAGTCGCGGAGCGCGAAAAACATCCTGCTCGCCTGTACAAAGGGTGCCGGGGATCCTGTTGTGTACGCCGAAAGCAATTCTCTTTTGCTCAACGAGGATAACAACTCTCTAACCGCAACGATAGATAAGATCCTCAAGGGAAATTCTTCTGCAGTGGCCGACTATAAGTCGGGCAAGGCTGCCGCTTTGGAATTTCTAGTCGGTCTTGCCATGAAAGAGCTGCGCGGCGCGGCTGACCCTATTAAATTGCGACAGCTGCTCGATAACAAGATCAGGCCCGAGAAATCGTAGACGATATTCCGAGACGAATATAGGTGCCGAGATATCCACCGATATATCAAAAAATCTGCTATACGGCCGAGTCTGGGTGTATACTGGTGGTCATGGCTCAAGAGATCGAAATTGATGGCGTATCTTACGTATCGTCAAAGCGGGCGGCGCACATGAGCGGTTATGCGCAGGACTATATTGGCCAACTGTGCCGTGCAGGCCTTATTCAGGCGCAAAGGATCGGTGGCTTGTGGTATTTGACCCTAAATTCGCTATATCAATATAAGCAGAAGGCGGACTCGTACGTTCCGGTCGCTCCTCGCAAGGCACCGAGCACGGAGACAGATTCTCTGGTTGCGTTCGACGGGAAGGATTATATTTCTGCAGCTCGTGCAGCCGAGATAACCGGTTACCACCAGGATTATGTGGGGCAATTGGCGCGAGAGGGTAAGGTACTTTCGAGGCAAGTCGGGAGCCGATGGTATGTGGAACGCGCTGGGATTTTGGCGCATAAGAAGGAAAAGGATACACTTCTTGCTGCCGTACAGTCTGAGGCTGTTGGCCTGTATCACTCCACTGCGGACAATGCCGCCAATCCGGGATCGCTAGCAAATCGTAACTATAACGGGGCGGGTCCGTATCTGACATACACAAACGATGACGGCGATCTTCTACCACAGCTCGCCCAAAGACAGGGGATATCAGAAGACGAGGACGTCCTGAGTTCAAAGATCGATCCGTCAGTCCCGAATACCGTTCACATACGTGTATTACGCGGTGGTTCATCGAATACGTCCGGGAATGCGAGAATTCTGTCGCAAGATACACGGTTAAGGCACGCATCGACGAGAAACGGGAGGAATATGACACAACTGTTGTTGCCGGTCGCGGCAGTTGCCACCATTGTTATCGTTCTTACGGTCGGCTACACGTGGCAGGGGGCCGGGGCCGTCTATACAAGGCTCAATCCACTCTCAAATACAGCCGCCTCGGGGCTTGTGGACAGCGCTTTCGCGACGCTTACAAAGATCGGCGATGTTCTTGAGAGATTGATCACCACAGAGCTTGTTTTCAAAAGAGCGAAAGATTTTAGTCTATAAATCGTATCTCGGATGGCCGAGATGCTCTTGACTGACCAAAGAAAATCTTGATTCTCTCACTGTTTACGTAGCTGACATCGGGCTACCGCGAATCAATCGCGATATATAGGTCCAGTTTGCCGGATGATCATCGGGTGATCATAGGACGATGAAAAGGCACGCCTCCTGGACGGTGGCCCACCGGCCGCGACGCGAGCCTTTCGTGTTATCCACAGTATTTTGCACACGATATGAACAGGATGTCCGAGATGTCTAGTACTATATAGGTAAGTCGAGTCCGCAAATACAAAAAAATGAGTGATGTAATTTTTTTTGACGGCGCTAAGTACATATCTGCAAGCGATGCGGCGTCGCAAGCGGCCGTCACTCGTGACTATATTGCGCATCTTTGTAAGCAAGAAAAAATCCTCGGAAGAAAAATAGGCAAGCAATGGTATGTGGATCAGTCCGCCCTCGAGTCTTTCGTGCTTGCGCAGAATTCGCAGCGTGAGGCCCGGCGTCAGGAGCTCGCGAAAATACGAGCGTTGGAATATCGCGTCAAGAACATGGAGTCACGTTTGGGCAGTGATGAACGTGTTCCCGAAAATGCGCCCGTGCGAAACGCCTTTAGATCTGCCGTCACCAACATCCCAAGCGATTCTGCGACGAGCGTTGCGCGCGCAGTGGCCGGTATTCCGCTCCAGGCGGCCTCGCTCGCCAAACACGGATCGGTGCAGGCGGCACCTCTCGTGGATGCGGTCCACAAACTTCTCGCTGGAGTCGTTGCTGTACTTTTCCTCATCGGCACATACGCATTCGTCGATGCGCAATATGGGCAGAATGCAGAATATTTAAAAACAGTGGGTAACATTTCCAGTGCATCGATCCGCGATCAGCTTGCGGCTGTTGCAGAGGATCCTTCGGGCGCCGTTTCTGAAATATTCGCGGCATTCGCCCGTGCCTTCAATCGAAGTGTCGACTCTATTGTATATGGGACGATGTTCCCGGGCGGCGCCACGTCTAGTTCGAAAACGGAAGTGGTCGAGCGTGTACTTATTCCCGACCTTCTCGCCGCTTCGCGCAGCGTGGCACAGCAAACTCCTGGAGGCGGCTCCGCATCGCTTGCGCAGACCGGCGGAACCCCGACAAGAATAGTAGAACGTGTTTACATGGAGCCCGTCGAACGTGTCATCGAAATCCAGCGCGTTGTCTCTACGGCCGGTGGTATTACGGAAGAATATTTGAATACACGCCTCAAAGAATTTGACGACAAACTCGCCGCGGAACTTTTCAAAGTCTCCGCGCAGAGCTCCGCCAACACAGCGCAGATCTCGAACAACTTCGCGGCGGTCGCAAGCGCATCACGCATCGACCGTCTCGACGACATCACGCTCGCCGGCTCAACGATCACCGGCGGCTCCATCTCCGGCACCAGCGTCTCCGCCACATCGCTCGCCGTCACCGGTACCGGCACTTCCACGTTCTCCGGAGGTATACAGGCAACTGCCCTCAACATCACGTCCACATCTGCCACGTCCACCTTCGCCCTCGGCATCGATCTTGAGGACGGCTGTTTCGCCGTCGACGGTACCTGTATCACCGGAGGAGGCGTCGTTCTCGCCGACGCCAACACCTGGACCGCGTTCCAGCTTTTCTCTGCAGGAGCCTCGACGACCAACTTCTCCAACTTCGGGACGGCGTACTTCGGCGGCACAGCCACCTCGTCGTTCTCCTCCACGGGCGTACTCACCCTCGCAACAGCGCTCGCGACCTCTTCCGGCGGCACCGGCATCTCTAGCTACGCCGTCGGTGACATCCTGGCCGTCAATGCATCCGGAATTCTCTCGCGCCTCGGCATCGGCTCGACAGGACAGGTGCTCAAAGTCGCCGGTGGCGTGCCCACATGGGGAGCGGATGCGCAGGGCTCGGGAGGAGCGGGTGCTTTTGCAACTTCTTCCGATGACCTCTTTATATATCCAACCGACACCACCGATGTCCTCGTCCTCGGCGCATCCGCCACCACGACGACCGGCAACATCCTCGAAGTCCTCGGCACCTCGCTCTTCCGCGGCAACCTCACTTCGTACAACACCATCACCGGCGCAACCTTCACCGCGACCTCGACCCTCGCCGCCTCGGCACTCCCGTACGCATCCTCTACGGCCATCTCCGTCTCCGGTACTTCTTTCCTGACCAACATTTTTGCGACCGCTTCTTCAACCATTGGCGGAGGCACACAAACTACCGGCCTAACCATTTTCGGCGGGGCGACGACGACGGGCAATCTCGTTGTGCAGGGGACTGGCACATCGACCTTGGGAGGCGGTCTGCAGACTACTGGATCTCTGAACATCACTTCGACATCCGCAACCTCTACCTTCGCCAACGGCATCGATCTCACGGGAGGATGTGTCTCGGTGAACGGAACCTGTCTCGGCACCTCCAACGTCACCACCCTCGACTCCCTCACCGACACCACCATCACCGCCGCAGCATACGGCGACCTGCTTCTGTACGACGGAAGCGCCTGGGTCGACACCGCGACCTCCTCTCTCTTCTCCACCTCGCAGCACTTCTCGCAGTGGCTCTCGGATGAGACTGGAACGGGCAACGTGGTGTTCTCCAACTCTCCGACCCTCGTTACTCCCGCCCTCGGCACACCCTCGGCCTTGGTCGGCACCAACATCTCCGGCACCGCCGCCTCTCTCACCGCCGGCGCCGCGACCGTCCTTGCGACCGCACGCAACATCAACGGCACCTCCTTCAACGGAAGCGCCGACATCACCATCACCGCTGCCTCTTCGACGCTCCTTGCGAACAACAACACATTCACCGGGCTCAACGTCTTCGGCAACGCCTCCACCTCTCTCCTCTCCATCTTTGACAAACTATACGTCGGCAACACCTCCGGCACCGCAGCCACCTCCACCCTCCAAAGCAACACCACCGGCACCTCAACCATCCAGGGCATCCTGAACGTCGCAGGCACCAACTCCACATCCACCTTCTCCGGCGCTCTCGCTTCTACATACCTCAACATCACCGGCACATCCGCAACCTCTACCTTCGCCAACGGCCTCAATCTCACCGGAGGCTGCTTCTCTATTGATGGCAGCTGTGTCGGAGCAGGTGGAAGCGGTACGGTCACCTCCATCACCGCAGGTACGGGTCTCTCCGGCGGCACTATCACGACGAGCGGCACGGTCTCGCTCAATCTTGGAAATGCGAACACCTGGACCGCGCTCCAGCTTTTCTCTGCGGGAGCCTCAACGACCAACTTCTCCAACTTCGGCACCGCATACTTCGGCGGGAGCGCGACATCGTCGTTCGGCTCCGACGGCACGCTGACGCTCGCCGGCTCCCCGACCGGCCCTCTGCAAGCGGCGAACGGAGTCGTTTCGGCAAGCTCAACGCTCTCGCAGGTGTACGGTGGTACCGGCATTACCTCGTACACCACCGGTGACGTCCTCTATGCAGATGCATCCGGAATTCTCTCCAAACTCGGCATCGGCTCCGCGGGTCAGGTGCTGAAAGTGTCGGGTGGTTTGCCCGCGTGGGGAGCGGATGCGACCGAGGGCGGCGGCTCGAGCCTCTTCGCCACCACGTCCGACTCGCTCGTCATCTATCCCTCGACCGTTTCCAACGTCCTCGTACTCGGCGCATCCGCCACCACCACGACCGGCAACATCCTCGAAGTCCTCGGCACCTCGCTCTTCCGCGGCAACCTCACTTCGTACAACACCATCACGGGAGCGACCTTCACCGCAACCTCGACCCTCGCCGCCTCGGCACTCCCGTACGCATCCACGACCGCGCTCACCGCGAGCGGCACCGGCTTCTTCGGAACCGCGAGTACGACGAACCTGACTGTCTCAAGTATTCAGTCGTCTCTGCTCAAGACCAGTGCGACAGGAGTAGTTTCCGCCGCAGTCGCCGGCACCGACTACGTTGCGGACGTCACCGGAAACTGGACAGG
>MFMA01000038.1:3554-8185 GCA_001783355.1 Candidatus Kaiserbacteria bacterium RIFCSPLOWO2_01_FULL_54_20 | reverse complement strand
GCGCTATTCGTATACCTCAACGTACTCGATGCCGCCTTCTCCCTGGATGGTGTCGTAGGTGCGTTCGCCGTGACCTCGAGCCTGCCCGTCATCATCGCGGGTCTTGGCATCGGAGCCGTTTTTGTGCGTGCCTTCACCGTGTACCTCGTGCGGGCGCGGACGCTCGAGAATCTCATTTATCTCGAACACGGCGCGCACTGGGCGATACTAGGGCTCGCGCTTGCCATGCTCGCGACCATCTTCGTGCGTGTACCGGAAGCGATTACCGGCCTCATCGGTCTTGTGTTCATCACCCTCGCATACATCTCCTCGCGCAAAGAGATGAAAAAAATGGCAGCGCTGCCATAAGAGCATGAGCAAGGGGGATGAGATGGAGCCGAAGCGAGATACGGGTCCGTCGATGTTCGATATGAAATCCAAATTCGGGGGCGTCGTTGTTTACACGGATCCCGTCAACCGTGAGCGGACCGACTCCAGCGACAATGTCATGTCGCTTTTACAAGAAGAGCAGGTGTTCTGGTGGGAATTCTCAAAGGATAGTATCGAGTGGGCGATCAACACCGTTAAAGCAGAGATAGATTTTCTTGATGTTGGGACGGGAAGCGGCGTGTTCTCGCTCCTCATCGCCAAGAATACAAATGCCAAAAATATACGGGCCATTGATAAGAGTGCCCGGGCTATCGAAGTTGCAAAACGGAATGCTCATATCAACGATTTGAACATCGACTTTCGGCATGAGCCTTACAGCGAACACACAGCGGCACGCAGGTCGTGCAAAGTTATTGGATTTAATCCTCCGTACCACTTATATCCCAGTGAGATCGAGGATAAAATGCCGCAACACGCTCGAGGCGGCACCGACGGTCAGGGCGTGTTTAAGGAGCAGCTGACAATCGCGGACCGTCATCTCGCCGATAGTGGCATTATCGCATTCAATCAAATGTGTCTCGGCAGGAACGGAGCACCAGAATTCGCCCGATATATTCCCGAGCTAGTAAAAGAGACCTCGCTTGCTTACACAAACATACTTCCTCCCATGGCGACCGGGGAGTTTCTGAGAGGCGTTTACGGAGATGCTTTCCTTGAGTATCAGACTCAGACAGCCAACGCATTTCCCGAACTTTATTATTGCAACGGAATCATCAGTCGCGATAATGGCGGAAAAGTCGTAGTCATTAAGCACACGGTACCGCTTAAAGGCCGCACATGGGCCGACCGAATCGAATTACACCGCCAAGTTGCTTTGCACGGATTGAAATAGTATTCACTTCGGCACAAAGAGCTGGTGCCAAAGCACGTGCCCCTGCTCGACCACTTTGCCGTCCTTATATCCCCACTCGACGCCTTCCGGATTGGCCGGCATTGGGTCCTCCTTCACGACAAGGCCTTGCTGACCCTTTTTGCGCGTTATGAGGAGAAGCGTCATGTCGACGAGCGGATACTGTTCGCTCAAATGTTTCGCAAAATCATTCTGTTTGTCCCGATACACCAAACGATAAAATTCGTACATATCCATCGGTGGGCACGCACGACTGAACCGTATCTCGTATTCGTTCATTCGTTCCTTTGGGATGATACGGCCCTCGACGAGGTCGTCGACTATTAAAGGGTAGGTGGCGAACCCGTTTTTATTTTCGAACGCGGGACTTTTCGTATGGCATGCTATGACACCGCCCTCCGAGAGGCGGGGAAGCAAGTCGGCCAAGAGTTCACGGGTGACTTTGAGCCCGTCTGCTCCACCGTCGGCGTGCAGCGCGATATCGATATGTTCTGGCCGCGCTTGGTAGGGCGGATTAATATAAGCACCGGCTATCTCGCCGGACGGGAACTTGGGCAGTACCTCATGAAGGGTTCCATGGTACGCCTCGTACCGCTTTTCATTAAGATTATTGCGCAAGATGTTTTGCCGGGTCGTTTCTAGGGCACGCATGTTCGGATCTACCAACAGGATCTTATTATCCAATCCGCGACCATCAAGGTACTTTCCCATCAGAGTCGCTTTCACCCCTGTGCCGCAACCACCGTCCACGAAGGGTTTACCGGGATTTAATTCTGCGGCATTCAAAAGAGGTTCCTTGCTGTAATCCCAGTCGGGCACATGCTCTCCCGGTGTGTAAACGAATAAAATATTGTCCGGGCGGGTGCCGTCCGGATTGAAGGTGAAGTAGTTATCCGGCATTTCTATTCGAACGCCATCCACCGTCACCGATTTGAAGCGCACATCCCCCACCAGGGGTTTGCCATTATATTCCTGATGTGCAATACGGTCGGGGAATGTAATGCCTGCGATGTCGTTGAACCGTTGCGACTCCGCAGGCGTGAACCATGCGGTCGCGTTGAATATGTCAGCAGGCGTATGCCCCGGCCCAGCGTTCGGAGTATTTTCCGTCTGCTCCCTAAACTCGGCCATGAGCCGATAATAGCATTACTCCACCTCGGTGATGCGCTCGACGTCGGCGGCTGTTTCCGGTGCCTCGGTTGCGGACGTTGAGGCTGCGCTCCCGCGCGGAGCCGATCGGCGGCGGCCGGTAGGGCCGCGGTAGTTGATGAGATAGCGACGAGGGTCTTCGTCGAGGTCGAGGAAGTGGTCCGTCGCTTCTCTGAGACGGCCCGATGTCGAGCGGCCGAAGCTCACGACCTCTACCTGACAGCCCCCGTGCACTTTCAAATACTCGACGAGCGGCACGAAGTCGCCGTCGCCGGTGAAAAGGATTATGGTATCCAGCTTCGGAGAAGCGGTGATGGCGTCGACCGCCATACCGACGTCCCAGTCGGCCTTTTTGGCTCCGCCATAGAAGATCTGCAGCTCTTTCGTGCGGGGCTCGATGCCCATTTTGGTAAGCGCTTCGAGGAACGCTTTTTCTTCACCGCTCTCCGTTGTCACCATGTAGGCGCGGGCGCGGATGAGCCGGCGGCCCGCGACGGAGTCTTTCAGGACATTGCCGAAATTGACACGCGAATGGTAGAGATTTTTCGCGGTGTGGTAAAGGTTTTGCGTGTCGATAAAGACGCCGACGCGCTGTTCAGGGTGTTTGATTATGGCCATAGTAAATAGGTGCTAGGTGCTAGCTTTTGGCTGCTAGCGAATTAATAAAAAGGCGAAACAACTCCTATGCAAAGAAAAAAGCTTCTCTACCCTGCATCTTACTGCTAGAAGCTAGAAGCTTCAAGCTAGAAGCTATTTCTTGAGACCGAGTTTCTTCACAAGCGTGCCATATGCGCGCCTGTTCGTCCCCTCAAGGTACTTCAAGTGCTTGCGACGGTCGGCAACGAGCCCCAAAAGACCCCGTCGCGAGTGCTTATCCTTACGATTTTTATCCAAATGGGCCGAAATCTCCTCTATTCGACGCGTCAAAATGGCGACCTGGACTTCCGGAGAGCCCGTATCCTTGTCGTGTCGCTGACCTTTCTTTATCTCGTTCTGCTTCTTCCGCTTCGTAAGCATCGCGCAACGATATCACATTCCGGGGCTTCCCGCAAGGCTCAATTCCCTTTCTATTCTGCGCTGGGCGTGCTCGGACTTGCTGCCGGCGCGGGCTCAACTTTGAGGAGTTTTACCCCGAAAACCAAGGTCGAATTCGCGGGAATGATCACTTTGCCGTCCGCATCCTTAACATCCTCCGTTCCATAACCGAATGAGGCGGGAATGACCATCACGCGCTCCCCGCCTTCTTTCATGCCATTTATCCCGATTTGGAACCCGGCGATGATACCCGGGGTGCCAAGCTGAAAGGTCAAGGGCTCATTCCCGTGGGCCTCTGAACTGTCGAAGACGGTGCCATCCGAGAGCTTCCCCACGTAGAGGACAGAAACGACCGAATTCGCAGAAGCCTGAGCTCCCGTTCCTACCGTAGTGTCTTGGGCCTGTACGACATTTTCGGTTTTTTGGTCCTGTGCGGGCGCGTCTCCACTGCCGGAGGACGAATACTTTCCAAACACATAATACCCCGCGGCGGCGATGAGAATAATAACCACAACCATGACTGCAATAGTTTTGTTGTTCATGCATCTAGAATAACCTGCTCGGTTGATTATGCAAGTGGACAAACCGATCCCCGGCAGGATACTGGAGGGATGGAGCCCCTTGCTTCGAAAATCAGACCACAAAAGCTAGATGAATTTGTCGGGCAAGAGCATCTGGTCGGCACGGGCAACCCTTCGACGAAGCTCAGGGCAGGGCCACTGCGCGTTGCCATTGAGAAGAAAGAACTCTTCTCCTTCATTTTGTGGGGGCCGCCCGGCAGCGGCAAGACAACGCTCGCGCGTATTTATGCGGGCGCGGTAGGAGCGGATTTCTACGAACTCTCGGCGGTGGATTCGGGGAAAGAAGATATTAAGAAAGTTATTGGAGGGCGGCAGCTTAAGCTAAGCGGGAAACCAAAAATTCTTTTTGTGGACGAGATACATCGTTTCAATAAAGCGCAGCAGGATTTTCTCCTCCCCTTCGTCGAGCGTGGCGACATCACGCTCATCGGCGCAACAACAGAGAATCCTTCCTTTGAAATTATCTCGCCGCTCCTCTCACGCTGTCGCGTATTCGTTCTCAATGAACACAATGAAAAAGAAATGGAGCAAATCTTAAAGCGCACGAAATTAAAAATCTCGAAAGATGCCCGCGATTGGCTGGTGCA
>MFMA01000038.1:0-3411 GCA_001783355.1 Candidatus Kaiserbacteria bacterium RIFCSPLOWO2_01_FULL_54_20 | reverse complement strand
AAGACCCGAAATTCATTGCGCGGCGTATGGTGATATTTGCGAGCGAAGATATCGGACTTGCGCAACCGACGGCGCTCGTCGTTGCGAACGCGGTGTTCGAGGCGGTGAATAAAATAGGATATCCGGAGGCGACGATAAATCTCGCGCACGGCGTCGCCTACCTCGCGCAGTGCAAAAAAGACCGTCGTTCGTACGATGCGATCTTCGCCGCGCTCGACGACGTGAAAAAATTCGGCAATCTCCCCATCCCCCTTCACATCCGCAACGCGCCGACGAAATTGATGAAAGACCTAAAGTACGGAAAAGGCTACGAGCAGTACGACAAGGAATCCTACCTGCCCGACAAACTACAGAAAAAGAAGTACCTCAAATGACCTCACACCCCAATACTTAGACATAGGCCTAAGTATTGGGATTCGACAAAAAGAAAAAGTATGTCAAATAGTTTGATTCTTTTGGGGGATTTGTAGCCGATCGGGGATTGTGACTCGGGAGCCTTGTATAAGAGCTTTCTCGAGTTCTGCGATAAGCAACGGGTCGGATGTTTCAATGACGATACCATTTTCAGGATCGTCCATGTTTTCAATCACGGCAGGTTCGGCGGGCACGAATTCATTTGCCTTACCCGCTTTCACATACAGCGATTGTCTATACTGTTCGATATTCATGCGGTTCAGCCCCAGCGGACTCCTCGGCGTGTACCCCACCGGCCTAAAACGGAACGAGCGTTCTTTGCCGCTGGACCGAGTGCCTGATATACGGCTGATATCGCAATAGATTTCTTGGCGAGATTCGAGCGATTTGTTCAATCCTTGCACGCGTTCTCGATGTTCCGCCCGGGTCTTTTCTCTCATCGCCGTTCGGTACGCAGGCTCTAATTCGCGCTCTTTTTCAAGCATACGTCCGATAAGCGCGCTTGTTTCCTGAGACTCATCGTCAAGACCCAGACGGATATTTTGGAGGACATCCTTGCGTTCTATCACATCCCCAAACGAATCAATCTGTGCTAGAACACGCTCCGCGTAGGCTATTTGTTTCTTGTGAAGCACGCCGTTTACCTCACCGATAGTTGCCGAGTCAGAGAGGCCGCTTATATCTTGAAGCAGTCTTCCTAGCCTCTGCAATGCCTCCCCGCCGGGCTGCGTGTTCGGTGCCGCTCCAGCTAACTTGTATACAGTGGCGAGAATCTCCGGATTCTGCATGCTTGCGAGCTTCAAAGACGAAGGAAAAATGCTGTTTTGCGAACGAATATAACCAAATGCATCACCTATGCTTTGGACCGTGTGCGCATCCGGGAGAGGACCACGATCTTTCGAAAGGAAATCTGCCAACATTTGCGACTCAGCGCGTTCTTCAGCGTCCAATTTACGTACATTCACGCTCGTATTATCGTTCACGTTGAGAAGCAGTTGTAATTTTACGAATGGCATGAGTTCAGCCGCCGCCCTCCCAACCATGTCAGTCGGAAGAGGTGGCATATTTCCCGGAGTTGGGAGGCCTAAGGCGGAGGAGACTATTGCTGAAGTCGCCTGTTCAGGACGGGCAGCCATCGCTGCTGTGCCTTGCAGAAGCGCGCGGCGTGACACATGAAGCGACGGAACACCCGTCTCAGTTTTTGGAATAGATGTCTTGCCCGACTCGTCGGTCCCGTTCCCATCCTTATTGAATAATTTACGGACAATCTTCTCGAGCCTGCCACCCGGTTCGCTCATACAGAAAGTATACACGGCCGCCTGCTGCCATGCCGAGACCGCTGAACAACGTCATTTGCGAAGTGTTCAAGAATCTCTGGCCGCTGGTGTGAACGGTATCTTGATGCTGTGCACACTTTATGCACAGACGGTCTCATTGTTTCTTCATGCGAGAGACTTACAGTTAGGTTATTATCGGTTGCACGTGGATGCGCACGCGCAGTAGTTTTTTCTTCGTATGCATGAAAACATACAAAAGAGACGCCACGCAATTACCCTTGTGGTGCTCTCCCTTTTACTCATAACTCCGCTCCTCGCTTCGGCACAGGTCCCGAATCCAAGATCCGGGCGGGAAATAGTCGAGAGAGTGTTCCAGCGACTGTGCGAACGAGGAATACTAAGATCTTCGCTGTGTAACCCCACCCCACCTCCCTCGACGACCCTAACGCTGACAAAAACAGTAGTGAATGATAACGGCGGAGTCGCTACCGATACTGCTTGGACGCTCAGTGCAAACGGTCCCACACCCCTCTCGGGTGTGGAAGGTGCGACCTCTACCACGAACGCAAGCATTATGCCCGGCGCGTACGACCTCTCCGAAAGTGGCCCGAGCGGCTACAGTTCTTCCGGTTGGAGTTGCACCGGAGGCAATCAAATTGATAGCAACACCGTTGTCATTGGAGCCGGTCAAAGCGTTACCTGCAATATCACGAACAACGATGATCCGCCAACGCCAACGTACATCGTGACGATACATAAGTATGTCGGCGGTGTGCATGCTAATGCGACAAACGCCGAAGGTCAGGCATTCCCGATCGAAACGACATGGATGGCGGCAAACTTGAATGGCGGCGCCACCACGACCGCGACCTCGTCGCTCTCGGCGAGCGCCTACATGATGCAAACTTCAGCGCTCTCCTCCGGCGCAAACTACACGACCCAAGAGCTCACTAATAGCGCTTCGGTGGGCGCGAGTTGCGCCGAGGGCAAGCCGTTTGCGCTCATGGGGTACACATTCGGCAGCACGGAAGCTGAGGCTGCCGGGATGGTGCCGGACTCGCAAGCTCCGTTCCTAGGAAGCATCACCTCCGATACGCATGTGATCATCTGGAATGAAGATTGCACACCGACGCTGCGCGTAACGAAGATGGTCGTCAATGACAACGGCGGCACGGCAACTACGAGCGACTTCGCGCTCTTCATCGACGGCGCCACGACCACCTCGGGTACATCCATGCATGTACAGGCAGGTTCGCATCTTGTAACGGAAAGCGCTTCGTCCACCTACACGGCGACGTTTGGCGGAGCGTGTGATCAAGATGGGATGGTCACCTTGGCAGCCGGCGAACACAAGGAATGTACGATCACGAATGACGACGTTCCTCCACCGATGCCAGGTCATCTCATCGTCGATAAGGTAACGCAGCCTTCGGGAAGCACCGCGGAATTCAGTATCATGGCAACGGGAACGGGCGCCATCACAGGCGGGGGCTCGGGCACGACGACCGACGCCGTGAGCAAGCACTATGAAGTCGCCGCGGGTACGTATTCCGTATCAGAAACCGCGATGGACGGGTGGATGACTGTAAGCAACACATGCGTTGACGTTGTCGTTGCGGCGGGAGAAACAGAGACGTGCACGATAACGAACTTGAAGTTGCCGATGATCACTGTCACAAAGATGGTGGTTAATGACAACACTGGTACCGCGACGAGCTCC
>MFMA01000037.1 GCA_001783355.1 Candidatus Kaiserbacteria bacterium RIFCSPLOWO2_01_FULL_54_20 | reverse complement strand
GAATATCCCCAAGATCATGAACGGTGCGATCGGAGATATTCTGACAGCACTCGACAAGGCGGAGAATGCGGACGTTGCCCCTTCACACGAAACGGCATGATTGCGGAAACGCAATGGATAAGAAAGCAAGGTTAACTTTATGTGGAATATATATGGTTCGACAGTCCTAACTTGGAAATCAAAACTTCCGATGCCGTTTCGTGTGTGGGGCGTTGCCATTGGTGGCTGACCCACACACCAAAAATCTCAACATGTTTCTTATCGTACGAAGTCTCTTTTCCGTTGATTTTGGTGCGGGGTTCCGCGCCGCGAGCCTTGCTCGCGGCGCTTCATTCTGCTAGTATCTTGAGGCTTATGATAAGCGATATAAAGACATTGTTCGATGCAGGGGCGCACTTTGCGCTTCCAAGAGCACGTCGCCACCCAAGCGCAGCGCCCTTTCTTTTTGGTACGAAAGATCGGACCGACATATTCAACCTTGAAGAAACCGAGCGACGCCTTGAGGCGGCGTGCTCTTTCGTGCGCTCTCTCGCGGGAAAACACATGCTTTTCGTTGGAGGCAAGAACGAGGTTGCAGAGATCGTAAAATCGACCGCCCTTGAGGTCGGCGCACCCTACGTCGCCGGACGCTGGATAGGCGGCACGCTCACCAATTTCAAGAACATCCGAAAACGCATTGACCGCCTGCAGAAGCTTATGGGAGAGCGTGAGAGTGGTGAATTGGAGAAATACACAAAACGCGAGCGCCTTCTCATCGATCGCGAGATCGACGAGCTGCTTGCGCGATTCGGTGGACTGGTAAGCATGATAGAACTCCCATCGGCGCTCTTCATCATTGATACGCGCCATGAACACACAGCTATTCGCGAAGCCAATCAACTCGGGATACCGGTGGTCGGGCTCTCGAGTTCGGATTGCGATTTTTCCCTCGTGCGCTATCCGATTCCCGCGAACGACACTTCCGTGCGGAGCGTCGGACTCATCTCCGAGGCTATAAAAGAGGCGTATCTCGAGGGCAGGAAAGTTGCAGTTCCTACTAAGTAAAGAAGATTTGGGTCTGGTTCGAATATGGAAATCACAACCGAGGTCATTAAGGCATTGCGGGAAGAGACAGGTGTTTCTATCATGCAATGCAAGAAGGCGCTTGAGGAAGCGGGAGGCGACATGGAAAAGGCCAAGGTCATTTTGCGGAAAGTCAGTTCTTCTATAGCTTTAAAAAAGTCCGACCGTACGCTTGGCGCCGGCGCCGCGGCGGCCTACACGCACGCCGGGAACACTGTTGTCGGAGCGGTCATACTCGCATGCGAGACGGATTTTGTTTCTAAGAACGAGGAGTTCCAAAAGTTGGCCTATGAGATCGCCATGCATGTCGCCGCGATGAACCCGGCCTTCCGGTCGCGCGAGGACATTACCGAGGCAGACCTGAAGGCGGCCCAGGAGGTGTTCGAGAAGGAAGCACAGAACATTCCCGAAGTCGCTCGCGCGAAGGCGCTTCAAGGAAAGATCGATTCGTATCTTTCCGAGCGAGTGCTTCTTGAGCAGCCGTATGTGAAAGATCCATCGATCACTATCAGGACCCTTATGGACTCCGCGGTACAAAAATTCGGGGAGAAAATCGAGGTCGTCCGATTCGAGCGGCTTTCCGTCAAATGAACTCTATGTGGGTTGCGTCTACCTTATTCTTTTTTTCCCTAGTCAGCATAGCTGGTCTCTTTGCGCTCAAAGAATGGGAACGCCGACGTAGCCGTGTTCTGGTCCCTGTATTGCGCGAGAAGATGGACAAGTTGTCGTTCTATCTCAAAGAATTGCTTGCGGCGCTTCGCATAGACCTCGAAAAGCTCCCGCCGGAGCTCCTCCATATCTCCCGTAACATCATTCACGAGGTGGCGCTCATGGCGGCAGGGCTCTTGCGCTTCCTTTCCTTCCAGGCACATCGTTTCGCGGATTTTGTTTCTCACAAGCACTCATTCCAGCGGCGCGCTCCAAGGTCGGAGTTCTTGAAAAAAGTCATCGAGCACAAGAAGGGAGTGAGTGGAGAGGACGAGCAGCGCTCTCTTGAATGAAAGAGATAAACATTGCACAATAGCGAAACGCCGCTTTAGCTCAGTTGGTAGAGCGCCACTTTTGTAAAGTGGATGTCCCCGGTTCGAGCCCGGGAAGCGGCTCCGAGCAGCGCGAGGAGACGGCTCCCAGAGAGGGGAAGGGGTCGGGAAACGGAAGTTTCCCGTGGAGGAAGGCAGTGCTACATTTATGTAGCACGTTGGAAAACCTTGGGTTTCCAAAGAGTCTGGCGTGGCGGCTCCCGTCGATCTAAACGTATGAACAAACCCGACAGCCACTGGTATTTGCACGTAGGAAGAGCAAGCGAACTTTCCGGCCGCGACCGAGTTGTGTACCGGCTGTTCGAGATACTTCCGGGCGCACTTTCCCTCACGACACTCGGCGCGTTCGTGGTTCTTTCGTTCATGAAGCCGGTCATCGCCGCGTACCTAACCATCGTATTCTCGGTCTACTGGCTGTTCAAGACCTCCTACCTCTCGATCCATCTTCGCCACAATTTCAAGCGTGTACAGCACAATCTCACCGTCGATTGGAACGAACGATTAAAGACGCTCAAACACGACCAGATCGTTCACCTTGTCGTTTTTCCTTTCTACGAAGAAACCTACGAGGTCGTGGCGGGAAGCGTGCGCGGGCTCCTTGAGTCGCGTTGGGATACGAGGTCGATCGCCTTGGTCCTCGCGGCCGAAGAGAGGGCAGGCGCCTCCGCGCTCGGAGTTGCGAGGCGCATAGAACGCGAGTTTGGAGAAAATTTTCTTGTGTGTATCACGACGTGCCATCCCCAAGGGCTTCCCGGAGAAATGCCCGGCAAAGGCTCGAATTCCTCGTATGCGGCGGAAGAGGCCCGGGTCCGTATTCTCGACCCACGCGGCATTCCGTATGAGAGCGTCATCGTATCCGCATTCGACGTTGATACGGTCGTATATCCGCAATACTTCGCGTGCCTAACGTGGAATTTTCTGACGGCGGAGAATCCGCTCCGTAGCTCGTTCCAACCCGTGCCGCTCTACAACAACAACATCTGGGAAGCGCCCATCCTTGCACGGGTCGTCGCATACTCAAGCTCTTTTTGGCAGATGATACAGCAGGAGCGACCGGAGAAACTTGCTACATTCTCTTCGCATGCGGTGTCGTTCCGTGCCCTCTACGATGCCGGATATTGGCAAAAGAATATCGTGTCTGAGGATTCGCGTATTTTTTGGAATTTGTTCGTTCGATACGACGGTGCCTACGAGGTCGTCCCGATTGCGTATCCCGTTTCTATGGACGCGAACGTGGCGCCGACGTTTTTCGGCACCCTGCGCAACATTTACCTCCAACACCGGCGCTGGACCTACGGAGCGGAGAATATCGCGTACATTCTTTTCGCGTTCCTCAAAAATCCTCGTATACCTTTCAGAAAGAAGTTGCGCGCCGCCTTATTTCAGATAGAGGGGTTTTGGTCGCTGGCGACCCATCCGCTCATCCTTTTTGCCGTAGGATGGCTCCCGCTCTTTATCGGAGGGGACGCATTCAACACGACCGTACTCTCGTACAATCTGCCGTCTGTAGCGCGCACGTTCCTCACGCTTGCGATGTTCGGCCTCATCTTTTCGGCATCGTTCTCGATGTATCTGGTTCCAAAGAGACCTTCCGAGTACACTAAATTCCGGAGCGTCATGCTTGTCGCGCAATGGCTCCTCGTTCCTATCACTATGGTCATCTTTAGTTCGATACCCGGGCTCGACGCACAGATCCGTCTCATGTTCGGGCGTTATCTTGGATTTTGGGTCACTCCGAAATCCAGGAAGACATCGACACCGCTCTCGAAAGCCGCTGTATGACCCGCCACACGAAATGGCATAACGTTTGTTGTGGCCGTACCACATACTCGGCACCAAACACCAGTATTGAGATATCTCTCGCGCGAAAGATATGGCGACGTAGAAACAATGCCATTTCGTGTGTTCGGGTATGAAGCCACTTTCGCCAAAGAAGCGGCGCGTGTATGTCTGGGTCTTTGTCGCCCTATTTTTTTTCTCCGTACCCATAGCACTCCTCTATGCGGGCGGATATCGTTACAAACCCGGATTCGGGCTCGTGGAAACAGGCGGTATTTTTCTCTCTGTCCCGTATTCCGATGCCACCGCGTACTTGAACGGGAAAGTGGTCGGCAGAAGCAGCATTCTCAACAAGAATTTCTACATAGACGACCTGGCGCCCTCGGCCTACGTTCTGCATGTCGTACGTGCGAGCTCAACGCCCTGGTACAAGACCGTCGTGGTCGAGCCCAAGATCGTCACCGAGGCTCGTGCAACGCTCGTGCCGGAAGACATAGAAGTAATGCGTCTTGTGCGTGGCACCACTTCGTCGCCCACAAGTCGTGCAGTCGCTACGCGGCTCTACGATGCGTATCGCGAAGCCTTTAGGACTGCCGCGACAACGACGGCGGATATCGGTTCAAAATCCGACGTGGATATCGTAGTTCGAAAAGGCGATATATTTGCAGTCTGGACGCAGTCGGGGAAGAAACCGTCCGACAATTTCTGCGAGAGCCCTTCGCGTTGCGTGCAAGAATTTTCCATCGAGCACGGAAAGCAAACAGCGATCTCGGTAGGGTTTTTCGGGAGCGGGGTAGTCTACGCAACAAAGGAGGGAGGAGTATTCTTTTCAGAGATCGACGTTCGTCCTACCCCAGTTACCGCGCCTCTCTATCCATATCACGATGTTGACATGCGGGTCGTCGACGGGACGCTCATAGTGAAAAACGGCAATACACTCTACGAAATCGGGAGATTTTGATACAATCCCTTCATGAGCGACGCGCGCGGGCATTTGCATCCCATCTCATCTCTCATTCGCGAAGCGAACGCGATCTTTTATCGAATGGGATTTTCGTATGCTGAAGGCCCACTTCTCGAGGACGAATGGCATAATTTCGACGCTCTGAACGTTCCCAAAGATCACCCTGCGCGAGATATGCAGGACACGTTCTTCATCAAGGATGAGCCGGGGTTCGTCCTGCGTACGCACACGTCCAACGTCCAGATACGCTATATGGAGTCGCAGATAAAGAAGGGGATTAAGCCGCCATACCGCATCATCGTTCCGGGCAAGGTGTTCCGCAATGAGGCGACTGACATGACGCACGAGGCGGAGTTCTTTCAAATGGAGGGGCTCGCGGTGGGCGAAGACGTTTCGCTTGCGAATCTCAAGGGAACGCTCGCACGGTTTTTCCAAGAGTTGTTCCGCGGTGCGGACGTCGAGATACGATTCCGGCCGAGCTTCTTTCCGTTCACCGAGCCATCGGTGGAGGTGGATATGCGTATCACCGGCGCGAATGCGCCGGAGAAATTACGAGACCGCTGGATAGAAATGATGGGCGCCGGGATGGTACACCCGCAAGTATTGAAGAATGCAGGCGTAGACCCCGATACATATCAGGGATTCGCTTTCGGTATCGGTCTCGACCGCCTTGCGATGCTGCGGTGGGGGATAGACGACATCCGCCTCATGCACTCGGCCGACCTGCGATTTGTGAACCAATTCTAATCTATGAAAGTCTCAAGAAATTGGCTCCAGACATTTTTTGAAAAGTCCCTGCCGTCTTCGCAGACGCTTGCGGATGCACTCACGTTCCATGCGTTCGAGATAGAGAGCGTAGAGAACGATGTACTCGACGTTAAGGTGACGCCCAATCGCGGGCATGATTGCCTCTCATACCGTGGGATAGCAAAAGAGTTGTCGGCGATTTTGAACCTTCCGCTTGTGCCGCATCCGTACGGCATTACTGATGTCTCCCTCGAACCAAAAACTAATGCCCTGAAAGTCACGATAGAAAATCCGCAGCTTTGCCCGCGGTTTTCAGCCGCATACATCAACGGTGTCCGTGTTGGCCCGTCTCCCGATTGGCTGCGCACGGCGCTCGAAAGTATCGGCCAGAAAAGTATCAACAACATCGTGGACGCCACCAATTACGTGATGTTCAACATAGGGCAACCGCTTCACGCTTTTGACGCAGCCAAGCTTGTTGAAAAGGAAGGAGTGCGTGCGCTCCATGTGCGTATGGCCGAAAAAGAAGAAAAGATGCTCGGGCTCGACGATAAGGAGTACTCGCTCGCGCCTTCCATGCTCGTTATCACTGACGGAAATACCCTCGGGCATAGCCCTACGGGCGAGCTGGGCGAAGCGGTGAGTATCGCCGGCATCAAAGGCGGCAAGCCGACAGGTATTGATGAGAATACCACCGGCATCATTCTCGAAGCGGCGAATTGGGATGGGGTGACCATACGCAAAACATCACAGGCTCTGAAACTGCGGACTGACGCGTCAGACCGGTTCCAGCAAGTCATTTCGCCCGAACTTACGGCGTATGGTCTGAAGGCGGCGACCGACCTCATCATCAAGCTCGCCGGCGGGGAGGTTGCAGGATTTGTTGACGAATATCCGAGCCCGCAAGAAAGGCGGCAGGTCACCGTCTCGACACAAAAAGTGAACAAAGTACTCGGCACAAAGTTTTCGGATGCTGATATTGCCGATGTGTTCACGCGGCTTGGCCTCCCGTTTACAAAAACCAGTGAGATGTCATCTCACTGGGCCGTAGACATTCCTTTCGAACGGCTCGACCTCGTGATTCCCGAGGACTTGATAGAAGAAGTCGCCCGCATCGTCGGCTATGACAAGATACCTACCGCAGAACTGTCGCCATTCGAGGATAAACCTATGGTGAACGCGAATTTCTACACGGCGGAAAAAACACGTGAAGAACTCATGCACAATGGATACTCCGAAGTATGTACGTCGGTGTTCGTCGACAAGGGCGAGCGTGCTGTTGCCAACAAGGTCGGCGGCGAACGGCCCTATCTGCGCTCGAAGCTTGTCGATGGGCTAAAGGACGCCCTCGAAAGGAACGTACGCAACAAAGATCTGCTCGGGCTCAAAGAAGTCAAACTGTTCGAGATCGGGACTGTTTGGAAAGAAGGAAAGGAGGTCACTTTGGTATGCACGGCGGACGAAAGCGGCGTGGCGGAGAAGGCACTTGGAGAAGAAAGTTCTGATGCGTATGAAGACCTGCCGGTGTCGACGACCGAACGGTACCAACCATTCTCAAAGTATCCATCCATTGCACGTGATATCGCACTCTGGGTATCGGCGGGAACAACACCTGAAGATGTTCTTGCGACCATCCGCAAAGCGGCGGGGGAGCTTTTGGTGCGAAGTGAGAAATTCGACGAATTCAAGAAAGACGAAAAACTCTCGCTCGCATTTCGTCTTGTATTCCAGTCGTTCGACCGGACGCTGACGGACGAAGACGCGAACTCGCGGATGTCGAGCGTGAATACAGCAGTAGAAAAGGAAGGCTGGAAGGTGAGGTAATTGGCCACAAATAGGTGATTTTACCTCTAGCCAAGGGGACCTTTTTTTGCTACACTGAACAGACAAACAATGGCTAAAACTAAAGCAAAAAAGGTCAAAGAAACTGCCCCCAAAAAGGGGCAAACTAGTTCAACCGGGTCGTACGGGGCGAGCGACATTACTGTCCTAGAGGGGCTGGAGGCCGTGAGGCGCCGTCCGGGCATGTACATCGGGACGACCGACAGCGCCGGGCTGCACCACCTCATTTGGGAAGTCTTTGACAACTCGCGCGACGAGGCGATGGGCGGCTTTGCGAACGACATCGAGGTCGCACTTTTGCCCAACAACCGTGTGCGCGTTGCAGACAACGGCCGCGGTATTCCTGTGGAGATACATCCGAAAACAAAAGTTTCCACGCTCGAAACGGTGATGACGAAGCTGCACGCCGGCGGAAAATTCGGCGGCGAAGGCTACAAAGTCTCCGGAGGTTTGCACGGGGTCGGCGTGTCCGTCGTCAACGCGCTTTCGAGCCACGTACGCGCCGAGGTGTACAGAGACGGCGGAAAATTCATGCAGGAATACAAAGACGGCGGCAAGCCCGTCGGCAAGACGAAAAAGATAGACTCGTCCAAACTCCACGGCACCATAATCACGTTCGAGTCCGATCCGAAGATTTTTCCCGAGCGCACGCTCAATTTTGAGACCATCGTTTCTCACATGCGCCAGCAAGCGTACCTTGTGCGCGGTCTGCGCATCTCCATCCTTGATCTACGAAATGCCCCTTCGACGGAACTCAGGGCGGGCGGGAAAGCGGACGGAGACGTGTTTTATCTGCGCGAATTAGGCCTCGACGCGCCGTCGACCACCTTTTATTTCGAAGGAGGCCTGCGAAGCCTTGTGGCGTTCCAAAACCGCCACCAGGAACCCATCCACAAAAATATTTTTTATGTTGAGAAGGAGCAGGATGGCGTGCAGGTGGAAGTGTCTCTGCAATACGTAGACGATATAACCTCCCGCCTTTCGGCGTTCGCAAACAATATCTATAACAGCGAAGGCGGCATGCACGTGACCGGTTTTAAAACAGCCCTCACGCGCACAATGAATGCACAGCTAAAGAACGGGAATGGTAATGGCAAGGAAGAAACGTTCACGGGCGACGACGTGTTGGAGGGCCTCACGGCGGTCATATCCGTAAAAATGCGGGAAGTGCAATTCGAGGGACAGACGAAATCGAAGCTTGGAAGTGTCGAGGCGCGAGGGGCAACGGAGGCTGTTTTTGGAGAGGCGTTCGGGCGATTCCTCGAAGAGAACCCGGACGACGCCCGCTCCATCGTTGGCAAAGTGGCACTTGCGATGAAAGCTCGCAAGGCCGCAAAAGCGGCCAAAGATTCTATTCTGCGCAAGGGCTCGCTCGAAGGCCTGCAGCTTCCGGGCAAGCTTGCTGATTGTCAGAGCAAGAGTGCAGAGGAATCGGAACTCTTCATTGTCGAGGGCGATTCCGCAGGCGGCACGGCTAAAATGGGTCGCGACAGACGTACGCAGGCAATACTCCCGCTGCGTGGAAAAATACTCAACATCGAACGCGCCCGCCTTGATAAAATGCTCGCTTCCGAGCAGATAAAGAATCTCGTAGTCGCTCTTGGTACTGCGATAGGCGACATATTCGATATCGGAAAGCTCCGCTATCACAAAGTCATCATCGCGACCGATGCCGATGTGGACGGCGCGCACATACGCACGCTTCTCCTCACGCTTCTGTACCGTCATTTCCGCCCAGTCATTGACGGTGGATTCATCTATATAGCGCAGCCGCCTCTCTACAAAATAAAGAAAGGCAAGGAGATTGTCTACGCGTATACCGACGCCGAGCGCGTAAAGATAGCCGGCAAAGACATGGAACTGGAGTCTGAACTACCTGAAGTCGAGGAAGTTTCGGAGGAAGTTGCGGCAAAAAAGAGCTCAAAGGTCTCGGTACAAAGATACAAGGGTTTGGGCGAGATGAATTCGGAGGAGCTGTGGGAGACCACCATGGACCCCGCTCGGCGCATTCTGAAGCAGGTCACGATAGAGGACGCGCAGGAGGCGGACAATATCTTCGACATGCTCATGGGCACCGACGTCCCCGCGCGCAAGTCGTTCATTCAGAGCCACGCCAAAGAGGCGACATTGGATATATAATTCGGGGCATGCGTTCCCCTGAATCAGGGCCAGGGAATAGAGGGGAGGGGGCGGATAAGCCGTCCCGTCGTTTGGTATTACAAGGTCTTGCGAGCCTTGGAGCGCTTGCGGCAACCCCAAGAATTGCGCAGGCTCTCACGAACGAGGAACTGCTGCGCGAGCGCAGTGACGAGCGGTACTTCAATTTGCTTACAAAAGATCCGATAGCAAGGAAACAATTTCAAGAGACTCCGACAAGAGGAGAAGTGGCGTCAACGTTGCGTTCCATTGCAAAAACGAAGGCCCCGTGGATAGAAGCATTTAACCGCGATGCGAAGCGCATGCATCAGGGCGCTCTTGCGTTCCGCGACGGGGGCGGAGTCCTTAAGGGTAACGGAACTATTCTGAAGATACCGATCGAGGGCGGGGGAGCAGGAAAAGACAAATTCCATTACCTTGTCGTGACTGCCGCCCACGTTGCCGACAAGGTCCCGCCGCCCTCTGGAACACACTGGACACGGCACCGAGAGGAGCGCGATGTCGCCGTTCGCGACCTAAGCGCGGATGAACTTGCGCGTACAAAGTCAGAGTCGAATGCCCTGTTGTTGCCGCCGCTTCAGGAAGGAAAAGAAGACGTAACGGGGGAGATCGGAACAGTGATTGCGCACGGCAACGGCATAAATGCTCCCGTACGGAAAATGTATCCTTCGCGGCTTTCGCCCAAGGTATCTTTTTCGGTCCTGACAGCGATGTATATGACCCTGCCGAAGCCCGTAAAATATATGCACGCGGCGGACTTCGATGCAGTACGCATGATCACATTGCCGTACAACGAGACTGGGAAGACGGGACCGCGGAAAGATCAGCCGTCGCCGATGAACCGGGCATCGGGCAGCGCGTTCGTATACATGCCCAAAGATTCGAAAGAGATGGCATTTGGAGGCCTCCTTCTCTCCGGTACCAAGGCATACCCCGAAGGGGTAAGTTACGATGTGGGATTCATTCTCGACCATATGTACGTTCGTGAAGTCATCGCGGAACATCAGAAGAATTCATTGCCTTAAGGCTCGCGGGCGTTGATACAAAAAGCCGCGCCGCCTTATAGGCGGCGCGGCTAGTGTCTAATTCAAGACCCGCTAATTAGTACGCGTACGGGTATTGCTGTGTGTACGGGTACTGCTGGTACGTGTACGGGTACTGGTAGTTTTGAGGATAGGAATACTGGTAACTGTTCGGGTAGGTTTGGTACTGATACTGGGAGGGATAAGAAGCGGAGGAGTACTGCGCTTGATACTGATACGGATAATTATTGTAGTTGTAATTGTACGAGTTGTAGTAGGGCGCGTTCAGAGACTGGGAAGCGTAGTTGTTGCTCTGGTTGGAATCAGGAGTTGTGATGGAGACGGAGAATACTCCGGAGGCTGCCTGCGAGAAGCGGAGGGTCGATATGATGTGCGAGCCTGGCGCGAGCGAACTTTGCGCGGGCGAAGTGTAGGTGTATCCCGACTGGGTCGGCAGATTTGCCGTGAAGTAGTACGTACCGCTCGATGTGCCGCCGACGTTCACGATGTCGAATACAGCAGTTCCGTTGCCGTACCCGTCAGTCGTGACCGACGTGATTCGGACCGAGAGGTCGGCCGGTGTCTTAGGCGCCGGCGCTGGTACTGGTGCTGGCGCAGGCGTCGGAGTAGGAGTTGGCGCAGGTGTGGGCGTCGGCTCCGCTTGTGGTGAGCCCGTCGAATCCAGAGCCGGAGTCTCGGACGGCAGTATGCGCACGGTAGCGCTTCCTTGCGCCTGCTCGGTTGCTTTCCCAGAGCTTGCCTGCGGTGAGCTTGTCGAATCCGTCGAAGTGGCGCTCGGCATGAAGATTATTGAAACAGGAACGTCGAGTTCGGAGTTGCCGCTAAGGAGAGGTGTAACGGATACCGTGTTATTCACGCTTGCTATCGTGAACGCCGCGCCGCAGGGGATACCGTTCATTCCGCCTGCAGGACCGGGTGTTTGCAATTGCAGTCCTCCTTGGCACTGATAGAGAAACGCGTACGTCCCCGGGGTCGGCTCCTTGTACTTCCACGAAATTGAGAACGACTCTCCAGACTTCGCGCTTTCGGGTGCCGTAACCTCGATAACATTCTCACCCTTGCCGAAGAAGGAAGAGAACCAAGTGCTCGAGACACCCGCTAGGTTAACCAGTCCCCATATAACTACGACGATAAGAATGATGAACCCGACGATGGCGAGGATGTTGGAAAGCAGGCTCGACTGCGGCTCCTCGACCGTATGCGTGGTGCGGGTCGTGGTGCTTTCAGACCGCTGAAATTGCTGCGGGATGTCTACCATAAGATGGGCGCGATGTTACTACATATTTTCATCTTGTCAAGGGCTCGCCACGAGCCTGGATTTGACAACTCCACTATAATAATGTACCGTTTCGACGCTATGACGCGTCCTGAAACATCGGGAAAACGAGCTCCGGCGCCGGTGTTTGCGGCTGCCACGATAGTGATTTTCTTCCTTTCGCTCTCGGCCGCCGAATCGGTCGGCTTCGTGCCGTGCTACGTCGACGGCACCGAATGCGCCCCGGAAACCGTCTCGCTTTCCAACCTTCCCGAACTTGGTACAGATATTGAGGTTAAACCTCAATCTGGAGAGATGCCGCAGTACATAGCTTTGCCAGAACGTATCGTCATCTCGGATATCGATCTTGATCTTCCCGTGCAGAACATCGAGAGCAGGGACATCAGCGTACTCTACGAGAACCTGAAAAATGGCCCGATCCGCTACGTCGATTCCGCGCGTCTCGGCGAGGAAGGGAATGTTCTCATTTTCGGACACTCGTCCCGCCTGCCGGTCGTGAAAAATCAGATGTACAAGGCGTTCAACAGAGTCTCCGAACTCAAGCGCGGCGACTCCATCACCGTTTCGGGAGGCGGGCGAAAGTATATCTACAGCGTCGTTTCGGTCGAGCGGAAGGATATCGAAGATCCAAAGTCCGTCATTAGCCTCGCAAAAGATGGAAAACGCCTAACGCTTGTTACTTGCGATACGCTGACAGGGGAAACAGCGCGCTTCGTTCTCGAGGCCGAGCTTGTCGCGGTTCTCTAAAGGAATATGCCCGGTAGGACAATTTCGAATAGCCTCCTTATGAACATTCAACAGCAAATATCGATAATTTATGTGACATCAGAATTTTCAGATTTTGTCGTGCAAAGCCGCAGCAGTAATTATTCGAAATTGTACTAACCGGGTATGGTCAAAAAAATCACACTGATAAGCATGTTCGTGATATTCGCACTTTCGATACCAGGCTCCACATGGGCGTGCGATTACTATTGCTACGGATATGACTTTGGCTATGAGCCAGTCGGTTACTCCGCGTATTCCGGCAGTCCGGGATTTCCAGGCTACGGAATGGGCGGTGGATATGGTTCCACCGGGGGTTTTGGAACATCGGGTGGATACGGTGCCTTCGGAGGCTTCGGCATGAGCGGAGGCTTCGGCATGAACGGAGGATTTGGTATGTCGGGCGGATATGGTGTTCAGGGGGGTTTTGGTATGCAAGGCAGCTCCGGTGCGTATGGTTCGAGGATAGGTGGCCCGGTCGTTCGAGGATAGGTGGCCCGGTCG
>MFMA01000036.1 GCA_001783355.1 Candidatus Kaiserbacteria bacterium RIFCSPLOWO2_01_FULL_54_20 | reverse complement strand
CCCACGAGCCGTTTACCTTTTGCTTGGAAAGAATGAACGAAACAATGGCCTCCATCATTGCGTTGGTCTTCGAATATCCGGAATGCAAAAGAGGGAAGACGGCGAATATATCGTCGTTGACGAGTGACGAGTTTCCGATCTGTGTACCATCGAAGGCGCTCACTATCGGTGTTACGTAATCTGTGTTTGTCTCCGAATACGGATTTATTCCGAGCGCTATTAGTGCCATGGCATGTCGTTCGTAATCCGTGACACTGGACAATGCAGGCTCCGCGCCAAAGAGGTACATCCGGAGTTTCTGACGTGCGGCACCGCATGCTTCGTTGCAGACCGGATCGTTCGCTGAACCAAAAGCGATAGCCGCCCAATCGGTCAAAAGAGCGGACGCGTACGAACCATCGGCGTTCTGGTTGCTTGAGAGGAATTCGAGTGCTGCCGAAGTGTTGAATTCGCGCCCCTTCAGATAATCACCACCGCCGGAAGAGGATGAATTTGCACCGGCGCGACTTGCCGAGCTCGTAAGCGTTCCGATTCTAAACTGTACAGGCGCCCCAACGGTCGAATTGTCGGTCCAGTCGGTGAGCTGGAACGAAAGGAGATCGCCGGAGGCGAGCGTCATATCACTAAGCCCGACCAATGCCTCTGTGCCGTTCTGGGAAATGCTCCAGAATTGCGTCTCCCCAGGAGTTGTGCCATTGAGGCTTTGCAAAAAGAGCCCGAACGAAAAATTCTGTAGGGTGTAAGAGCTGACCGCCCCTTGGTCCTTTGCGGCCGCAAGTGCGCAAATGCCCAAGTACTGACCGCTAAAGCTGTGCGACTCGCCGTCAGTATCCGTGACAGTGCACGAATCCGTCATGGATATCGTTGGGATAGTCTCTGCACTTGTGGTAATGGGCAGGAACAATGCGAGCGAAATAAAGATGGCGGATATTCTAAAGCGGTTCATACGTGTAATGTTATTGATAATTGCTAATAACCTTTTTCATACCTCCACTCGACGACATCGCCTTCTTTGAGGCGTGCTTGCGAGGCGCCGAGGTCGGACTTCTTTCCGTTGACGAGGAGTATCCAGTAGTACCCATCCGTGTTTTTGCGCCCGTTCATTTCCTCGACAAAGAATCCCAAACCTGGAAAATCTCGCCCCGAGAAGCTGAACGAGCCTTTTGCTGAAAGTGCACGCATCGCATCCAAGACAGAGCCCGTCGTTGTGGCAGTGAACGTTATTGAGTCTGCATCGGAAGCTTGGAGCGAGTTCTCAGTGGAGAAAGATTCGATGAACCATTGTTGCGTGAAAAATGCTCCTCCGCTAAGGACTAGTATTGCAACAGCAAGCGCGGTGTATTTCTTCATACGAAATGCAAAATCTCCGCCCAAGCGGAGACCTCTGACGCGCCTTCCGACCGGCGCACAGTCTTCCTGCTCGGGATGTAACCGTTGTTTGACGACCGGACTTGTTCCCTCGATTTTTCTCGGGACTTTACCGTTGCGGCACAGTGCGGGAATTGAACCCGACTTCCACAAACAACAGGACGTGCATTGTATGTCGTGGCAGGCGCTCTGCAAGGTGGATAACGCATTAGGAAATGGGATCCGACCATGGGCAAGTGATATAGTGCCGTGATGGAACTTTCTTACGTCGCCGAATCGTGGCCCATTCGTGGGAAATTTGCCATTTCGCGCGGAGAAAAGACCGAAGCGCAGGTCATTGTTGCAACGGTCCGCGATGGCGCGCATCAAGGGCGCGGAGAGTGTGTGCCGTATAGCCGCTATGGCGAATCGCTCGAAAGTGTTCAAGATCAAATAGCGTCGGTAAAGAGCGAAGTAGAGAACGGGTTTGGCCAGGAGAAGTTGCAAAAACTGTTGCCTGCCGGAGCGGCAAGGAACGCACTCGATTGTGCGCTATGGGATCTTGAGGCGAAGCGAAGTGGGAAGACCATATGGGAGTTGGTGGGCATCCAAACACCGCAACTAAAACCGACGGCATACACTATCAGCTTGGACACTCCGGAAAAAATGGCCGAGAGCGCGGCGGAAGCCGCAAAAGCGTTTTCGCTTTTGAAAATCAAAATTGGAACCGATGATGGGGGGCGTCTCGCGGCAGTGCGAAATGCTGCTCCGCAAGCGCGGCTCATCGTCGACGCAAACGAAGGATGGAATGAGAGCAATCTTGAGGCGAATGTGCGTTTGTGCGAGTCGATCGGAGTTGAACTCATCGAGCAACCCGTGCCCGCGGAACATTCCAATATTCTCAAGAATGTGAGAACGTCTATCTTGCTGTGTGCGGATGAATCGGCGCATACGAGTGATGATATCCAAAAGGTCGCCGAAACTTATGGAGCGGTGAACGTTAAGCTCGACAAGGCCGGCGGACTTACCGAAGCATTGAAAATGATAGAAAAAGCAACAGAAGCAAGATTAGCCATTATGGTCGGCTGTCACGTCGCGACGTCACTCTCCATGGCACCAGCGACGGTGCTTGCACAGTTCGCAGACCATGTCGATCTTGATGGCCCACTTCTCTTGGAACGAGACCGCGACCCATCAATTACGTACCACGAAGGCGCAATTCTTCCGACGACCTCCGCGCTTTGGGGCTAAAAGAAAAACCGGCCGCGCGTTGAAACGCGGCCGGTTCTGGATATCGTTTACTCATCGTATCCCAGCTGCTTTTCGATCCGACAGCCGGGAAACGCCTCGCTAAGCAAACGAACTGTAAGGTCGGGGTCGGGCTCACGCCCCAAGCCTGGTGCAGGAGCTGCGATGATCGCGCACTCACCGGATTTGCCAAACATCCCTCCGCCGAGTATGTCGACATCAATCGGAGCGGGGATTTCATCCATGAGCCGGTATCCGATACGCCGATGTTCGATGTGGTGCGCGGGATTTTGATCTGCAGGGCAGCAGACAAGCCGAATAATCGTCCTCTTTTCCTTACGGAGGCCCACGTCTGCAACGATGTACTTGTAGTTTCCATCGCCAACGAAACCAGCGACAACGGGGATGTCCTCGAGCTTCATCTTGCTTCTCCTTTGATGTGAAAGAGCCGCGCAAAGCGCGGCTCTTTCGGGTGGGGTAGAGTACGGGCTTGATGACCGGTTCTCTTAAAACATTCCTACTCCGCGAGCGTATCGCTTTGTAGGGAGGTTTTTTAGAGAGGCCTCAACCCAGGATCCTCTACTGCCGAGCAAAGTAGCATGATATATCCACGTTGTCAAGCACTGAAAAATGCCTATCTAGAGGCATTTTTGGGAAATGGCAAAGCTTAGAACAAAGGGTGGTTCTCCTTCCACTCGTCGAGATGCGCGACATGTCGCTGTGAGTCGGTGCCGGTACGCACCCGCAGTCGTTTATTGTTCGTGTCTTTTAGCCATTTTTCGCCGTTCCAATATTCAAGCGCAGGCAGGTTTGTTTTGTAATCCGTCGCTCCTCCGTATACCGTGCCTGGATAGTAGTACTTCGCACCGCGCTCCTTGGCCGCGCGCGCTATATCGATCAATAACCACATTCCGAGGGACGACTTATCGTATTCCGGCGACCAGCTCTGATACCAATCATGCGTCATTGTCGCGTCGGAAACCTCCAGCGTGTGAGCCATCGTCTTTCCGCTCTCATCGCTGTAGACTCCGATATGAGAAATAATTCCAAAATTCAGCCAGTGCATGAGCCGCTCGCGCGGTACTACTGAGGGGCCGTGTGCACGCCGGAAATATTCGAGCCAGAACCTGATAAATTCCTCGGTGACCTTGAAATCTGCAAGTGGAATACTTTTGCGGGAAAGTTTTCCATCGAATTTCTTCGCAACGCGCCTGCATTCGCTATTCAGTTCGAATTCGGGAAGGAGGATGCGACCGCCTCGTGCCATATAGAAAAGTCCCTTGCTCGCGGGCGAACCCGAGTAGGGAAGGTAGCCGCGCTCATACATGTCGGCAAGAGTGTCTCCGTCCTCGAGCTGTCCATAATTACAATACCCGAACGTATACGTGCCGTAGTCGTGCGCAAGTTCGCTGCTGAAAAATCTCATGCAAATGTATTATCAAGCCATTGCGGGATTTGTTCAATGAGCCCGTCCATCGGACCCGACGAGGATAGGAGGACCATGTCGCCTTCGTGGATCTCTTTTTTGCATATACTCACCGCTTCTTCCGCGTTCGTCACGGGCCTTACCGATACTCCCGCCTTGGAGAGTCTTTCCGCCATTTCCGTTTGTGAACTCTGTTCGTGCGTGTCCGCACCTTGTTCGGCAGGTTTGTACAGGACAACAAGCCCGGCCCCATCGAACGCGTCGTCGAACCAGTGCAGCATTTTTTTGTTGCGCCAACTGAACGTGTGAGGCTCGAATACGACCACGAGACGTTTGCCTGGGTAGCGGTCTCTCAATGCTTGTATCGCAGACTGCAGTTTTTCGCGCGACGAACCGAATCCCTCGAACGCGGGAACAGACGAACTACTTGTCTTTTGCTCGAGCCGGCGTGTGAGTCCTTTGAAATCCTTTACTGCTTTGGAGATTTGTTCGGGAGTCACTAGCTCCTTTTCGAGCAACATCGCTGAGGCGCCAACAATATTTTGGATATTGTGGTCGCCGATGAGAGAGGTCGAGAGCCGCACGATCTTTTCCGAGCCGCGCATAAGATCAAAACTCGTCATGTCTCCGCGTGAGATATCGTTTGCATACCATTCGGACGAACTCGTCATGCCGTACGAGAGTACGCGCGCTCGCGTCTCTTTTCCAAGCGATGCGGCGTTCGGTTCATCCGCGCACAAGAGAAGCATCCCGTCATCGGGAAGGCCGGCGGCGAGCGCGCGGAACGGCTCCGAAAATTCCCGCTGAGTCTTGTAGATATTCACGTGGTCATGGGTCACGGCTGTTATTACGCAATCGTGTGCGTTGTAATGTGCGAACTTGGGCCTCGGGTCGTCGTGTGAGGTCGGATATTCGTCGCCCTCAAGCACAAAGACAGGATGTGTGCCGAGGCGGGCCGGCTCCATTCCTTCCGTAGCGGCGCCGATAAACCAGCCCGCTTCGACTCCGGAGTGTGAAAGGCACCACGCGATGAGCGACGACGTAGTTGATTTTCCATAGGAGCCCGCGACGACGATAGTTTCTCTTTCTTTTACGATCTCACTCAAGAGCTCCGGGAAACTCGCGATGCGAGTGCCAGACTCGTATGCCGCCCGCACTTCCGCGTTATTTTCCTTCGTCAATTTCGCATTCTTGCCGATGACGATGAGTTCCGCATCTTTCGGAATATTTTCGGGGTCGTAGGAGGTTTTGTAAGGTATGCCGTGCCGTCCTAGCTGGTTCGTTGCGGGAGGGTACGCATTGGCATCGGAGCCGCTTATCTGCCAGCCTTGTTCCTTGAGCAAAATGGCAGCCGCGCTCATTCCCATACCCGCAATGCCGATAAAATGCGCCTTTTTTCCCTGCATCAAAAGAGACTA
>MFMA01000035.1:5502-8963 GCA_001783355.1 Candidatus Kaiserbacteria bacterium RIFCSPLOWO2_01_FULL_54_20 | reverse complement strand
AAATTTTTTTGGGCCTCGGTTTTGGCTTTGCCGTTGGACGAACGGAAGGCTCTGCAGGCAGCCGTATTGCAGTCTCAGGCCGTGCTTTAGCGACGGTTTTCGCCTCTTCTTTTCTGGCTGCGGACTTTGCCGCGACTTCCGCCTGCGTTTTTTTGGCGGAGGAAATCAGGACTTGAATCCACGCCATCAAAAACGCCAGGAAATGCGAGAGAAACTCCGAGGGATTGCTTTTTTTCCCGACTGCTGATTCCTTGAACCGCCCGGTTTTCTCCAGTTCCGCGAGCTTCGCCTGGTACTTCAACAGCTGCTGTTCGAAAGAAACTTCTCCCAGCTCGATTTTCTTGACGTTGACCTGAAAGTTTTTCAGCCGCTGGTGCAGGAACGCCAGTTCCTTGCGTATTTCCTCGATGTTTTTCTTAGTCAGGTCTTTGCCTGAACTCGCGACGGACAGTGCCTTCTCGGCTTTCGAAAGGCGTTCGACAAAATCTTTTTCTATGAATTCTGCGACGTTCTCTACGCTCTTCACGTCCTCCAAAACTTCGTTTTCTTTTGCCTGCCCTGAGGGGGCAAAAGGAATCATCGGCACCTGCTGCTCGACCTTTTTCGGAATCAGAACCGAACCTGCAAGGGTATACTGGACTTCTATCAAATCGCTTTCCTCAAGAATGAGCGCCAGCTTTTCCACTTGCTCTTCGGTAAGAGAAAGCGCGAGAGCTGCTTCCCTGACCGGAACCTTGTTGCCCGCCTTGACGAAATCGTAAAGCTTGTCTATTACCGTTTCAATGTCTTCCTTGACCAAAGTGTATTCCCCTTTCTTTCCTTGCCCACAGCGCGCTTGAAAAGAACATAACTCAAATCGGTTTTAACTGTTTTTCCTTTAGCCGTTTCAGCAGCCGGGCGTCTGCGCCGTTACTCCATAGAAAACCGAGTGCTCACAATCGAGCTTTAGCCACGAGTACGACGAACCCGTAACGCGCAGCCCCAGGTCTGGGAGGGTTGAATTGAAGTACAAGTGGTCTGAGTGGCTCTGGTTGTGCACCGGAAGGTCTTGAGCGGTGAATTCGTTGGGGTTTACTACGGTTTCAATGCCGAACGCGCTTGCAGAAAGGTTTCCTTCCAGCCGGTTCAAGAAATCCGGAGCTCCTGCGTTTGGAACGTAACGCTTTTGCGCAACTGCCTGGTCCAACGCCGCAACGCCGACAACGTTCGACTCGTTTTGCGAGAACGGCCTCGAAACCAGCCCTTGAGAATTCAACGCGAAAAGCGGGTCTTCAAAACCCGCGATTGAAACGACGGTTGAGGCTGAATACTTTTTCGAGAAGTTGAAGGCTCCGGGATTGGACAAAGGCTGGGCGAAAACCGAAATGTCCGCGGTGAACGAGAGGGAAAAAGGCCCTGCGCTGGAAACTGAAACGTTTGATTTGCTTAAGCTTATCGTCGAATTCAAGCCGTAGTAGAGAGAAAGGTTTTGCATTGCAGACGCCCAGCTGTAGAGGTAGTTGGAGCCCATCGAAGGGTAAACCGATGATGAATCCTGGAAAGAGCCGTTGTACGCGAGCGATTCAAGTGAAAGGCGCGCGTCTGCAAGAGGCTGGCCTTGAGAAATCACCCTGCTTATTGAGGAAACGACCGCGCTTTTGGCGCTCGTCGCCAGAGCCCTCTCGAAATCATAGTCTATGGAATTCACAAAATTTACGGCCTCGCGCGAAACGACTTTCGAAACCCCCGAAGACGAAGTCTGGGCAGAAGTCATCGAGTAAAAAACCACCAGCGCGATCAGCGGCGTTAGTACTATCAAGACGGCTATTGAATAGAAAAAAGATTTTTTCATTTTTCTCACCGCCACACCACCACCGAAAAGTCGGTGGAGTTCAACGCTGGAAGTCCGGTGTTGGCTAGGAGGTTGGAGTCCACTTCAGCCGAAAGCCCCACGTCAATGGGATTCGCCTGCGTTCCTGGAGCTCCTCCGCTGGTGTTCAAGTCCAACTGCTGCAGCAAGCGCAAGAAAGCGTCTTCCACCGCGTTGGTGCCGTTCTGGTTCAACAATGAAGCGCTTATTGCGGTTTCGTTCGCTATGCCGCCCACTTGCACGTCCGCAAAGCCGTCAGCTGAGTTGTCCCCGTCCAAGTCGTAATATACGGTCACGTTCCTTGCAAAACAATAGTGGAAGAAATCGCCGTACCCCACTGAAGCGTTCACCCAGCCCGAATATAGTATGGAGTTGTTTGCCGAGCACGAGGAAGTTTGGTTGTAAGGCGAAAACGCCGTTCGCACGTCGATCAAATTGGGAGCGCCACCGACGACGAACGACGGGCTTAATTGCACCATGAACGGGTCTCCCACTGGCGTGTAGGAAGTGGAATTGTAAACGCTCAAATTAAACGCATTGGCCGAATTTATGGAAACGTTGCTCGTCCACCTGTCGGCCGAGTAGGAAGTGATCTTGAAGTCGTACAAGGAAAGGTTGGCTGGAGAGGAGAACGAACCCTGGCAAGAGGATAGCGCTGAAGAACGCTGGAGCGAGATCGACTGGTACGGGGCGGCATATTGCTGAACGAAAGAGAAGTCCAAATAAGAATTTGGAAAGAGCGTGGTCTGCACGCCTCCGGTTATCGTGACGGTCTGCGAGGCGTTCGACTGCTGCACTATTGCTTTCGCAAGGCTCGTGTAGAATTCCGAGAGGGCTGAAGCGTTAGAGCTCGCGAAGTAAGTCCCGTTGCCGCACTCTGCAATTTCATTGAGCGTAGTGTTGCCCAAGGCGCACGTCGCAACGGGCCCGAAGCCCACGGCGTAATTCGTGGAATTCAGGTTTTGCCGCAGCCTGCAAGAACTCCAGTTTGCGTTCATGGCTGCGTAGTTCGTCGAGAAAGACGCGCCGCAAGAGTCGTTGTCGCTGCAGTACGCCGCGCTGGAAAGCGTCCCGGTATAACGCGCGTCCCTCGCCAAAGTCCAAACACCGCCTGAATAAGCGTAAACCAGGCTGTTTGAAGTCGCGATTTTTCCCAGCGTGTCGTTGTAAAACTGGATTCCGTAAACCGCGGTGGACGTGGGGGAGTTGAAGCTTGCGAAGGAAGCGCCGCTCCACCTGTAAATCGCGCCTCCCGACCCTGCTATGTAAACGCTTGAGGAATTCACCACTGAAATCGCGTACCAAGATTGGCTGCCGGTATCCTGGTATTGCGCCCAATTCACGCCGTTCCACCTGTAAATTTTTCCGGTGCTTCCCACTGCAAACGCCCACGAGGAATTCACGAACTTCACGTCGTAAAACGCCACGCTGCTTACGGTGGTCGTAGTCCAGCTTGAGCCGCCGTTCCACTTGAGCAAATACCCAGTGCTTCCCGAATAGCCGACAGCCACGGCATTGCTTGAGGAATCCCAGGCTGAAACGCTCCTGAAAGTCTGGCTGCCCAAGTCGGCATTCTGGCTCCACGAAACGCCGTTCCAAGAATATATCTTTC
>MFMA01000035.1:5290-5494 GCA_001783355.1 Candidatus Kaiserbacteria bacterium RIFCSPLOWO2_01_FULL_54_20 | reverse complement strand
CCCACAGCCAAGCCGAAACTGGGGCTGGCCATGCTTATCCCGTAGAAAGTCGTGGAGCCCGTGTCTTGGGTTTGCGTCCAAACCGTCCCGTTCCATTTGAAGAACTTTCCGCTAGTTCCGGCCGCAACCGCGAAACTTTCGTTGACTGGGGAAACGGAGTAAATGGCGTTCGCAAAGCCAGAATAATAATCGGTCCACAGGGAA
>MFMA01000035.1:0-5271 GCA_001783355.1 Candidatus Kaiserbacteria bacterium RIFCSPLOWO2_01_FULL_54_20 | reverse complement strand
AGATTGCTTTTGCTTTCGACGTCTTCCAAAGCGCACCATCCCGAGCCACGGTAGTTTGCAACACCGTCGCTCATCACTATCACGTGCTTGGTGCGGTTGTTGCCGACAGGGCTTTCCGCCGCGATTATTTCGTAAGCCTTGTTTATCGCGCAGGCTATGCACGTTCCCCCGCCTGCAACGTAATTGTTGATAGTGTTGGTCAAATACGCGGAATTGTTTGAAAAGCCGGTGTAATTGTCTATTCCGTCGCTGAACGCCACCAGCGCTATCTTGTTGCCAACGCCGCCTAGGATGGTTTGCACGAAATTCTGGTCGACGCACTTAGCCACGCTGATGCGCGCGGTCGAAGGATCGTAAAGCAAGGGATCTGCGCAAGAGCGCTGCACGCTGCTGGAACTGTCTGAATCCATCCTCCACGCCATGCTTCCAGACGCGTCGGTGATTAAAACCACGTCGGCGTTGCCAACCTGCCCGGTGAAATTGGCTTTAACGCCCAAGCGAAGCGGAACGGTCTTCAAGCTTATCTCGCGGTAGTCGGGGAAAGCCGAGGAAAAGTTTGAGTCAGCCAGTGGAATGATGCGAGTTTCGTTCGTGCCGTTGTCTTCGTAAACGGTCTTGTTGCCTAAAGTCAGGAACGTCGTGTAGTTGTTGAGAATCGTAAGCTGGCCGGTGATTTGCGTTATGTTTCCCGGCACGTAGAACGAAGAATAGTAATTCACCACCCCGTCAACCCCGTTGAAGTAATAACGAACGGAATTGCTTTGAACCGGCGTTAGGTCGGTGGTGTTGTAGGTTATCTTCACCAAGCCTCCACCGAAATACTTGAGCGAAAGGTTGGAGCCCGTGAAGTTAAAATAAAAAACGTTGTCCGCTCCCGCAACCGCGGCGTTGGCGCACGCCGCGCCTTGCGTCGAATTGAAAACCCACTTGTTAACGTCGTACAATCCGCTCGTTTTCGTTTGAGTTCCGCAGTCCGCGCCGTTCAAGTAAAGGGTGAAATTCGTCCCTGCATTCGCTTCAACTGCAATTTGCGAGACGTTCGCTCCGGCCGGAACGCCGCGCACCAGCGCGGTAATGTTCCCCTCCCCCTCGAACCCGCCGAAGTACGCCATCGCAGTCTCCTGCTTTCCGCGGATTTTCTGGATGAACGCACGCGCCACGCACCCCATAGCAATGCTGCGGTTGGAGGAAACTCCCGAAACGAAATTTCGGCTTACGGTTGCAACCGAATAATAGCCTGACGGCGAACGGTTGGATATGGACTGGTTGGAAGCGAAAACCGCGTAATTCGAGCCGGCCGGAAACAGTTTCGAGAGAACGTGCTGGGTGACGTTTTGCGCGTGAGAAAGGTTTTGCGCGTCGCCGGACGCCCACAAGTCAGCTACCAGCTGCATTAAGCTTTCGTTCAACGCGCTTTCTCCCACCACGCCCGACTCGAACAGCAGCGCGACAGGCGCCTCGCGCCTGACGTCCGAAACTCGCACTGCCGAAAGCAAGGCGACCGAATCGCTGGCCTTCAAATGCAGGTTTTCCTGCACCGCCTGCGGCACCGTGCTGACCGAAGAAAACAGAAGGACGACCGCGGAAACCGAAATCAAAAGCATGAACGCTACCGCCGCGTCGAGCGTGAACACGACGCTTTTCCTTGAGGCAGCTTTATCGTCAATCATTCCACAACACCAGCGTTATTGCGGCGGGAATCCGCCGGTCGCCTTCTACGAAAGAAAACCGCGTTTGCGGAAAAACGAACGAAGCGTTGGCGTAAGGCGCTACGCCGTACTCCAGCTTCCACCCTACGACGTTGAAAACGTTTTCTCCGGGAATGCCGTTAAAGTCGGCTTGAAAATCGCTTATGAAATAAACTTTGCCCAACCCGTAATTCCACGAAACTGCAAGGGCTTCGCTCGAGTTGGTGCTGTTGGAAACGAAAATTTCGGGTGCAAGGCCGTTGGGAGAAAAGGCAACCCACCTTCCGCCAGAAGAAACGTTCGCCCCTACGCTAGAGTTTTGAAGGAAAAACCCTTTCTTTTGCACAACCCCGTCCACGCTTAAGCCGGATTTCCTGAAATTCAAGCCGAGGTTTTGAACCAGCAACTCGCTTTCCCCGTTGCCTGCAAGATAAACCACAGTTCCGCCTTTCTCGAGAAATTGTTTCAGCAGAGTTGCGTTTGCGTCGGCATACGGGAATTCCGGAGATTCTACGACGATAGTGTTGTAAGAATCCTGGCTTGCAAGCATTTGGTTGAACGCCGCGTCTTTCACTCCCGAGTATTGATTGCGCGAAGAACCCCAGTTTGGCGCTCCCAAAACACCCTGACCCCAGTAGTAATCCCAAACTTCTCCCGACACGGTCAGAGCATTGAAGAAAACCCGCGAGTCTGAAGCGAAATACGCCACAGGCTGGCGGGCGATTCCAGAAAGCATTACGCTTGAATTGGAAAAGTTTTCCGAAACCACCAGGCGAAAGTGGTATTTCGCCAAACCCATTTTGTCTTTCAAGGCGTAGTAGTCTGTCGAAACGTTCGCCAGCGCCAGGAGTTTCGCCAGGGAAACTCCCTTGGTTCCCTTCAAACCAATATTTGAAACAGAGGAAAGAGAGAGGTTTGCGGAATTCTGCCAATCTTCGGGAAAACCCTGCGATGAAACGAGAAAGTCGGTTGCCGCTGCAGAGTTTTCAACCGCCCGCCTGCGGTTTTCCTGCTGCGCAAGGGAATTCTGCAGGTTCAGCCAGGTCGAGCCGAGAATCGACAGTATCAGCACCAGCACCACCATGCTGAAAACGAAGTCGAGCGAGAAAATCTGGCTTTTTTTCAATTGAAAACCACCACGCCATTGGCGAAACGCACGAAATTCGAGCCCTGGCCGGGAGTGCCGGAAACGTTGGAAAGCAACGGCATCGAGCAGCTTCCTTGATCCCAAGAAACCGAAACCCTGCGGCCGGAATTCTCGAAAGAAACCGAATAATCGAATTGCAGGTAGGCGAACGGCATGTTGAAACTGCGCTCGTACCCCTCTCCGAAAGACGCGGCGGTATTAACTTCATTAGCGAGGAAAATGCACAAATCTTCCCCGCCCAAGCTGGCTTTCTGCGTGTTCAGCTGCTGCGAAATCACGAACGACAGCACGACCACCAGGACGAGCACGAGCGCTAGAATCGAAACTAGCGAAAGCAATTCCATGGACGCCTGGCTTTTCACTCCCTTCACACCTCATCCGGAAAGCATGACGCAAGGCGAACCGAAGAAATCTACCGCTTCAACTTGAATCCTGCGCAAACCAGGGTTTCCCACCAGGAAAGACAGGTCTCCCGAAACGTTCGCCGCGACCGGAGAGAACACTTCAGTAGTCTTTCCGTCTGGAGCGGTCATAACCAGCATTATTTCCACGTTCGAACAAGAAGAGTTGGAAGACGGGCTTGCCGCAACCACGCCCTCGGGATTGTTGACTTCAACGAATATTTTCGCAGGAGAGCCTTGAACCGAAACGAGGTTTACCGCGTCTGCCAACCGCGTGACCACCTGCTTTCCAAAACCCACTTTCAAGTCCTGCTGTATCGAAGCGTTAGAGGAATTTACGTAAAGCCAAATCACGAAAAAAGCGGCCAGGCTCAACCCCACCATGGCCATGTACTCCACCGAAACCTGCGCCCGCTTGTGCATACGCAATCCTTACGCACAAGTGATTAAAAAAGAGTTTCACCCTTCTTACTTTAAAGCGCGGCTGCAAACCGCGGGAGACTTCAAACGAAAACGCCGCAAGGGCGCTTTCGGAGGAGATTTCGTTGGCAGTAAAATTCGATGTAATCGACGGGAAAATAATCGCTTCAGACGCGGCTAGCGTCGAGTCCCTCAACAAAGGGTTTTTCGGCGACGCCGTTGATGGAAAGAAAAACAAGCTTTCCCTCTCGCCCGAGGAAGCGCTTTACCTGAGCGACGTGCGCAACGCGGAAGTCACGCGCGCGGGAAAGAAACTCGACTTCAACCAGCTTGCGTTCGACCACCGAGACAAGCGCAAATTCCTTGCGCGTTACTTTTGCTACCGCGACTGGCGCGACCGCGGGCTCATCGCTCGAAGCATAACCGAAGCGCAAGGAGACTACGGCCGCTCGCCCGTGGTTAAATACCCGTCGAAAGACTTCACTCCCCCGAAAATCACTGGAAAAGGGCTTTTCTTCAACGACGATCTCATGACCACGCTGGACGAAGAGGAAGACAAGATTTTGTTCGAAAACTATTGGTTCGGCCAGTGGGGCACGTACAAGGCGAAAAAACACGGGAGGCTTCTCAAGCTCGACGCTTACGAAACGCTGTTTCTCATGCGGCATGCCGGGCTGAAATGCAACATCCAGGAAAAACGCATGGTGCAGGAAGCGTTGGCACGCAGGTCGGACTTCGTGTCTCTGTACAACGTCTACGAAGACTTCCGCCTGCGCGGGTTCGTCGTCAAAACTGGATTCAAGTTCGGCACTCATTTCAGGCTCTATTTCCCGGGCGCAGCGCCGTCGCTAGAGCAAGGCGAATGGATGCACTCGAAGCACGTGATCCACGTTTTCCCGCGCGAGGCGAAAATGCTCATCAGCGAATGGAGCAGGGCGATAAGGGTAGCGCACGGGGTGCGCAAGACGTTCATCCTCGCGATTCCGGGGGAAAAGCGCGTCGAACGCGAGGAGTTAGATTTTCTGCTTTACCACAGGCGCAAGGGTGGGTTGATTGAAAACCCGAAGGAGGACAAGCCGAAGTTCGTGATGATGGCTTTGAGCGAAGAAGAGGAAATAGGGGGCGCGGAACTGGCGAGGGCCATCGAACGGGCGAAGGAATTGGGGTTGGACTTGGTTTTGGCGATTTGCGACAGGGAGTCGAGCATAACCTACTATAGGGTAAAGCGCATTGAAATGCCGAAAAGCAAGTACGAGTACTACGAGATAGAATGGACTCAGCCTTGATGGTGTAAAAAATGAAGACTGTTCTCGTCACTGGCGGAGCTAAGGGAATCGGAAAGGGCATCGCACTCAAATTCGCGAAGGAAGGCTATTCGGTTTGCATCAACTATTTCCGCAGCGAAACGCAGGCGAAAGAAACCCTCGCGGAAATAAGCAAAATCTCGAAAGGGTTTGCAGTCAAAGGCGACGTTTCGAAAGAACCGGACGTCGAAAAAATCGTTGCTTTTGCGGTTGAAAAAATGGGTAAAATCGACGTGCTAGTAAACGACGCCGGCTTTGTCGGAAGAAAACCCGGAACCCAGATCGTCGAATTAAGCGAGGAAGAGTGGGAC
>MFMA01000034.1 GCA_001783355.1 Candidatus Kaiserbacteria bacterium RIFCSPLOWO2_01_FULL_54_20 | reverse complement strand
GAAGGCTTAATAGGCTCATATGGTGTAATTGAGCCTATTCCCCACCTGGCTTGCCCCCTGTCGCACATTCGACACGAAACGGGACGGCAAGGTTTTGCTTTGCAATTAGAGAGTAATACGTCCCCCGCCATGGCGGAGTTTGTCATAATGATAGCCGACGTTGACTTTCTAAATCGTTCGATTATATTGTCCGCATTCGTTCCGCCTTTGGCGGACGCTTTTTTTAAAAACCTTACTAGAAGCTAGACCCTAGCACCTAAAATCTACCCGTATGTCTCTATTCGATCTCAAATCACTTAATTCAGCGCTGGAAGAACTCCAGCAGGAGCGCGGCATTTCGCGCGAGAGCGTGACAGAAGCGCTTTCAACGGCTCTCGCCGCCGCCTACCGCCGCGAGTACGGAAAGCGCGGACAGATAATCCGTGCCACCTTTAATCCGGAGACCGGCGACATGGAATTCCGCCAGGCGAAGATAGTCGTCGATACATCGCTCGTCCGGCAGGAGGGCGAGGATGCCGTGAATGATGACGATCATCGCTCACGCTTCAACCCTGAACAACACATCATGCTCGAAGACGCGCGTCGCATCAAAAAAGATGCGCAGCTCGATGAAGAGATATCGTTCCCGTTGGAATCACGCGAAGATTTCGGCCGCATCGCGGCACAGGCCGCCAAGCAGGTCATTATGCAGAAGGTGCGCGAGGCGGAGCGTGCGTCCATCATCTCCGAATACGGAGAGCGCGAGGGCGAGATAGTGACTGGCCACGTCCAGCGCTTCGAGCGCGGCAATCTTTTCGTCGACCTCGGACGCGCGACCGCCATATTGCCCTACGACGAACAGATCCCCGGCGAGCGTTACCGCCAAGGTGAGCGCGTGCGCGCGCTTCTCTTGCGCGTCGACGAAGGCGTGCGCGGCACGTTCATCCGTCTCTCCCGCTCACACCCGCGATTCCTCACAAAACTTTTCGAGACCGAAGTGCCGGAGATGGCGAGCGGTGTCGTCGAAGTGAAAGGCATTGTGCGCGAGCCCGGCAGCCGCGCGAAGATAGCCGTCAAATCGAGCGATGAGCACGTGGACCCGGTTGGCGCATTGGTGGGCCAGCGCGGTGTGCGCGTCGCGGTCGTCACCTCCGAGCTCGGCGGTGAAAAAATAGACGTCGTCGAGTGGTCGGAAAATAATGGTGAATATGTAAAGGAGGCTCTCAAACCGGCACAGGTACTTGGTATCGAACTTTTCGAGGATGAAAATCGCGCCGTTGTACAGGTCGCCGAAGACCAGCAGTCGCTCGCTATCGGTCGCGGCGGCCAGAACGTGCGCCTCGCCGCACGCCTCACCGGCTGGAAAATAGACATCCGCTCCACACAAGGAGCGCAGATAGCCGGCTCCGAGGAGGGTGGTGTTGCTGTCAAAAAGGAGGGGGTGGTTGAGAAACTTGCCGACCCTGCAGAGAAGAAGGAGGAAATGGAGGATGAGATGGACGCCGCCGCTCCGGCAAAGGAAGGAGAAACCCCGAAAGAATAATTGCCACCAACATCTGTTCGCTGTACACTATTCATTATGAATTTGTGGCACGACATCCCGCTCGGCGAGAACGCTCCGGAGGAATTCAACGTCGTCGTCGAAATACCACGCGGCTCGCACAACAAGTACGAGATCGACAAAGAGAGCGGCCTCATTAAGCTCGACCGCGTAAATTATTCGGCCGCAACGTATCCGTGCGACTACGGTTTCGCACCCCAGACGCTTTGGGACGACGGCGACGCGCTCGACGTCATCGTCCTGACGACCAATCCTATTCCCCCCGGCATCCTCGTCTCAGTACGTCCAGTTGGCCTTATGAAAATGACGGACGACGGAGAGTCTGACGACAAAGTGATCGCGGTGCCGATGGAGGACATCCGTTTTGATGATATGAAAGACATTGGGGATATCAACAAACACACGCTCAAAGAGCTGCAGCACTTCTTCGAGCAGAATAAGAGACTCAAGAAAAAGCCGGTCGAGACCACGATACACGGATTCTCCGGCCGGGCCGACGCACTGAACGCCGTAACGCGCTCCATCGAAACCTACAAGCAAAAGTTCGGAAAATAGCACCGACCTAGGAGTTATCCACTGGACCAGAGGCCTGTGATGCGCAGTGCAGCTATATACTTGCGGCATGCCTCCTTCTTCGCCTCCCACGCTTCCGCAAAGACCGATCGACACGGGCCACATGCTTGCGGCGCACGAGAAGCGCTCCGGCATCGGACCAGTCGTCGGCATCGTCATCATCTTGCTCCTTCTCATCTTCGGCGGACTCTATTTTTGGGGCGCGAGCATGAATAGAAAGACGGAACCGCTTCCTTTTATCCCCGGAGATTCGACTGAGCAAGCAGAGTGATGTAAACCCCGTGAGATAGCCCTCCCTCGTCGCCTAATAAAGCAACTTTGACGGGCACGCCGAGATTTGTGATGTGAGAACTAGCCACCGATTTATTCGAGCATCACTTCGTCGCGCAAGTCGACGAGCGTTACTGTCCGTTCACGCTACAGTTTGTGATGCACGTTTGCACCTGGATATAGCGTTCCGTGGCATCGTCAAGTTTGAACGATTCGATCATTGGCTCGATGATGGGGTAGTAGCTGGGGACATCGTACACGTGGAAGGAGTACATCGTGTCGTTTGTGAAGAAGACCTCGTCCCACTCCTTGCCCGGAACGATGATGAGGCTCGAGAGCGGCTTATCCTTTGGCATCGAAGAGCCTGCGACCATTTTGCCGTAGCGGATGTTGTAGTACTCCTGCGGCGTCACCGATCGTCCTTGCCATATGAGTGGTGTTGCAGATATGACGACCGCTTTCGTACCCGAGGAGGTAAGGAAGGTCGGGCCGTTTGGGCTTTCAATGACGCTCCAATCCGGCGAGTAGAGCAGCGTGTAGTAATCCGCCGTGCTTTTATACGCCTTCCAGATGGTCGGTTCGGTCGTCGTGTCGAGTGGGGTTCGGGTAAGATTCTGCGGGTTACCTCTGGTCTTAAGATAAGTAAGGTAGTCCGCGCCCGGGGTTGCTGTGATGGAATATGGGAAGTTGTTACCCGGACCGCTCAGCTGAGCGTGGAAAGTTCCGATGATGGTGAATTGGCCCGCGCAGTCGTATACCCGTATATCGCTGGGCGGCACGTTGTAGGCTTTTGAGAACGCGGCAAGCGATTCACTCAGGCCCCACTGCACGAGGAGTGTTGTTGCCGTATTGACAGGTTTCGCACACGCCGGGTCTTGATAGCTCCCGATTGCATCCCCATCTACCCAAGTGTAATCATGAGCGCCCGCTTCCTTTTTGAGATCGTAGTAGTTAGAGTACCGCACTGCGAATCCACTCTGCCCCTTAATGCCATATGCGATCTCGGTCGACGCTAGCACGAGCGCATTGTCATACTGTGCAGGATTTGTAAGCAGATCGGAGAGATTTATAGAGCGCGGCAGTTGGGCTGAAGTGATGCTGTCAACCAGGATGTAGGTCACAAAGCATATAATCGAGACCGCCATCACTGCCCACACCACTTTTCGCTCGCCCGGGGAAAGCGGCGTTGCGTAGGCAGGACGGTTGTAGAGTAAAAAGGCACGTATGGGAATGAAGATGACTGTCGGCAATGCTACAAGGAGTGCGAGTGCTCCGACCATGATAAATGGCACCACTAGTACCGCCATTCCCTGGGCGCTTGCCGCCGACTTGAAGCCGAGCCAATACGTGGTTGCGATAGCCACTACAACGTAGATACAGAATATACGTGTCGCATACGTCCCCCGCCGCGACGCTATATGAGACATCGGCAGACCAGCCGACAGCGTCGTTTCCCGGCGTCGCGCGTAGAGATAATAGAGCAAACCCGTTGTGCAACCAAGGAGAAGCGGAAGCGATGTGAGGATTCTATCTGCAGCAAAATTGAACCCAAAGGAATCATAAGAAAATAAGGAACCGAAAACGCTTTGTGTCGTGACGCCCAGAAACGGATTAAAAACAAACGACTCGACTAGATACCAAAATACCGTACTGGCGATGATATTGATCATTGCCCGCAGTACGAGCGAACCGCGCTTTGTCGGCTGTGCTGGCAATATGGTCTGCGGAGGCATGTTATTGGATTGTTTCAAGAATCATTTCGTCGCGCAAGGCGAGCTTGGCGAGCTACATCTCATAGGGTAAACTCGCGCGATGGCGCATAGTCTCGCAAATGTAAAAGTCTCTCGCGACGACAGTGCGTGGGAGATCGAGGTCCGCGGAGAAATACCAGCGGAAATCCTGCAACGCTATCGGGAAGAGTCGCTCAAGGAGATACAAAAAGACGTCAAGCTCGACGGATTCCGCCCAGGCAAAGCGCCGATCGAGCGCATCATCGAGGTCTATGGTGAAGCCGCTGTCATGAAGCAAGCGGTGGAGCACGCGATACAGCATGAACTGCCGGAGCTTTTGGCGTCCGAAAAAGCGCTCATTATCGAATCCCCGCGTGTTTCTATCGAGCCGCCAGAAAAAGACAAGCCTGTTTCATTCACCGCACGTGCGGCTCTTGCCCCCAAGGTAGAACTTTCAGACTACAAGTCGATCGCCGCGACACAGAACGCAAAAAAAGAGGAGGTCTCCGTTTCCGATGAAGAACACGGACAGGCGATGACACACTTGCGGCGCGAGCGAGCGCGCATCGATAAGATAGAGACGGGAACAGAGCCGCAAAAAGCCGCAGAGGAGGCACGTGCGATGAAAGAGGAGGAACTTCCCGTACTTGACGACGCGTTCGTCCGATCGCTCGGTATGGAAAGCGCGGAGAAATTCTCGGAGACCGTGCGAGCAAATATCAAGACCGAAAAAGAAATGCAGGCCAGGGAGAAGCGCCGAGCCTCGATGCTCGAGCAAATGGTCTCATCCTCGAAAATATCGTATCCGAAAGCGCTGCTCGAGTATGAGCTCGACGACATGGAGTCGCGCTTGAAGCACGACATCGAGAGGTCGGGAATGACATGGGAAGGATATTTGAAAGAGGCGAAGAAAACGCCGCAAGAAATTCGCGAGAGCTGGAAAGATGCGGCCGACAAGCGCGCCAAAGTACGCCTCATTCTTGCTGAGATCGCTCGCAAAGAGAATATCGAGCCGGAAGAAAAGCGGCTCGAAGAAGAGTTGGAGCGCGCCAAAAAGCAGATACCGAACGCCGATCAAGCGGCGCTCCGCGCCCATATTGCCCACGCGCTAAGGAACGACGCGACGCTCGAATTTCTGGAGAAACAAAACTAACCACGACCACCGTCACGAACACTAGGAGAGTTACTTTTTCTCTTTGATCTCAATGTCTTCCTTGGGGAGATCAAATTTTATCGAGAACATATCGAAAAAACCCTTTTGCCCGAGGATACCGGACCCATGTTTGGCGATGTCATAGGAAAAACCGACGGTGGTTTTGTAGTCCCAACCCCCGATGGTGAGTGTGACTTCGTGCAGAAATGCCTCGGCGCCACCCCTCTCTTGCACGCCACCGAAAACCTCTTTGGTTCCTGAGCGCACGTCGATCCCAAGATACTCACCGACCTCGCCGTCAAAAATACAAAAATCCGCGCCGGAATCTATCAGCGCGGAATATTGAACTGACTTGCCCTTCCAGGATATTCTGATGGGGACAATGTGGCGTGATATTGAGGAACCGAAAAATTCAGATTTCTTGGGAAGAAGGAGTTTGGCGTACCGGAACTTCATGGGGTCTCTAGAGGATGCCAATATACGGAATGACTTCAGTCGGCATACGCGTCATAATCGGGTCCTCGTAACCCCTTTTCTTGGATTGCTCGATGGCCTGACGGAGTGTCTTGCCGCTCCCCATGACCGTCTTCTCATCCTTTGCAAAGGCCACCCACAAACCCCTGTATTTCTTCTGTATTTTAGTCCAATCTTTTACCATGCGGGCAGTATAGCAAAATGCCTATTTCTTGACGATATACTCCTGATACCGCTCAAACAAAAACTCCAGCCGCTCGGGCTCGGATTTGAAACCTTTTTTGCCGTAGCAGGCGTCTATCGCCTTATCCAGTGCTTTATGCGCTTTGCAATGATCGGCGATCATACACACCATTGCGTCAGCTCGGTGATTTCTGTACACTCCCCTCATATGCAGAATATCAAAGCTCACGTACGGCCTGCTGGCCTCAGTACTTCCTCACTCGACATTCGGGCGCAAATGCTCGTGCCGATGGTCGTCGAGAAGACCAGTTTTGGCGAGCGCGCGTACGACATTTACTCCCGTCTCCTGAAAGAGCGCATCATTTTCCTCGGCGGCCCCATCAACGATGAGGTCGCAAACCTGATAATCGCGCAGATGTTGTACCTCCAGTCGGAAGATCCGAAAAAAGAGATCTCACTTTACATCAATTCTCCGGGCGGCGCCGTGACGGCGACCCTCGCCATGGTGGATACCATGAATCACATCCAGCCCGATGTCGCGACGTACTGCGTGGGGCTCGCCGCCTCCGGCGCCGCCATCCTCCTCTCATCGGGAGCGAAAGGAAAACGCTTCGCATTGCCGAACGCGGAGATAATGATCCACCAGCCGCACGGAGGCGCCGAGGGTCAAGCTTCTGACATCGAGATAACGGCAAAGCAGATACTCAAAATGCGCGACCGCCTCAACAAGATACTTGCGAAGAATACCGGCCAATCCCTCAAAAAGATCGAGGATGATGTGGACCGCGACTTCTTCATGGACGCCGAGGAATCCGTCAAATACGGAATTATTGACAAGCTCCTGAAGTAGTGTCGCGGGGCACTTTTCTTTTGGCGCGCTGGTGGTATACTCGCGGCACACTAGATTAGTATTTATTTTCTAAATTTTTAACCGCGCATTCTTACGGTACGTAGCGTTTATGAAGCAGATCCTGAGTGAGAAAACGAACTTGGACATCACAAAGCTACACAAAGCGTAATAGATGCGCGGGTATTACCCGCGTATGTCAACACAACTGATACTTATCCTACTCGTCGCGGCAGGGGCGGGTGGTGTCGCGTTAGGTTATTTCCTCCGCATGATAATCCTCCTCGGCAAGAGGGGGTCGATGGAGCTGCAGATACGGAAAATGATGCTCGACGCGGAGGAGCGAGCGAAACGAGTCGTCGCAGAGGCGGAGACGAAAGCAAAAGATAAAGAAGGACAGATAACAACTGAATTAAAAGAGCGCGCGAACGAGCTGAAGCAAGTTGAGGAGCGTTTGGTCCGCAAGGAAGAGCTCCTCGACAAGCGGCAGACCAATGTCGACATGGAACAGGCGTCGCTCGAGAAAAAGAACGAGGCGCTGAAGGTGGAAAAGGAAAAGGTGGCCGAACTCGCCCGTGCGGAGCAGGAAAAACTCGAGAAAATCGCCGGTCTTTCCGCCGAAGAAGCGAAAACTGGTCTCATCACATCGGTAGAAAAGCAATATGAGGCCGACTTGGAGCATCGAATGCGCAAGCTCGAGATATCGGGGAACGAGAGGCTCGAACAGCGTGCCAAGGAAATCCTCACGACGTCCGTCCACCGCCTTGGCAACTCCGTCGTCTCCGATGTCCTCGCGACCACGATCTCTCTTCCCACGGACGAGATAAAAGGAAAGATAATCGGAAAGGAGGGCCGCAACATCCGCCAGTTCGAACGCTCGACGGGGGTGGATGTCATCATCGACGACACGCCCGGCACGATTACCCTCTCTTCATACGACCCTATCCGCCGCCAGATCGCCCGTATCGCGCTTGAAAATCTGATACTCGACGGCCGCATCCAGCCGGCGAAGATAGAAGAAATGGTCAAGAAAGCAGAGGAAGAGATCAACACCATCATCAAGAAGAAAGGGGCGGAGGCTGCATACAACGCCAAAGTGCAGAATCTCGACCCTAAGCTCCTCATGATCCTCGGCCGCCTCTATTTCCGCACGAGCTACGGGCAGAACGTCCTCGACCACTCGGTGGAGGTCGCTCATTTGGCAGGGATGCTTGCTGCAGAGCTTGGCGCCAACGAAGCAACTGCACGCGCCGGAGCTCTTTTCCACGACATCGGCAAGGCGGTGGACCACGAGGTGCCGGGCACCCACGTAGAGATAGGCCGGCGCATCCTTCAGAAGTTCGGCGTTGACGAGGCGGTGATAAAGGCAATGCAGGCGCACCACGAGGAGTATCCGTATGAGACTCCCGAGAGCATGATCGTTCAGGTGGCAGACGCGATCTCCGGCGGCCGCCCGGGCGCACGGCGTGATTCGGTAGAGAACTACATCAAACGCCTTGAGGAGCTAGAGGCGATAGCGAACGGTGAACCTGGCGTCGAGAAAAGCTACGCCATCGCGGCCGGTCGCGAGATCCGCGTCATCGTCAAGCCGGAGGCGATAACAGACCTCGAAGCCCGCAAACTCGCCCGCGACATCGCCGACAAGATAGAAAAAGAACTCCAATATCCTGGCGAGATCAAGGTAAGTGTCATCCGCGAGACAAGGGTTATCGAATACGCTCGCTAGGCCTGCGCAACGTTCCCCACGGCTGCGATTTGTGGAAAGTCGCCATATGCAAAAGCCATATATTTCAAGCCATCTTTGACTTGTAGGCAAGATTTATCTCAAATCCAGAGTACCGTTGACATGCCGAAAATACGGCTCAAAATGGTCGCTGAGGTCGAAAAAGCGCATATTTTTAGTATTCACACAATATACCTATGGCAAACAAAATGAATTTGGCAGAGAAGGTTTCGACGACGATCGGCTGCACCAAGGCCGACGGAGAGCGTGCAGTAGAGGCTGTTATCGACATGATCACGGATTGTCTCAAGAGGGGTGAAGAGGTCTCGATCGCGGGCCTCGGCATCTTCGAGGGTAAGACACGTGCGGGCCGCATGGGAAGAAACCCGAGGACGGGAGCGACCATCCAGATCAAGGCGATGAAAGTCCCGAAGTTCCGCGCTTCGAAGACACTGAAGGATGCTATTAAGTAGGTTCCGGCTTTTCAGCTTCTAGTGAGCAAAAATCCGCCTCTAGGCGGATTTTTGTCTTAATGCAGAATACTTGAAAGAATGAGCGCGCTGCAACGGCAGCGCGCTCGGCGACGGAATGTACCGTCAAATCGGCATTGGCACGCGCGGACTCAAGGTCGCCGTGACTCAAGCGTTTCGGTCTCGAGACCTAGTTCTTGAGCGACTGACGATAGCGTGGTAATCACGCGACTCGCGAAATCCTGACGGAGTTCGCTAGCGGCTTGGCTCGCCGCCCTCTCAAGGGCGGAAAGAACTTTTTGGTTGTCCAGATGATGGGAGCGAGCATAGACCGCCTGCGCCGAGCCGCGGACTTCGACACGGAACTTCTGTCCGTTGACGTCCTCGCCGGTAAACTCGCACGAATCAGTGAGAGCGTCGCGCTTGATGGCGGACGCGAGCAACTGCTCGGCGCATTCCTGCGACATCGTGATCTCGATTGTATTCCGAGGATACACGATGACGATGGTTTGCGGCTTGCCGTGCTTCTCGTTCGACTGTGCCATGAGGAAACCCCCTCTATTGGCGTTCAGATCACTAACGGGCGTCATGCCAGTTAGCCAGCGCTACTATGCAACAAAGCAGAGATTGGCACAAGACTGGCTCTAAAACCCCATTCTGTATGACAAAAAGTTTTTTCCAAAAAAAAATGCGAGTGCGCGAATAACAGCGGCGAGTGCTGACTTGCTATTTCCTTTCCTCTCTGGTGCGGGATGCGAGAATCGGACTCGCATTTACAGTTTGGAAAACTGCCGTGTTACCATTACACCAATCCCGCCTGTCCGTCCGAAGCTCGCGCGAAGGAGGACTTCTGGCCAAGCATACACTGATTCTCGTTTCGAGAAAAACTTGAGTATACGCCCGAAAACACGTATATTTTTCTCTCATGTCTCTCCCTTTTCGAACTCTACTTCTATCTATTGGCTTGCTCGGCATCATTGGCGCGGGAATTTTTATGTTCGTACCGACACTACCCATTCCTCCACAGGCAAGTGAACAAGCAGACACCTCCCAGACCGCAAACGTGATTTCGGCGGAGGCGCCTGCAGTTCCGCCAAGCGTCGAGGTAACTCGGGAAGAGCCGACCGCTGAACCAGCGCCACCTCCCGTCGTACAGCCGATCGACCCCACTCCGGCACCCCCCGCCCCCCCCGGCCTGGCAAGCCAAGATGTCGCCGTCGTCGCTCGTATAGCAGACCCCTATCCGTTCCCTCCCCTGCCATTCCAAACCATCAATGAGCGCGCGCGAGCGGCGTTGGTCAACATTTTGTGCATGTCCGGAAACGAAGCGCTGCGGCCGATATCGGGCAGCGGCATCATCATAGACCCACATGGTGTCATACTCACCAACGCTCACGTGGCGCAGTATGTGCTTCTCTCGCAAAGTTCAGAGGTCGATCTTTCTTGTGTCATCCGCTCGGGTGCACCTGCCCGTCCAATGTGGAGTGCAGAGGTGCTATACATACCTCTTGTATGGGTCGAGGAGCATGCAGTCGATATCACATCCAGCAACCCGACCGGCACGGGCGAACACGACTATGCACTCCTGCGTATCACCGGCCCCTACGATGTACGAGTACCAGATGTCTCTAAGGCAAGCTACCCTTCAATTCCTTTTGATGTGCGTGAAGCGATCAGCTTTCCGGGCGACTTAATGCTCATCACGGCATATCCTGCCGAGTTCGTAGGTAGCGCGGCAACGCAATTCGACTTGCATCCCGTTTCCTCCACGGCACCGGTCAGCGAGCTTCTTACCTTCCACTCAAGGACCATTGACCTTATCTCTTTTAAAGGGGCCGCCGAGGCGCAGAGCGGCTCTTCGGGTGGGCCCGTAGTGAATGCTTGGGGGTATGCTACCGGGATCATTACAACGACGAGCGATGGTCTGACCACCGCAGAACGCGAGTTACGAGCTATTACTACAAGCTACATAGACAGGGACTTGATGTTGCAAACCGGGACGGGCCTTGCCGCCACGTTGAGCGGCGATCTTCAGGCAACAGCCGATAATTTCAAAGCAAAGCACGCACCGACCCTCACCAAGCTGCTCATCGACCAAATCCTAAAACGTCTTTTGTAGCTTGTCGGGGCGCCGAGAATCGGACTCGGTCTTCTTGCTCCCAAAGCAAGTGTACTACCGGTATACTACGCCCCGTTTTTTCTAATCTCATCATGCACAATCCTGTGGCAATTCGCGCAAACGACCTCGCATTTCTTAATCTCCTCACTGAGCCTCTGAAAACCAACCTCTCGCCTAAGACCTCCTATACCGAACAGTTTATCCTTTTTACTCCGATGATGGAAATCAAGAACCCTTGGGTCCTTTAATCCACATCTGTAGCATCCTCTCTCCCGCTTGTAACCAGAGAGCCATTCATAATGACGCGCGATTAGGGCCTGTTTGGTATTCCGGTAACAATCGCGGCACTTACGTCTCCGGTAGACCTTGGCCGACGTAGTCAACGCTACACCAAATGCTGACTCCGCACACAGCTTGCCACAATACGCACATTGTCTTTCGGAAGTACCCACACGTTAGATAATAGCAGATTTTGGGATATCCTTTAGTATCCCAAATCTATCTAGTGGGGATATAAAGGACATCAATACTCCAGCTCTGTCCTTTATAGATTGTCCTCGAGGGCTTGCTCAAATAAGCGGCATTGGGCGGTTCGAGTTGCCTCGCTCATAATTACACCCACAACATCGATCTGGAATTCTCTACTGTCCCTCTGCTCCTCCATGTACAGCGCGGCTGTTCTTGCCACTTTGCGTAGTTTGCTCCTATGCACCAACTCCTCCGGCCGGTAATCCATTTCACGTGAACCATTCGGCAGACTTTCACGTGAAACTGCCTTAACCTCAACAAACCGAACTGTGCCAGCCTTCTCTGCGATAATATCGATCTCCCCCCATTTTCTGCGATAATTTCTCTCCAGGATTTTATAGCCCTTCCTCACAAGAAATTTACAGGCAATATCCTCCCCCTGTCTACCGACGCTCTTCCTAATCTCATCAGGGATCATCTCAGTATCATACACAAAAAAACAGTGGAGCATCGATGCAACACATTGAAGAAGTGCCAGCTGTCTGCCAAATTATCAACTCCTGAATAAACAGTGGCCTAAGCTCAAATCACTAGTACGGTTCACGTGAAAAGGTGCTTCGACGTTTCTTAGGCACATAAAATGGTACTAAGCTACTCCAGGAACTCACTTTTCCGGCCACCTGCGTTAGATGAGCCCATTGTCCTATGTCGAAGATGAATCCGTGGCTTATAACCTCAAGTATTCGCATAGAAAGGACATCTATACTTTGTCCTTTATCCACATGTCCACAGAGTTGTCCACATGTGCCCAAAATAGTCTGAATTAGCGCGACAGAAAGCCAAATGAGTAGCTGCGGGTGTCCTTGTGATTTGTCCTTTATAAAACGATTGCCGCTGTCTGTCAATACTGCAACACATTTTCCGCTTGACGAAAATATGCCTCCCATACTAGCGTGACCGAACTATGAATAAAGTCACGATTGCTGTCCGATTAATACTAGCAATTATCATTACCGGCGTCGGGATCGTCGCCACTAGCGTAGTCTTTCCATCGCATGTATCTGCCGCCGAGGTCTCCGTCCAAACAGCACAATTACTCCCGCCTGGCAGCAATACGTGCGCGCCGCTCGCAGCATCCGGTTTTACTCCATATGTATATGACAACGCCCTACATGCCTTTGAGTTCACCTTGCAGGACAGTTCTTACGTAGCTGTTATCGGTACGGTAGGGAACACAAACATCCCCCTCAACCAAATGAGGCGGCAGGTAGACGCTACCGGGGCCCTGCGTATCCATGTAGACGTGGCAACGACCCCGATCCGCGGGTCTTTGCCGATTACGGTCACTTTGCTTTCAGCGAAGGGGCCTGGTCAGCCGGTTTGCGTCTCGGTGGTAGTGACCACGTTGCTTGGAAGTGGCGCGGCCACGCCTACGCCGGTCCCGGCCCCCGCACCTTCTTCCGGAGCCAGTTCTGCTCCGGCACCAAAACCGAGCACGCCCGCAACTACAACCGCAGGGTCACAAACGAAACCCTCTTCAGTGGGCGATAAGGACAAGACGAAGACTGGGACGTCAACGGCGGCACTTGCAGTCACGCAGAATGTCGTGACTGCTCTAAAGGACATCTGTTCTCCAAAAAATGCACCGACCTTGTGGGTAATCCTCCTCGTTCTCTACGCCGCAGGTGTCGCAGCGGTGGTGTTCGGCAAGCCAAAGATGCCGGCGTTCATGCAGTCTCAGGAGTCCATAGCGGCGGCGATCGTAGTGCCTTTCCTGCTCTTGTTCGGGCTATGGTACTTCGCGGAAAGCTGCAGGATAAATGCCTGGGCACCTGCAATAGCGACCATAATAGCGCTCGCAGGGCTTTCGGTAGCGTTCTGGGAGAAGCCCAAGAGCGTCCAGGGTGTGATAAATCTGCCGAGCGCAAAGAGCTAGCTCCTGGCCGAGTAGCAACAAATTGCTACCGAGCAACGGAACTGTATAATCAGGAATCCCTCGAAAGCGGGCGGCCGATGCGGATATGGTTTCGGTGGATGATACTGTTGCCAATTCCGTTTTGTAGCTGGTAGGTTAGTATTCTGGGAAGTGACATTAATTGCGGATATGGTTTCGGTGGATGATACTGTTGCCAATTCCGTTTTGTAGCTGGTAGGTTAGTATTCTGGGAAGTGACATTAATTGCGGATATGGTTTAGTGGTAGAACGCGTCCTTGCCAAGGACGAGATCGGGGTTCGATTCCCCGTATCCGCACTGAGTAAGCGAAGTGCACGATAGTGCGGATAAGCAAAGCGCCTTCGCGCTTTGCGTCGGGGAATCGAACGCCGGAGCGGTGCCGAGCGAGCTCGCGAGGCAGCGAGGCGGTGCCCAGCCCGAGGCGAGCGACGGCGAGCCGAGAGGCGCGGGAGATTCCCCGTATCCGCACACGCCCCCGACCCCCATCTGGGAAACCTCTCGGTTTCCCAACACCGCCTTCGGCGGTCCTTCCTCCACGGGGGCGTGTGACGCCGTGCAATACACGGCGCACAGAAAAATGCGGGGCGACGGCAGCGTTTCGAGTGCTTGGCCTAGTCCCCGTATCCGCACAAAATAAACTGATGTAGACTGGCAACTATGCTCCCGTGGTGAAACGGATATCACGGCAGTCTTCGGAACTGCTATTCCAGGTTCGAATCCTGGCGGGAGCGCATTAACATGCGAGGTACAATAAAGAACATGGAAAACAAGACTCTTCTCATACCGAAGGAAGTGCAGGATCTATGCGATGCGCTTCGCGCGAAGAATTTCGAGGCGTATCTCGTGGGCGGATGTGTACGTGACCTTCTTTTAGATCGTCAGCCGAAAGACTGGGATATAACGACGAATGCAAAGCCGGAAGAAATTCAGGCGCTGTTCGAAGAAACCTTCTATGAGAATACATACGGTACCGTCGGCGTCGTGACGACGTCTGACGACCCGCGACTAAAGGTTGTCGAGATCACACCGTACCGCATCGAGGGAAAATATTCAGATGCTCGCCGCCCCGACGAGGTTCGCTTTAGCGACACGCTCGAGGACGACCTCAAGCGTCGGGATTTCACTATCAATGCGATAGCATACGAGACCGCAAGTCGGAAGATAATAGATCTGCACGGGGGACAAGAAGACATAAAACGCAGGCTCGTGAACGCGGTCGGCGACCCGAACGAGCGCTTCAAGGAAGATGCACTGCGCACCCTGCGTGCCGTGCGCATCTCGGCCGAGCTTGATTTCGCAATTGAAACAAAGACCGCTTCCGCGATCGCGCAAGATGCCGCACAGCTGGCAAAGATTTCCCGCGAGCGCGTGCGCGACGAATTCCTGCGAATCCTCCAGAGCCCCGCTCCTATGCAAGCTTTATATGTGGCTCAAAAGCTCGGTATTCTTAAGTACATCATTCCCGAGCTTGAAGCGGGAATTGGATGTGCTCAAAATCAGGCGCATACGTTCGACGTCTTCGAACACCTGCTACGCTCGCTCCAACATGCGGCCGACAAGAACTGGTCGCTTGAAGTGCGGCTCGCCGCGCTTCTTCACGATATCGGGAAACCGGCCACAAGACAGTGGTCTGACGAAAAAAATGATTGGACGTTCCACGGTCACGAGGTTGTGGGCGCGAAAATGGCGAAAAAGATCCTTGCGGACCTGCGTATGCCGCAAGAAACCGTTGGTGTGGTGGTCGCTCTCGTGAGGTGGCACATGTTCTTTTCCGATCCCGATACCGTGACACTGTCTGCAGTACGACGAACGATACGAAACGTCGGTACGGAACACATCAAGGATCTTCTGACACTTCGGATGTGCGATCGCATCGGCACCGGCCGGCCAAAAGAGCAACCGTTCCGATTGCGCAAATTCATGTCTATGGTAGATGAGGCGCTGCGAGATCCGATTTCAGTCTCTATGCTGAAAATTGACGGCACACGTTTGATGGAAATGGGGGAGCGCCCGGGCCCACGCCTCGGTTGGATACTCCACGCACTCCTTGAGGAAGTTTTGGATGATCCGAAGAAAAACACGGAGGAATATTTAGAAAAAAGAGCCGGTGAATTAGCGGGCATGGAAGAAAGTCAGCTCAAAGCGCTTGGTGAGGCCGGAAAAGAGCGGAGGTCAGAAGAAGAGGAGCTGGAGATCCAAGAGTTAAGAAAGAAGCACTATGTTTCCTAAAATAAGACAAAAGTGAGCGGGGGATATGCGTTGAGGGGTCTTCTCGCACTAAAAAAGGGGAGCGAGGGGCGTGAGTATTTTCCGCCGAGGACCTTGTTCGAGCGCAGCGAGTCCCGCAGGTGGGAAATACTCACGCACCTGGTGGAAAAACCAAAAGGCCGTTCCCTGAAGGACATGGATCACTCTCTTTAGGATCTATGCCCTTTCGGAAACGGCCCGGATTGTTTTGCGCTTTA
>MFMA01000033.1:4851-10118 GCA_001783355.1 Candidatus Kaiserbacteria bacterium RIFCSPLOWO2_01_FULL_54_20 | reverse complement strand
ATATGGCGCACGCTTCGGGCTGGAAAGCCGTCATTTCTCACCGCTCCGGCGAGACGGAAGACACCACCATCGCGCATCTTGCGGTTGGCTTAGGGACGGGACAGATAAAGACCGGTTCCACCTCGCGCACCGACAGAACGGCGAAATACAACGAACTCCTTCGCATCGAAGAGGCGCTCGGCCAACAGGCAGTCTTTGCGGGCAAGAGCGCATTGCAGTAGAATCCCCTGAAATGGCGTACCTCATTCTGGTAAGACACGGCACGTCGGAGTGGAACGCGCTCGGTCTCTGGCAAGGCTGGACGGACATCCCGCTCGCGCAGAAAGGGAAGGAAGATGCGCTCCGCGCGGCGGAATCTTTGCGAGGCATCAGAATAGATCGCGCGTATACATCGGTTTTGAAGCGTGCCAAGGAAACGTGGGAGATCATGAAAGACGCGCTCGGCATCGCCCCGCCGACGGTCGAGCATCAGGCGCTCAATGAGCGACACTATGGTATCTATCAGGGCAAGAACAAATGGCAGGTAAAAGAGGATGTCGGGGAGGAGGAATTCCAAAGAATACGCAGAAGCTGGGACCATCCGATACCGGAAGGCGAGACGCTCGAAGATGTATATAAGCGCATCGTTCCGTACTACCAAGAGCACATCCTTCCCGACCTGGTGGCGGGCAAGAATGTTGTTTTGACGGCGCACGGCAATTCGCTTCGGGCACTCGTTAAATATCTAGAAGACTTGAGTATCGCTGAAGTCTTGAAGCTCGAGTTCGGTATCGGGGAGGCGTATGTGTACGAGGTAGACGAGAAGGGCAAGGTAGCCGGCAAGGAGATCCGCGCAGCGAACCCGCACAAAGGGAAGGTCTAAACTCCCGCGAGAATGCGGGCGGTGATGCCGATGCCCAGAATGCCGAGAAAGTTGAATACGAACGAGAGTATCGCGAAATAGCGCGTACTCAACTTGGAAAAGCCGAGGAGCGCAATGCCAAGCTCATCGGGTAGGGGCGAGGCTATGAGGAAGACTCCCGCGAGAAGCGTGAACCACCTGAAATGCTTGAACTTGAACATCTTCTTCACGCGGCGAAGTACTTTTTCTTCGCGGAGGAGCTCGAGAATATCGGCCGCTACCCTGTCTCTGACAAATTTAAATATCAAAAGATCGCCGAGTACGGAGCCAATCGCGCCTACGAGCGCTGTGACGTAGACCGATTGCGTGAGTGCGATCTCCCCCAGAGTTGCCATCGCAGGCGCTGTGGTGAAAATCGAAGTGAAGAACACTCCTGCGACAAAGGTCCCGAACAGCTCAAGCCCCGCGGAGGAGGTGAGGAGCTGTGTGAGTACATGCGTCCTCGCAAGCATGATCGCAACGAGTATGCTCAAAGCGACGAGCCCGATGTCGGTGAGAATGTGATTATTCATTCTCCGCTTGCGCGAGTTATATCGCTCGGCATATATGTGGAGCGTGTGCTTCATTGTCATGCAATAATAACGTGATTATGTACGACTACCACGTCGTGCTTGGGATAGTCGCAGTGCTGCTGGCGTTCACTGGTTATGGTCTCTACTTCCGGAGCTTGTTCAAGGACGGAACGAAGCCGCACCCATTCACGTGGTTTTTGTTCGCCGTTGTCGACGGCACGGTGTTCATTGCGCAGGTATGGAACGGAGGAGGCCCCGGGGCGTGGGCGACGGGGGCAGGGACACTTTTATCGAGCGTCGTCTTCCTACTCGCACTGCAACGAGGAGAAAAGCGCATCACACGGGTTGACTGGGCGTGTCTCGTCATCGTGCTGGTCGGTATTGTGGGATGGGTCGCGACGAGCAACGCACTTTTAGCTGTCGCACTCGCGAGTGCGTGCGACGCCATCGCCAAGGTGCCAACGTTCCGAAAATCATATCTACGACCTTACGAAGAGTCGCTTAGTGTGTGGTCGGTCGACCTCATACGCTTCACGCTTTCGATAGCCGCACTTTCTTCGATAACGTGGACGACAGCGCTCTTCCCGGCGGAGGTCGTACTCACCAACGGCATTCTCGTTCTCGCGGTTTTGCTTCGCCGCAGGCAATTTGCGATTCGAGCAAAAACGGGGTAGATTACCCCACTATATGCGCATGACGCGTACAGAGTTCGATACACGCCTCGCAGAAGGGAAGCTTGCCCTTACGTTTGTCGGCATGTCGGGGATCGGGAAAACGTATCACTCGAAACAGCTTCCGAAGTTAGGTTTTAAATACCTCTCTTGCGACGACCTCATTGCCGCTCGCCTCAAAAGTCCCGCTCGGCTTGAAACGGTGGCCGACGTGGGGCGCTGGATGGGTCAGCCGTATTCGGAAGGATATCGAGACCGAGAAAAGGCATATTTAGATATGGAGGAGGAAGTCACCCGTGAGTCGATAGAAGATCTGGACCAAAATACCGTGGTGGATACCACCGGAAGTATCGTGTACCTGTCCGAATCTTTATGCGCAAACGTGAAGCAAAAGCTTCTCGTGGTCTACTTCAATGCAACCTCCGATGTGTACGAGCGCATGCTTTCGCTCTACCATGCGGATCCAAAACCAGTCGTGTGGGGAGCTGCATTCAAGATGGAAAAGGGAGAGGACGCACTTTCCGCACTCCGGCGCTCTTTCCCGATACTTCTCGACTACCGGGCGAAGAAATATTCAGAAATGGCAGACGTGGTACTTCCCGCAAGTCGGGCGTGGGACATTGAGGATGGCCAACACTTGCTGCAATTGATACGAGGGCAACTATAGAAGCGGAGTCCAAGTCACTCTGAAGAAAGAGGGTGAGGAGCACGAGAAGGTATTGATATACAAAACGCCGGCAGGTCTCTCACGGGATCAGCCAGCGTTGTTTTTACGGTGTGTCTTTGGTAGTGTAGTGGCCGAGTGTTCCGCGTTTCTGAAACCTGTCTCCAAGGAGGACTGCCAATGGCATTATGTGAAGTATGCGCCGAAACGGCGAGTTTCCTTATCAAGCTCAAGCGGACCAAGGCTGAAGGAGGGGATGAAGAATGCACCGCCGCCTTCTGCTGCAATCCGTGCAAAGCGTTCGGAATGGAAGAACGCGAGCGAGCTGGCTGGCAGCGTGTTGACCCGCCGGTAATGCCTCCACCGTGACGACGGTGGTCTGGGTCGGCGAGTTCGAGGAGTGTTGATGCGCTTCTCGAGCTCGCCGGCTCGTTTTTTATGCCTGTCGCGTGTGATAGGATAGAGCCCAATGAGTAATGGCCGCAATTTTCGGGAGCTTCTGGAAGGGAAATGGGATGAAGGAAAGTTTTTATGCGTCGGGCTGGATTCCGATATAACCAAGATACCGAAAGCGGCGGAAAAGGAAGATACGCGCACGACCATCGTTGGGTTCAATCGCGCCATCGTGGACGCGACGAAGGATATCGTATGCGCATACAAGCCGAACTCGGCTTTTTACGAGTCGCACGGAGACCAGGGGATAGCGGCCCTGCGAGAGACCATTATGTATATCATCGAGAATGCGCCGGGAGTCGCTGTCATTCTCGACGCGAAGCGCGGCGACATTGAAAATACCAACGAACAGTACGCGCGGGCGGCATTCGAATACTTGCAGGCCGATGCCGTAACGGTCCAGCCGTACGCGGGCGGAGAAGCCCTTCAACCGTTTCTGAAGCGGAGCGATAAGGGAGTGATCGTCTGGTGCCGGGCTTCCAACAATGGTGCCGGCGAATTTCAAGACCTTCTCGTTGACGGACAGCCTCTTTACAAACACGTAGCGCAACGTGTGGCGACGACGTGGGACAAAAATGGGAATTGCGCCGTTGTCGTAGGAGGTACGTATCCGAAAGAGCTCGGAGAGGTGCGGGCTATCATTGGCGACATGCCGATACTTGTGCCGGGAATTGGAACGCAGGCGGGCAGTCTCGAGAAGACGATTAAGAATGGCTTGGACAGCAGAAAGAAGGGCCTCATCGTGAACGCCGCGCGTTCGATTATCTTTGCGTCCCGCGAAGCAGATTTTGCGGAGGTAGCACGGGCTAAAACCCAAGAGCTCCATGACGCCATTACAAAAGCGCTGTAGAATAGTTGCTTATGAATGAGTCCGAAGTGCTCGATCTGCTCCAAAAAGTCGGCGCGTTCCGAAGCGGGCATTTCGTTTTCACCTCCGGCTTGCACAGCGACTCCTATGTCAACAAAGACGCACTCTTCGCTCACCCAAACGAGGTCTCGCAATTATGTCGCGCGTTCGCAGAGCGCTTTGCCGACGCGCATGTAGATGCTGTACTCGCTCCTGCAGTGGGGGGAGTGGTTCTTTCGCAATGGACTGCGTATCATCTCGGGCACATAACCGGACGCGAGGTATACGGGATCTACGCCGACAAGGATGGCAATGGAGGCTTTGTCGTCAAACGCGGCTACGACGCGTTAATCAAGGGTAAAAACGTTCTTGTTGTCGATGATCTTACAACGACAGGAGGTTCCATTAAGAAGGTAGTCGAAGCCGCACGTGCCGTCGGAGCTAATGTCGTCAGTGTAGCCGTTATAGCGAATCGTGGCGACGTCACCGAAGAACAAGTGGGAAATCCGGACCAATTCGTCGCGCTGGTCAACATTCATCTCGAATCGTGGCCGGCAGACGATTGCGATCTGTGCAAAAAGGGCATACCCGTCAATACCGACGTCGGCCATGGCCGCGAATTTGTGGCTAAGAAAGGCCATTAAGGAGCATGTGCTATAATCCCAGACACTTATTAGTATAGGTTGCAACGATAACGATAATGTATGAAAAATTTTATTTGGGCTCTTGTAGTGGTAGTTATTCTAGGGGGAGGATATCTGCTCTGGCAGAACAACGCTGCTCCTGCCTCGGAAACGGAGACAACCCAGCCCACTGCGGAGGGGACGGATACGAACGATTCTACAGGCGTGAATGTTGGAGTTGAGGTCGGGATTAACACGCCGACGGTTGTTACGTATTCCGCGGCGGGTTTCAGCCCTTCCGAGGTCACGGTCAAGAAAGGCGGAGCGGTGACATGGAAGAACGAAAGTGGCGGGGAGATGTGGATCGCCACAGGCCCGCATCCGGCGCACACGGGCTACAGCGGCACGGATTTGGCAGCGCACTGCCCGGACACGGCAGGGGCGGCCTTCGATCAATGTGCGACCGGAGCAACGTATAGCTTCACGTTCGGCAAAGTCGGCACCTGGCCGTACCACAATCACTCGGCCTCGACGAAATTCGGCAAAGTTATCGTCGTAGAATAATCGCTCGCGGGCGGTGCCCCCATCGGGTCGCG
>MFMA01000033.1:0-4757 GCA_001783355.1 Candidatus Kaiserbacteria bacterium RIFCSPLOWO2_01_FULL_54_20 | reverse complement strand
TAAAATGCTCGCATGAGCGATGACTCGGAGCTTCCGGAGGAACTGATACTGGAATTGAAACGTGTGGAGGCACTACGCTACGGCGAAAATCCGCACCAGGCGGCGGCACTCTATCAGAACCCGCTCGACCCTGACAGGCCGGGAGTGGCGAACGCGAAGAAGGTGCAGGGCAAGGAATTGAGCTACAACAATCTATTGGACGCGGATGCTGCGTTCGAGTGCGTCGCGGAGTTCTCTGAACCCGCAGCCGTGATAGTGAAGCACATGAATCCGTGCGGCGCGGCGATAGGGGAAAATGTATACGAAGCATACCAAAAAGCGCTCGCCTGCGATCCCGTGTCTGCGTTCGGCGGCATCGTCGCCATGAACCGCGCGCTTGATGCGGCGACGGCGGAAGAATTGGTAAAAATTTTCCTCGAAGTCGTTATCACGCCGTCGGCGGACGATGCCGCCTTGAAGGTGCTTTCGGCGAAACCCAACGTGCGCGTGCTTCTCACGGGCATCATGCCCGACCCCGCCGCTCCGCGCCAGACATTGAGAACCATCGCCGGCGGCGTTTTAGTGCAAACAGCCGACAATAGTGTCATCGCGGGAGAGCCGCGCATCGCTTCCAAACGCCCCCCGACAGAGCAAGAAATGGTCGATATGAAATTCGCGTTCACAGTAGCGAAACACGTCAAATCCAATGCCATCGTCTATGCAAAGGATGGCGCGACCGTCGGTATCGGCGCGGGCCAGATGAGCCGCATCGATTCTGCGCGTATCGCCTGGCATAAGGCACAGCACGCCAAGCTCTCGCTCGAGGGCGCAGTTCTTGCGTCAGACGCGTTCTTTCCGTTCTCCGACGTCGTTGAGGAGGCCGCGAAAGCGGGAGCGACGGCCATCATCCAGCCCGGCGGCTCGCAGAGAGATCAGGATTCAATAAACGCCGCCAACAAACACGGTCTCGCGATGGTCTTCACCGGCGTTCGGCATTTCAGGCACTAGGCTCGGCGCAGAGAAACGTAAATATCTTCCAGGGCTTTGACCGCGTCGCCGGCGGCGATGTTGTTCTGGTGGTAGACGCCGTCGGTCACGTCGCCTGCCGCCCAGACACGAGGATGAGAAGTACGGTGTGTGCGTGGATCGACCTTTATTTGGCCGACCGCGGTCTTTTCAAGCGCATTTCCTATCCACTCGGTGTTCGGTAAGAGGCCGATCTCAACGAAAATTCCCTCAACTGGTAGTACACTTTCTTTCCCGGTTTTTGTGTCTTTCAACTTGAGTCCTGTAACGAATTTCGCCCCGCCGGGCAGAGCCCTCGTTCCGACAGAGTCTCCAGACGGCGTCTGGGCGGCGCCGACGACTTCGAGAAGTTCCGCATTCGTTACGATGCGCATGTTGGGATACGCACGCACCGCGGCGACCGTGGTCTCGTCGGCGCGAAACGTCTCGGTGCGATTGACCAGCGTGACCGTTTTGCAGTAGGCGAGTAGCTGGAGAGCGGTCTCGAATGCGGCGTTGCCCCCGCCGATTACTGCCACATCTTTGTCCGCAAACAGCGGACCGTCACAGCTCGCGCAGTAGGTGAGGCCTTTTTGGTCGTATTCCTTTGCGCCCGGCACGTCGAGCGTGCGCCGTCGCGCACCACTTGCAATGAGAGCCGACTTGGCTTCCACTTTCTTTCCATCTTTTAGTTCTATAGTGACTTTGTCTTCGCTCGGAATAAGAGCCGTCGCGCGCATGGGGAAAAGGATCTCGACAGAGTCTCCCTTATACGTTTCCACATGAGTTCGAAGATTTTTGGCAAGCTCGGCCCCTGATATCGACGGCGTGCCTATCCAGTTCTGAACGTCGGCCGAGACGTTGCTCTGTCCGCCCCATTCTTCGGTGACGAGAAGAGTCTTCAGGCGTTTGCGCGCGGCATACACCGCTGCTGCAGCTGCCGCAGGACCACCGCCGATGATGATCAAATCAAACATAGCCATTAGCTTGTAGCCTGTAGCCGGAAGCAAGATAAAACATAAAGGATTGCCGCATTTTACTACAGGCCACAGGCTGCTGGCTACCGGCTATTTGCGTCTATTTCCTGCGGAGAAAAGAAGGAAGTCCTCCCCACATGTCATTGTCCTCGTCGGCCGTTGTTTGAACGGGTTCTTTCTGCTTGTGTTTGGCATCGCGCTCCGCCTTCTCTGCGGCACTCGCAACCTTTTCCGCCCGCTCTGGCTCCCGACCAGCGCGGATCGTTGCAGGAGGCACATCCTGGTCTTTCTTGGGCCCGAACCGTTGTGTGCTACCGAAAAGCGACGCGCGTACCCCACCCTCGGGGAATCCTGTAGCAATCACGGTTACGCGTACAGCGCCTTTCTTGAGGCTTGGATCAGTGACAGCGCCAAAGATGACCTTCGCGTCGGGATCGATAGCCTCGGTGATGACATTCGCGGCGTCCTGCACTTCCAGCATGCCGAGGTCTTCGCCTCCAGCGATGGAGAATAGAACTCCCTTGGCGCCGTGTATCGAGACTTCCAAAAGGGGAGAGTTTATCGCGGCGCGGGCTGCGAGTTCCGCGCGCTTCTCGCCGATACCCGTGCCGATCCCCATGAGCGCACTGCCGGCGTTCTGCATGACCGCCCGCACATCAGCGAAGTCGACGTTGATGATACCCGTTTGCGTAATGAGGTCGGAGATCCCCTCGACGGCCTGCTTCAATATGTCGTCGCACATCGCAAAAGCGTTCTTGATGCCGGTTTCGCGCGTGACGATGGAGAGCAGCTTGTCGTTGGGGATGATGATGAGGGCGTCCACGGCTTTGCGGAGCTCGGAAAGCCCCTGTTCGGCGAGCCTGGCGCGCTGCGCCCCCTCGAAACTAAAAGGCTTCGTGACGACTCCGACGGTGAGCGCACCGAGCTCTCGGGCGACTTTTGCAACGACGGGTGCGGCGCCGGTTCCCGTGCCGCCACCCATTCCGCAGGTGATGAACACCATGTCGGAGCCTTTCACGGCGTCCTGTATTTCCTCTCGCGTCTCGTCGGCGGCCTGCTTGCCGATGTCGGCGTTCATTCCGGTGCCCAATCCTCGCGTCAAAGCCTTACCGATGTGTATCTTTCTCTTCGCTTTGTTCTTGTGAAGGTCTTGGCCATCGGTGTTGATCGCGATGAAGTCGACTCCCTGCACGTGCGAGGAAACCATGTGGTTGACCGCATTTCCTCCCGAACCTCCGACCCCGACGACCCGTATCCGCGCGAATGATTCAACGTCGGGCTTTATTAGTTTGGACATACCCGGTTAGTACAATTTCGAATAATTACTGTCGCGGTTGACCTCACCTGACAGACAAGAATCGTGAACGGAACTATGGCCTGATCGCATTGCAATACCCATTTCAAGACGATTCGAAATTGTCCTACCGGGCATAGTCCAGGCATCATAGCACTTCCGGGAATAGCGCAAACTTGACACCCCATCGAGTATATTCTGCTATCCCAAGCGCATACAAGTCGTTTCTTTCCCATATTATGGATGTCGGACATCCATAATTTCATCTTGCGATGAGGTGACACCTCATCGCAAGATTATGGGAGGAGCGAGCGCACCCATTGCTTCACCGAATCCCAGGCATTGCGGGCGACCTCTCCCAGGCTACTCCCATTTCCGGCGAGCTCTTCCGCGTATGCCCAACGACAGAGGCCGTAGGCAACGGCCCATGTGGCATCCACGGTGGATGAGCGCGGAAGATATCCTATTTGAGATATCTGCGACGGAAGTTTTAGAATGGCGCGCGCTATGTCGGAAACACTCGCAAGTCCCGAGCCCCCGCCCGTTATTACTATGCCGGCTGGCAGCAGGCGCGCTCGCTCGATTGATTTGAGATGTGCATTTATCAGAGTGAACATGTCGCGCAAGCGCATCGAAACTATTCCCTGCATTCGTTTCGGCGGGACATCGCTTCCCGTCACAGCGCCTCGTTTCAACTGCTCGGCTTCTGGTAGAGGTATCTGCAATGAGAGCGCGATAGTGTTCGTGATATCCGAGGAACCGACCGGAAAAACTTTCAGCGAAACCGGGGTATCGTTGTCGAAAATGACTATCGATAGCGTTTGCGCGCCGATATTTGCAAGGACGACGCCGGCGGTCTTCTGCGATTTAGAGAGAGTCACAAGGCTTGCCGCGAGAGGTGCAGCCATCAATCCCTCGACTTCGACGCCTGCGTTTTCTACCGCCTCGATGAGCTCGTCGTGGTGGTGGGTAAGTATGGTGATGAGAAGACAGTCAACCGCGAGCTTCGTGCCCTGAAGGCCTTCGGGTTTTCCGAACACTCGTATGCCATCAATACGGAATTCGATAGGTATCGTGTGAATTATGGTGCGATTAGTGAGCTTGGAAGCCGCGCGCTTTTCGCTTTCCCGAAGCACGCGCTCGACATCGCGTTCGGTCACTATTCCGCCGGAAGGAGTGAGGGTGACTTCTGCGGTGGAGCGCAGTTCATCAAGACCGACGCCGCCGATCGCGATACGAGCTTTCCGTATCTTTACTTTTGCCGCGCTCGCCGCCCGATGCAGTGCCTCGCGAATGCACTTGGTCACCTCTTTTCCGTCGATGATATAGCCGTGCCTCAATCCTTTTGAGCTTGCCGTTCCTGTGCCGAGTATCTGCATGGGGAGTTCCGGAGTTTCTCCGGCCGAAGCTATCACCGCCTTCACGTGGTACGTGCCGATGTCGATGCCAGTGTAGATCCTCTTCATTCCCACCATTGTAAGGCAAAAATGAAGAGACCGCTT
>MFMA01000032.1 GCA_001783355.1 Candidatus Kaiserbacteria bacterium RIFCSPLOWO2_01_FULL_54_20 | reverse complement strand
CGCGGAAGCGGTAGTGCTTGAGGTGGCCTGCGTGCACCGAGATAGTAAAGAGGTGCGGCGCGCCGGAAAAGAACCCGCGTATAAAGGTGAGAAAGGCTATCGCCGCGACAAACGCAAAGCACAGCCCGATGTAGTACATCGGATCGGCAAGAAATCCGTTGAGCAGCGCGTCCATATTTATAAAGTATACTATACCCATGGCGGAGAAGGTCGAGTTTAAAAAACATCCTTTCTGGAAAAAATACCTCCTGTTTTGGGGCCCCGGCGGCGCGGAAAACCTCCAGGACTGGCTCGACGACTGGGAGATAGAACCCATTGCGGTGATGCCCATCGCATTTTTGTTGCTGGTGTGGCTTGCGGCCGTACTCGACCCCGACGCCGTTGCCGGGACCTTTGCCATGGTGGTGGCACTGTCTCCTATTTGGCTCCCGATATATCTTTTTGTATTTTTTTGGTCGTCATGGATACACTACATCCGCCTTTTGTTTTGGTTTGACCAAAAGCACATCCTTTTGCACATAGAGTTGCCGCCCGAGGTGAGCAAGTCGCCACTCGCGATGGAGGTGTTTCTTGCGGCAATATATCAAACCGGCGGCGAGGGCGACTTCATCTCCCGCATTTGGAAGGGTAAATCCCGCCCACATTGGGCGCTCGAGTTGGTGGGAAATGAAGGGCGCGTTGACTTTTATCTATACATGCGCGAAAGCTGGCGCAACATGCTCGAGGCTAAACTCTACGGACAATTTCCTGAAGCCAAGGTGACGTTGGTGGATGATTATGTAAACAAAGTTCCCTTTACCCCAGAAACCCATGGCATGTGGGGACATGAATTTAAAAAAAGCGACATAGCGTTGCCTATCCGCACGTACATCGACTACGGTCTCGACAAAAACACTGACACGCCTGAAGTGCAGGTGGACCCTATCACAAATGTTTTGGAACACATGAGTGAGATGGGGTCGGGGGAGTACCTGTGGTTGCAGTTTGTTATCCGTGCTCACAAAAAGGACGAGTGGTATGGTTTTTATCTCGGTAAAGACTCTTATGAGGAAGGAGTAAAAAAGGCACTACAAAAAATAACCAAAGGGGCAATAGAGCGTGCACAAGGACTGACCGACGATCCAGCAGAGAAAAAGAAGGTAGGCTCGCGCGGCTCGACCCTGCTTAGCCCTGGCGAACGCGAGCAAGTTGAAGCCATTGAGCACTCGAAATCAAAAAGTTTATTCGAGGTTGGCATTCGCGGGCTCTATATCGCCGAAGAGGGAAAGTTTAAAGGCATTAACACCCCCAACCTCATTACCATCTTTAACTCTTTCCGCTATCCCGGTTACAGTTCAATAGGTGCGACGCGCGGACAGTTGATATTTACATACCCATGGCAGGACTGGAACAACATACGTCAAGACAAGACCAAAAAGAATCTCTTCTTTCATTACAAACACCGGGCGTACTTTGCTGCGCCCTACGACCAGGTGCCGAGCTATATGACCACCGAAGAGTTGGCGACGCTGTGGCACTTCCCCAACTCGATGGTCAAAACGCCGGGCCTGTCGCGCGTGCCGAGCCGCCGCTCCGAGCCGCCGCCCAACCTCCCTATGGGCCCCGCTAACCTGCCTGCCGGCAAGGCAGGTCTTCCTCAATAATGGCTTGGCACCACGTACATCTTCCGACTTTTCACGTCATCGTCGACTGGTACGCGCGCCGCGACTTGTTTGAAAAGGCGCTAATAAACCTAGTTGCATGGGGCGGTATTCTCTATATCCTCTACTCGCTCTGGTTTGCCGCTCCGGTCGGGTTCCCCAGCGGAGCGTATCTGGAGGTGGCCGAGGGGAGCCCGCTCAAAACCATCGCCGCGCAGTTCGAGGAGCGCGGCGTGGTCAAGGGCGCGCGGTTGTTTGAGTGGACCGTGCGGCTTTTGGGCGACGACCGGCACATACCGGCGGGATATTATTTCTTTTCCCGGCAGGAGAACCTTGTGTGGGTTGCGATGCGGCTCCTCAGCGGCGACTTTAAAACCGAACCTGTCCGCGTCACCATCCCCGAAGGGTCCACTACTGCCGACATCACCAAACTGCTGGTGCAAAAATTGCCCGACTTTAACCGCCAGGAGTTTGTCTCTCGCGCACGCGAGGGGTACCTGTTCCCCGACACATACTTCTTTCGGCCCGGACAATCGACCGAAACAGTGTTGAGTGTTTTTGACAATAATTTTCATAAAAAGATATTCGGCATACAAAAACAGCTGTCTTCCTCCAAGCACACGCTCGAGGAGTTGCTGGTGATGGCCTCTATTTTGGAGAAGGAGGCTTCCAAAACAAAAGACCGCCAGATGATAGCAGGGGTGCTGTGGCGCCGTATTGACATCGGGATGCCGCTCCAGGTAGACGCCGTCTTCCCCTACATTATGGGCAAAAATACGTTTGAGCTCACCCTCGACGACCTTGCGTTCGACTCGCCGTACAACACCTACAAATACAAAGGCTTGCCGCCGGGGCCTATCAACAACCCGGGCATCGACTCCATCCTCGCCGCCGCCACGCCCACAAAAACAAAGTATGTCTTTTTTCTCTCCGACAAAAAAGGCATCTTCCACTACGCGACCACCTACGCACAACACTTGGCGTATAAAAAACAATATTTGGGGAATTAGGAGGAAAAAGCTATAACAAAGGCATGAAGGTTTTTGTTGGACTCTCCGGCGGGGTGGACTCGGCCGTTTCTGCCGCACTACTGCAAAAAGAGGGGCACGAGGTGACGGGCGTGTTTATACGCATCGCTCTGCCCGGCTACCCGTGCTCGGCCGGAGTAGACCAGCTCGACGCCATGCGCGTTGCCGCGCACCTCAAAATCCCTTTTTTAGCCATCGACCTGTCCAAAGAGTACAAAAAACGCGTGTTTGAAATCTCGATCAAAGAGTTTGCCAAGGGTCGCACCCCCAACCCCGACGCGCTCTGCAACCGCGAAATAAAGTTCGGCCTCTTTTTTGACTGGTGCATGGAGCAAGGCGCCGATGCGGTCGCCACCGGCCATTATGCAAGAGTGCAACAGTGTGTCCCCCTCCGGAGAGATAAACACGACCCCAACTCCTCCGGTGAACACACTGTTGCACTCTTGTCGGGAGTGGATCCTGACAAAGATCAGTCCTACTTCCTCTGGGCCGTGCCTGAAACAAAACTGCGGCAAACGCTGTTTCCCGTCGGAAGTCTTAAAAAACCGGCGGTGCGCAAGCTTGCCCAAAAGTTAGGCTTGCCGAATGCGGAACGCAAGGACAGCCAGGGGCTCTGCTTCCTCGGCGATGTTTCTATCGACGACATGTTGCAGCAAGAACTGACGCTCGTGCCGGGCGATGTGCTCAACGAAGAGGGGGCTGTTGTCGGCAAACACGCGGGCGTGCAGGCGTATACGCTCGGCCAGCGGCACGGGTTTGAACTTTTTAACCAAGGGCCTTCAGCCGTGCCGCAGTACGTGGTGGGGAAGGATACGGAATTCAACACTGTCACTGTCTCGGCCGAAAAGTTTCCGCGCGGCTCCACACAAACGGTGGTCGAACTATCAGAAGAAAACTGGATAGGCGATGTTGTGGACGGTCCGTGTACGGCGCGCTACCGCTACCGGCAGACACTTATTCCTGCAAATAAAAATGGTTCCACCATAACTTTGCTCGAGCCGCACTTTGTTCCGGAAGGGCAGTCGCTGGTGTTGTACCGCGGCGGCCGGTGCCTCGGCGGCGGTGTTATACTTACCGCCAGACATGGCGATACTCATCGCAAAAGCTGACGGCACCACCGAGCTTTATAATCCGGAAAAGCTCGTCTCCTCGCTCATGCGTTCGGGGGCGGAGCATGGGTTGGCGCGCGACATCGGCCGCGCGGTGGAAGCGGAGCTCTACAGCGGCATCACTACGCAGGAAATTTACCGGCACGCCTTTTCTAAATTGCGCGAGGCGCGCCGCGGCGCGGCGGCGCGCTATAGCCTCAAGCACGCGATACTCGAGTTTGGCCCGTCGGGCTTCCCTTTTGAGGCTTATATATCGGAACTCTTCCGCGCCGAAGGCGCGCGCACCGAGATAGACCAAATTATCCAGGGCGCGTGCGTCGAGCACGAGGTGGACGTCGTCGTACATAACGGCGGTTCCATCATGTACGTTGAAGCCAAATTTCATAATGCGGCCGGATTTAAAACCGACCTAAAAACGGTCTTGTATGTCAAAGCGCGGCTGGAAGACATCGAAGCGAGGCGCAAACAAAACGGCGAGCAGGAACCCATGCGCGGGCTGGTCGTCACCAACACCAAATTTACCGACATGGCCGTCCGCTATGCCGCGTGCGCGGGGGTAGAGTTGTTGGGATGGGAGGAGCCGCAGGGCGGCACGCTCCACGACCGCATCGACCGGAACGGGCTCTACCCTATAACGGCGCTTACGACATTGAATCGGCGCGAAAAAACGGCTTTGTTAAGCCAAAAAGTGGTACTCTGTGGCGCCCTTGCCGCCGATACGCGCGCGCTCGCCTCTGCGGGAGTCTCCGGACAAAAGGCCGACCGTGTATTGGAGGAAGTCGGCGCCTTGTGCGTACCGGGGGGTCATATAGAATAGGGGCACGGGCAGGAAGAGTTTTATACGTCTTTAATTTTTACCGTATGCAAGAAAAAAACGACGGGGAACAAAACAAGCAAGAGGGTCTTTCGTGGTCTGTTCCGCAGAAGCAGAGCCAAAATCAGCAACAGCAATATCATCCATTTGTGCCCGCAAAACCTGTAGCGACGCCGCCTGCATCAAATAATAATACTGCGCGCTACGCGGGCATGGTTGTGGTAGGGGTCATCGTCGGCGTGATAATCGCGTGGGGATACTCTGCGTGGCGCACTACCAGCCCCGTGGCAGAGAACTCCGCCGCGACCTCAACCCCTAGCACCTCAACTGGCGGCGGCACCCTCGGGGTTGACGTTGGTACTGCAAGCTTGGGTTCCAACACCTCGCTCTCTATCGCAAGCCCGCAGGCTGCAGGCGACTCTGTCGCGATTGCCAAAGCGGCGGTGTCGGCTCCGACATGGGTGGTCATCTATGAGGATAATAACGGCAAGCCGGGCAATGCGCTCGGTGCGGCACTCTTCTTCCCCGGCACCACGTCGGGCACAGTAGAACTTTTGCGCGCCACCGTCGCCGGCAAAACATATTTGGCGGCCGAGCAAGTAGACA
>MFMA01000031.1:6110-6653 GCA_001783355.1 Candidatus Kaiserbacteria bacterium RIFCSPLOWO2_01_FULL_54_20 | reverse complement strand
CGCTCGCGATTTCCAAGTACGAGGGCCTCGGTGTGGTATTTCTGGTACATGACCTACAAGAAAGAAATTCCGGTATTCGTCTCTTTCTCTATCTGCTCGAGGCGTTTTTCGACGATAGCCCTATCTTCCGCCGGAACGTTTATCGAAACCTTGCCGTACTCGCTGTGATGCAGTTTCGCCGCTTTCCGCGCATCCTGCACGAGGCGGACAGTGTCACGAACGATCCCCTCCTCACGCAGTTCAGGTGTGATATCCGTATCAAGCTCGACTCGCTCGCCAAAAACAACTTCTCTCACATTCACTTCATCCTGAATGAGCGCAAGATATTCCTCTGTCAACTGTTTACTGTCGACTGTCAACTGCCTAAGTGGCTGACGCACCTTGATACCCGCCTTTTGACGGGCCTCGAGCGCGCGCGTGACCATCTCTCGCGCCGCATGCATTCCGGCGAGAAGTTTTTTGTCTTCGCCCCCAAGTCCGAACATTCGCTGGACAAAATTCAGCGTGGCGCGGCCTTCGGGCCATGTGGCAAGATGCACGCTC
>MFMA01000031.1:5337-5826 GCA_001783355.1 Candidatus Kaiserbacteria bacterium RIFCSPLOWO2_01_FULL_54_20 | reverse complement strand
CCTATCGAGAACGTGCTCGCTCTTCCAGTCTCGCGGAGTTCCGCCTGTACTGAGCGATTTATCCTGAGCGGAGTCGAAGGAAGTCGAAGTATCCTCGTAGAGTTTGTAGAACGCGAGTACGTTCGTGAGACGTCCGAGATTCTTCTTCGCGACTTCGTCCACTCCTTTCTCTGAGAAACTCAGATTTTCTGCCTGCATTACGGGAGATGAGAGCAGATAAAATCGTAAGGCATCAGCGCCGTACTTCTCGACAATTTCCATCGGGTCCGGATAGTTCTGCAGTTTCTTCGACATTTTCTTACCGTCTTCCGCGAGGACGATGCCGTTCACTATCACGTTCTGGAATGCGTTCTTCCGGAAAAGCGCCCCCGCAAGCACGTGCAGGTAATAGAACCAGGCACGTGTCTGGTCGAGACCCTCTGCGATAAACTGCGCGGGAAATCCGTGAGGAAGTGGCGGCTCTTTATTCCCTGCCCCGTAGTCAGCCGA
>MFMA01000031.1:0-5313 GCA_001783355.1 Candidatus Kaiserbacteria bacterium RIFCSPLOWO2_01_FULL_54_20 | reverse complement strand
GGGGTGGAACGGATAGTGCCGCTCACCATACGGCATTGAGCCGGAATCAAACCAGGTGTCGAGTACGTCGGGTATCCTCTTCATCGTGCCGCCACACGCACGCCCTTCGACTGGCTCAGGGCAGGGCACTGTTATCATGTCGACAATATGCTTGTGCAGGTCGCTTATCCGTTTGCCGCTCGCCTCTTCAAGCTCGGCCGCACTGCCGAAGACGCGCTGTTTTTTGCATGTATTGCACACCCACACAGGAATGACGCTCGCCCAAAAACGCTGGCGACTTATGGACCAATCGCGCGCTCCTTCGAGCCACTTACCGAATCTCCCCTCCTTAATGTGTTCGGGAGACCAGTTGATCACTTCTCCGTTCTTGAGCAAATTATCTTTTATTTTCGTCACCGAGACGAACCAGGAGGACGTCGCGTAGTTCAAAAGCGGCGTGTCGCACCGCCAACAGTGCGGGTACGAATGCTCGACTTTCTCCTTGCTGAACAGCAAGCCACTTCGCGCAAGATACTTGAGCACCTCAACGTCGGTCGCCGAGGGGTCATCAATGGGTTTGACCTGCAATCCCGCAAAATCTTTTACTTCCGGCTTGAACGTACCGTCCATATTCACATGCTGGACGAACGGCAAATTCTCTTTTTTTAGAAGTTCCCAATCGTCAGCACCGAATGCCGGCGCCTCATGTGCAATTCCCGTTCCGTCCTCGGCAGTAATGAAATCCGCCGCGTACACTTTCCATCCGTTCTCCCGATTTTTGAGAGATGCGTCGCTCGCATAGTAATCAAAAAGTGGTTTGTATTTTTTTCCGACAAGTACGCTTCCTTTTCTCTCTTCAAGCACTTCCGCGTTCGGGACAACTACTGACGCACGCTCTTTCGCTACCCAATACGTGCCGCCCTCGGCTTTCACTTTTACATAGGGAATGTTGGAGCCAACTGCAAGGGCCACGTTCCCCGGCAGGGTCCACGGTGTCGTCGTCCACGCAAGAAAATACGTTCCTGGCTCATCGACGAGTTCCATTTTCACCGTCACCGCGATGTCTTTTACATCCTTGTACCCTTCCGCCACTTCCTGCTGGCTAAGCGTCGTCTCGCAGCGCGGGCAAATGTGCATCGAGCGGTAATCCTCGTAGACCAAGCCCTTGTCCCACAGCTCCTTGAAAACCCACCACACCGATTCCATGAACGGCTTGTCCATCGTGCGGTAGGCATTTTCCATGTCGGCCCAACGGCCGATGCGCGGGATTATTTTCTCCCACTCGTGCGCATACGTGAGTACGCGATTCCTGCAGTACTCGTTGAATTTGGCGACGCCATACTCATGTATCTCTTTCTTGTGTTTGAAGCCAAGTTCCTTCTCGACGATGTTCTCTATCGGGAGTCCGTGACAATCCCACCCCCAACGCCTCGGCACATGGCAGCCGCGCATGGTCCAAAAGCGCGGCACGGCGTCCTTAATGACCGACGCGACGATGTGCCCGTAGTGCGGAAGCCCGGTCGCAAACGGCGGGCCGTCGTAGAAAACGTACTCGCCATTCGAGGCAGGTTTTTCGAGGGATTTCTTGAAAATCTCCCGGTCTTTCCAAAACGCGAGAGTCTGTTCTTCTCGCTTCGCGACTTCCGATTTTGCCTGATTTTCAGCCATTCGGTACATCGTAACAAACGAAAAGCCCGCCGACGAGGACGCGTGATGGTATGCTTCGCTTATGGATAGTCAGAATCGGGTAGCTAATCTCGCTGACTTTCGAAAAGAATCTGCTGAGTCACTGTCGGAGTTGATCAAAGATCTAGACGCGCACAACTATGAACACGGCCCGGGAGCTCGGATGGGGCGGTCACTGGGGCGTATGTTGGGCGCTGTGATTGAAGGAGAGCCGTTGGACCCGCAAAAAGCACAAGCAGAAGTTGTCCTAGAGTCGGCACAGGGGGTTCGCACGGCCTTGGCCGAACTTACGACCAAGTACGGCAGGGTGCTGAATCGTTTTGGCTTGACCCTTTCGCATGAAGCAAACGAGGGTCTGAAGTATGGTTTGCCGTCGGGGCCCATTTCAGTCCACGTTACCAACGTCGAAGCATTTTTGCGCTACGCCCAGTCTATAAAGCCGCTGGCGCCGGGAGAAGATGGAACAAGCGAACCGTTCAAGATACTTTTGAAATCTATCGAAACACAGGTGGCTAGTATTAATTTCGATCACCCCTCCCCGAATGAGAGGGGCATGCTCCAGAACTTGGACGCCACCGTACAGGCCTTTCAACGCATCGGCCCCGATTTGGATGTTCGCAGACTTGAAAGTTACGCAAAATTTCACGGCGAGGGTAAGCTTAAAAACTATATCGCTACGGAGAAAGAGGGGCTGTGGGTCAACGCGGGAGGAGGATTTGGGCCTGCAGATTGGGTGGGAGACATCATCCCTCAACATCTCGAAGAAAAGTGGGCGAATGCGGTTCGCGTCCTTCGGTCCCAACAAGCACTTGGTAAGGCCGGTGTTGCGAAAGAACTCAAAACCCACCTTTTGTTGTGCATTGAAAAAGCGACCGAGAAGCTCTCGACAATAAATTGGTCAAAGGACTACAACCATAAAGACGATTTCGAAAAAATAATGTCGAAATATCGCGACGAGATCAGAGCGATAGAAACTGAGTGAACGACATCTACTTCCTAAACGCCCACGAGTAGCAATTCCATGGTAGACGCAGGCCGCACTGCGGAAACGCGTCGAGTACTGACTGCACATAGGTAATGCTGTTGGGAGAAGTGAGTGAATAGCGCTCGTTGTGTTGATAGGACTCGGGAGAGCGCACGATGAGCTCGGCCATACGCGCGGCTGTGGAACCCTCGCCGCCCTCTATGTAACCCTCAAGCCGCGAGGGAAAAAAGTACCTGTTCGAGTAGAAAAACATCTCGATGCCTTGCGCGGGGGCGTGGAAATCTTTGTGGAGGTGCACAAAGCTCTTAGGTGACCTATTGGCCTGCCAGAATATTTCCCATCGTGAAATCGCGCCTTTTGCATTAACCACAAACCACGGGTGCCGCGCAAAACAAAAAGGCACGGTCGCTAGGGACGTGAAAAGAAATACCTGGTAACGATCTGGGCGCAGTAGTGCTTCGAATTCTGACGAGGTCATGCTACATCTTCTCAGGCGCGGGGATGCCGAGAAGCCACAGGCCGTTTTTGAGCGTGCGGCACGCCGCGTCGGTGAGCGCTACTTTGTGCGGAGCGCCTGTCGAACCATCGAGGATCTGCTCGTTGGCATACCAACGATTAAAGGCAGACGCGAATTCCAAAAGATAGTTCGTGAGAAGGTGCGGCTCCAGTTCGCGCGCGGCATACTCCACCGCTTCCGGAAAGCGGTGGAGCAGGCGCGAGAGTTCTATCGGCTCGGTCTCCGCATCTACCTTCGCTGCAACGTTCTGCTCGCGCGCTTTTTCGACGACGGCATGGGCGCGGGCATGCGCGTATTGCAGATATGGCCCCGAATCGCCTTCGAGTGAGAGAGCGCGTTCGCGGTCGAAGATAATATCCTTGCCTGATGCCTGCTTGAGAATTTGATACTTTACTGCCGCAAGAGCTATGTCGTGCGCCAATTTCTCATGATCATCCGCGCGACTTTCCTTAGCGCGATCCTTAGCGACATCAAAAAGCTCTTGAAGTAATCCTAGTGCCGTAACGACGTTGCCTACGCGCGACGACATTTTGCCTTCGGCAAAACGCATCATGCCGTGCGAAATGTGCCGTATCTTCTGCGCGACCTCCGGCAAGACTTTTTTCATCGCTGCGAGAACCACTTCGAAATAATCGCTCTGTTCGTGGGCTGTTATTGTAATGGAGGTATCGAATTTCCACGTTTCAGCTTTTAGCTCGGCAAGGCCGAGCTCTTTTGTCTCGTAGGTCGGCAGGTCCTTGGATGTTAGAAAGACGCGCGTATGAAGCCCATCGTCTTCCCCGTGGTATACAATCGCGCCCTCGCTCTCTTTGAACACTTGCGGGTGGGAACGCACGAGAGCAATACCACGCGGTGCGGTGATGCTTTCATAAAAGTAGTAATCAAAGAATCGCTCATCTCCAGATTGTTTTCGTTCCTCCATCCCGAGTTTTTTGTAAATTAGTTCAAACTCGGCAAGTGTTTCGTTTCTCCCTGCTTCGTACAGAGGAAATATTTCTCGATTTCGTTCATAGATTTTCTTGTTAATATCGTCAATCTCTGTTTTGAATGCATCGTATAGGTCATTGCCCATTTTATACGCAACCCCCCAGGGTATTCCAGGACTTCTCATTTTCGCAAAAATCGCCTTCGCTACGTGCGGCCCCACGTCGCCTTGATAGTTCGCGCGCTTCACTTCTGCTCCGGAAAATTCAAGCAAGCGCGCGATAGACTCACCGATGGCATTGCTCATCAAGTGGCCGATATGAAATTCTTTGAATGGATTCGGGTCGGTATATTCGACCATTATCTTTTTCCCCTCATTGAGCGCGCTCCTTCCCCACCTATCTTCTGTTCGAGCCTTATCGACAGCTCCTGCGAGTATGGACGGTGCTAGATAGAAGTTGATGAATCCCGCTCCGGCGACCTCGACTTTCGCGACGCCCTCGATGACACCGAGCGTAGCAACTACTTTCTCCGCAAGCGCGTGAGGGGCGACCTTTGCCTCCTTGGCATATTGCATCGCAATGCCGGAAGAATAATCTCCGTTCTTCAGGTCGGCCGGATGTTCAAGCGGAATTTTCTCCGCATCGACAGAAATGCCGAGCCCGTTCAGTGATTTTGCAATTAAATCTTTCAAACTGCTCCTAGTATACATGCCGTCATTATGCCTGATGCTTTAAAGGTTCCAAACGATCCCACAGTTCCTGCCATGCGACCCGAACCGCTGTAGCAATGCCGGAGTCTTCTATGATGACGCCGAATGGCTTCTCTTTGTCCCAACGGAAAAATGCCACTTTGTTCCCGAACACGTTTATCTCTGTCCCGAATTCTTCAGAATTGATAAACCGGGATTCGCGTGCAAGCCGTTCGTTATTTTTCGCTGTCCACTCGCGCGCAAACGGCGTGTCACGGTCGATGCATCGTGCGGGAATTTTTTTCGCTGCACGTTCTTCCGTATAGCTTTTTACAAAATGTGGCGGAAGTACGTCTATGGCTTGATCAAGATCCTCCCATGCGTAAATCGTCTGCTTATCGCGAAGCGTCATTTTGTAAATTTCTTTTATCCCGTCGGTTCCCTCATAAAAAGAGACGCGGGGTTTATTGCGTACAATGTTTTGTATCGCGAGTAATTGCGGAATGAGCCGCTCGACCGAGGCCACCTTCG
>MFMA01000030.1 GCA_001783355.1 Candidatus Kaiserbacteria bacterium RIFCSPLOWO2_01_FULL_54_20 | reverse complement strand
ATAGTGGTGGGCGCGGTATCGACGCTCCCAAACTCAAACATCACGACCGGAAGCAACAATATTTTGCTCGGGTACAACATCAGCCTGCCGAGCGCCACCGACAACAGCCAGCTCAATATTCAAAATATCCTCTATGGCACCAACAACTCCGGAAGCGCCGGCACCCCCTCGACTGGCCAGCTTGGCGTCGGCACCACTTCGCCGTTTGCCCGCCTCTCTGTCCACGCCAACAACGGCGACACCAACCAAACACTCTTTGCCATCGGCTCCTCGACCCAGAGCGCCACCACGACGCTCTTTTCGGTAAATAATCAGGGCAATACCAGCGTGGCGGGGACCTTTGCCGCCACAGGCAACGCCACCTTTGCCGGCACGCTCACCGTCAACAGCCTGTGCGTCGCGGCGGACACCAAACTGCGCCGCCGCCGCCGTCGCGCGGACGGCTCGTACGAGTACGACGAAGTCGACATAATCAATATCAAAGCGGGCGACGAAATACAGTCGCTCGACGAAAAGACGGGCCGCCTGGTGTGGAACCGCGTCAAGCAGTTGGCGTACATGGGGGTCAGGCAGACCTACCGCATTACCACCGAAGACGGCCGCACCATCCGCACCACCGACAACCACCCGTACCTCACCCGCCTCGGCTGGCGCAAGGTCAAATATCTGGAGATAGGGCAGGAGATAGGGGTAGCGGGATCAATCGCTTCCAAATGGCCGCACACGGCCAGGTTGAATAATAAAACCCTTGCCTCGCAAAGATTCTGGAGTGTGGCTCTCAAAAAATTCCTTGCACTCGCGGATCAAAGAGTCTCGTCTGAAATTCTCGACGTACACGACGACAAGACCTTCGGTAACGGCAGGGTCGAATTTGCGAATGTCACCGAATCCGTGGTCGGAAGTAAAAAGCGCCATACGATGCTCTCTCGCGTACTGGAAAATCTCTTCGTCGGGCGCGGTGGAAAGTCCGACATCAGTGGTATATATCAGAGTAATGGTAGGGAGGCTACGCAGAGCATCGCGCAAGTCGCGGTTGACACATTGGTCCGCGAAGACCGTGAACATACACTACGCGTGCGCGACGCGGGCGAGAATTTGCGCTGGGCTTTCGAGAACGCCGGTGGCAAATTCGATGGCGGCATCAACGTCCTCTTTGGTAATCCCCTCGTATTGTCCGGGAATTTCGTCGAGGGTATAGCCGGCGCGAATGAGGTTGAGAATATCGGCAACAGCAATACGCGTCCCACGGATCGTGGGTTTGCCGAAACGGATGTTTTCGTTGAAGGTGATGCGCTTGTTCATAACGCCCCCAGTGTAGCACAAGGGGCAATGAAAACTCAATGGACTGAAACTGACACGGCCAAAACAACCATACAATGGGCCAAAATAGTGTCAATAGAGCCCGTCGCCGAGGAAGATGTCTACGACATCGAGGTGGAGGGTACGCACAACTTTATCGGCAACGGCATTGTGGCGCACAACACCGCCGTTTTTAACGGAGGTCTTACCTCCTACGCCTCCTCCACCATCGGTAATGGGACGCAGGCGGGCGGGTTGACTATTAGCGGTGGTGCTACGACGACTCTTAATGCTTATTTCGGCTCTAAGGTGGGGATTCTCAACCAAGCCCCGACCTACGCCCTCGACGTAGCGGGATTCATCAACACCGACCAGTACAGCGGCTACAAGCAGGCGGGGAATACGATTTTGTATGCTTCGAGTACGAACTTTGCGACGGTAAATGGCATCGGCGCAGGTACTAATTTGCTCACGCTCGACGGAGCAATACACAATACGGCGCTTGGGTACCAGACACTCAACAGTGCCTCTCTCACTGCGGCGGCAGACTACAATACAGCCGTTGGCGACACAGCTCTCAAGGCCAACACCACCGGCAGCGAAAATACCGCAGTCGGCGCGTTGGCACTTTTGGCAAATACGACTGGAGCCAGCAATGTCGCGGTTGGCGGCCAGGCACTTCAATCCAACACTACAGGAGGCAGCAATGTCTCCGTTGGCAACCTATCTCTTTTTACAAATAAGACAGGCGGCAACAATACCGCTTTAGGTTTAAACGCGAGCTATTATAACGGCTCTGCGACTAATACGGTTGCGCTCGGAAGCAACGCGGCTGGAGGTGCCGCGGCATATAGCAACCAGGGTGGCACAGTGGTTGGATATTTTGCAGGTACTAACTTCGCCACCGGCTCCGACTACAACACCTTGCTCGGGTATCAGACGGGGTACAACGTTACGACGGGCGCACACAACACCATCTTGGGCTACAGCGGCACGACGGGCGGCATCACCACAGGCTCGGACAACATCTTGATAGGCGATGACGTGCGCAATGGACTGACCGTCACCGCCTCCAACCAACTCAACATCGGCAACTTGCTGTTCTCCAACTCGGTCGGCACGGGCGCAACAGCGGCGACGGGGAATATCGGAGTGGGCACCTCGACGCCGTGGGGCAAGCTGTCGGTTACGGGCGCGGGGACGGGGACGGGAGTTAACTTCCTGCTTGCCAACAGTGCCAACACGCCGATATTCAAGGTCTTGGACGATGGTTCGATTACGGCGACCGGCGCGTTTACGAGTACCGCGACCGGCGCCAACACCTTCCCCTACGCATCCTCCACCGCGCTCACGGTCTCGGGGCATTGCGTCACGGCGGACACGCGCCTGCGCCGCCGCAGAAAGGCGAAAAAGGGCGAGGAGGATGAGGCCGACGAGGAGGGATACATCTACGATGAGCCGATGATAAAAGACATTGAGGAGGGCGACGAGGTACAAACGCTCGACCAGAAGACGGGCGAGTTTACCTGGAGCCGCGTCAACGGACTCGTGGACACCGGCATCCAGCCGCTCGTTCGCATTACTACACAATCGGGAAAGGAAATCGACACGACAGCCGTACACCCGTATCTCGTTCGGCCGAAGGAGTACCGTAAGAAGAGAGCCTCCCGTACGCAAAAACTGTATAGATTTGAGGTAGATATTTCAATCAAAATCGAGGATTTTAATCGCGATACCGTCGTTGCAATCGCTAACGACGAGCACTCGTTTACCATCGAGATATCGCGCAAGATAAAGCAGGCACTCCGCGACTCAATCCGCGCCCGCTATCCGCGCGAATTTGCGCCCGCTGTCTATGCTGCAGGCATTGTCGAAGCGCTAAAGCGTATGGATTCTCGCGTACACGAGCTGGTGGTCGACTTGGATTACTATGGTCACGACGACGTGATAGCGCGCATCGTGCGTAGCGCCTTTCCGCGCATCATGTTGTCGTTCAACCGAGTGGGAAAGAAGTCACTCGCTCACCATGCCGCGTATGGCGTGTATATAAACAAAAAAGCCGCGGACTATGCCGCGACGCTCCAGGATATGCTCAAAAACAAGGAAAGCGCCATTTCAGCTTCATCCCCGCTCACAAAGGAGTCCGGTTTCGAGAGCCATCAAGCGCTTTCCAATATCACAAGTATATTCCCTGCAGATGAATTTGTCAAGAAGGGGGTGTGGACACGCGCATCCGAGCTTACGGTAGGGCAAGAAATAGCGGTCGCATACGGCAATACGCCAGCGTGGGAACGTGTTGTCAAGATAGAAGAGAAGCCAGCCGAGCAAGTGTACGACATCGAGGTGGAAGGCACCCACAACTTCGTCGCCAACGGCATCGTGGCGCACAACACCTACCTCTCCAATCTCCTCGCCTCCGCGAGTTCAACAATCGGCGATGGTACGCAGGCGGGTGGGTTGACTATTAGCGGTGGTGCTACGACGACGGGCTTCTTGGCAATCACAGGAACAACAGGAACAACGACAATCGCAAGCGGCCAGGGCTTCACCATCGGCGGCTCTCAGTTCGTCTTGCAGCAGGGCAGTGGACACGTCGGAATAGGAACGACATCACCGAATTCTCTGGGGAATGGATTGATTGGTGGCACTACGCCGAAAGCATTTCAGCTGGACAATGTCGGCTCAGCGCGGGCGATAATCTCAAGCACCGTATCGCCTGAATTGTGGTTTTGGAATTTCGGCGCAGGAACAGACCTAAAAGGTTTTTATACCCGCGTCGATACAAGTGGAAACTTGATAACAACCAGTCTGGCCGATAACTACGGCACGTCAATAGATGCATTAACGATAGCACATAATGGCAATGCCACTTTCGGCGCCAACGTCAGTTCCGTTGGCGGTTTAAAAGTAACTGGCAATGTAACGCCAACAGGTGCGGGGCCTGAAGTCTTTTATCTTGGTGGTGCCGGATATTTTCTAACCTATGACCGTACTGGAGCAGCGTATCTTCCGACTATAATAGACGGACTAACAACAACTATAAATACTGGCGGTACAGCAAAACTGACAGTCTTGGGTTCAGGCAACGTCGGCATCGGGGAAACGGCACCGGGGTCAAAGTTGAGCGTGAGCGGAGGCGGAAGCTTCGGCAGCGGATACGACACCACGGCGGCACCGACAGGAGGGTTAATAATTCAAGGCAACGTCGGCATTGGGACGACCACTCCGTACAGCAAGCTGTCGGTGTGGGGGGCAGGCACAGGGGCAACTTCAATGTTTGAGCTGACGAACTCGGCGAGTACAAGTTTAATGACGGTATTAAATAACGGCAACGTCGGCATCGGGACGACCACTCCGGCCTCCAAACTCTCGGTCGTCGGCAGCTCGTACTTCGCGGGTGCGCTCTTGGCCACCTCCACAGTCCAACTCACCAACTACACCTCGGGTGCGCTCGCAGCCGACTCGACGGGAGCACTCTACACCTTCTCCACCTCGACCTGGACCTTTGCTTCTTCAACACTCCTCGCCGACAACAACACCTTCTCGGGCTCGAACATCTTCTCCTCGCCGCTTTCGCTCACCGGCACGACAGGCACCACCACCATCGCCGCAGGCCAAGGGTTCACCATCGGCTCCTCGCAATTTGTCTTGCAGCAGGGCAGCGGTTCTGTCGGTATCGGGACTGTTGCGCCATCTGATGTCGTACATATAAAGGGTTCCGGCGCTCTCGATACGGCTAACGGGACATTTTTGAGACTTGAGAGCACAGGCACGAATGATGCGGGTTTGCATTTAAAAACTATCCAAACTGCAAATACCTGGAATGTTGGACTTGCAAATATCACCGGCCAGACCTTCTACATACAAGAAGCGGCTAACCCTGCGTACTTCGTAGTTAAACCAACAACCGGTAACGTCGGCATCGGGGAAACGGCACCAGGGTCAAAGTTGAGCGTGAGCGGGGGCGGAAGCTTCGGCAGCGGATACAACACCACGGCGGCACCAACGGGAGGATTAATAATCGAAGGCAACGTCGGCATCGGGGAAACGGCACCGGGGTCAAAGTTGAGCGT
>MFMA01000029.1 GCA_001783355.1 Candidatus Kaiserbacteria bacterium RIFCSPLOWO2_01_FULL_54_20 | reverse complement strand
CACTCGCGCGCGTCGCTGCGGGCGCTATCGCGAAGAAATATCTCAAAGAGAAGCTCGGCATCGAGATCTTAAGCTACGTCGACCAGGTAGGGGACATCAAAGCGGACACCGACTTCGAGCAAGTTACGCCGGCAGATATCGAAGAGAACATCATCCGTTGTCCCGATCAGAAGGCGGCGGAAAAGATGATAGAGCTCGTTGACGAGGTTCGCAAAGCCGGCGATTCCATCGGCGGCATTATTCAAGGTGTCATCAAAAATGTTCCTGCAGGTCTCGGCGCACCTGTTTTCGACAAAATTCCGGCGGACCTTGGGAAAGCGATGATGAGCATCAATGCCGTAAAAGGATTCGACATCGGTCTCGGCTTCCGTAGCGTCGGGATGCGCGGAAGCGAACACAATGACCCTTTCCATATCGGTAAGGACGGCGATATCCGTACAAAGAAGAACGATGCCGGTGGCACTTACGGCGGAATAACGAGCGGGGAGACGATTTACTTCCGCGTTGCGTTTAAGCCTGTTTCGACTATTGCAAAAGAGCAGGATACTGTGAATCGCAAGAAAGAGGCGGTCAAGCTCTCCGCCGCCGGCCGCCACGACCCGTGCGTCCTCCCCCGCGCTGTCCCGATTGTGGATGCCATGTCCGCGCTAGTCATCATGGACCACTACCTGCGCCACAAGGCACAGAACGGCTAGCCGTTGACCTGTCTATTTATCAAGGATAGTGTGTTGCGGGCACCCGTTCGATGGAATAGTGGTGCTATGGAGGACGACATGGGTATGGAGATTGCCACTTCTCTGATCGAGCTCGCCTTCTCGATTATGATCGGCTTAACCCTGGGCGACTTAGTGCCGCGTGCGGTGAAGGATTCCGGAACGCGAGCCAGGTTTGTACCGTGCGGAATAGTCCTTATAGCGATCAGCACGGCCTACTTCCTGTTCGCCGTGGGGATGCTCGAAGGGTGGTCACAAGCCGACCGCTTTAGCGCCGGAGGACTGTTATGGGGCGCGTTCATTCTCAATGCGATTGTCACTGTGATCGCAGGCATCGTCGGGCTACTGCTGTCCGTACTATGGCGAAATGCCAAGCTCGTCAAAGCCTGAAATACAGCCGACTACAAAACCTCGCGGATCGCCTTGCGGCCTCCGCGAGGCGATCTGTTTTATAGACCAAGCAAAAGCTTCAAGCCGAGGATTCCACCGACGATGACAAAAAGCGTCTTGATGAACTTGTTACCTTTGTAACGCGCGTATCGGGAACCTACATACGAACCGACGACAGAACCTAATATAGCGAGTATCACGAGCTGTACGTCGAAGTACCCTTTGCTTATGAGAAATGCCGCGCTGAAGACCGACCACGGGAGTACGATGAGATAGTAGTGGCCGAGCGAGTCTATAAGGTCGAAACCTCTCGTATAAAAGGCAAGTATCGAAAGGGCGATGGCATTACCGGCGCCGAGGAGGAGTTCATAGAAGCCGAGTAGCAATGCGAACGGATATGCCAGCATTCCGCGTGTCTTCGAGTATTCCCGCTTTTCCTCTAGACCCAGCTCCGTATTCAGATACAGATATGCGACGAGGAAAAGAATGATGGTGCCGATGCCGATCTGGTACATACGAGGCTGGACGCTAAGTATCACGGCAATGCCCAAGTAACAGCCGATGATGCCGATACCGCTAAAGATAACGACGAACGTCCAATCCACCACTCGTCCCTTTAGGTAATTATAGGCAGCGGGCAGTGACCAGAAGATGTTGGTCGTGAACGCGGTGGAGATAATGAGCGGCACCGGAATGCCGAGCGAAATGAATACCGGATACATGATGATCTCGAGCCCACCGCCTGACATGGTGCCAAGTAGCGTCGCGGTGAGTGCCGTGAGAAAAACAACCACCATTCCGATGGCGTCTAGTTCCATGATTATCCTAGAAGCTCTCTGACGGTCTTCTCGATGCTGGACGCCCCGCCAGTTTTAACAGCGTTCACAAAAACACTGCCGGCGATGACGATGTCGGCGTGTTTGGAGAGGGTGGCGACGTCGTCGCGGGATCTTACGCCGAAGCCCACCGCGATGGGGAGTTTGAATATTGACTTGAGTTCGGCCACGAAGTCGAAGAGGTCTTGTGCAAATTTACTGTTCGCGCCAGTTATGCCTTGTCGCGAAGTGCAGTAGACGAACCCGCGAGAATCTTTGGCGAGCTGTTCAAGGCGCTCTTTCGGTACGCCGGGGGAAACGACAGGCACGAAAAAGATGTCATTCTCTTTACACGCATCAAGAAGCGCACGGCCTTCTTCTGAATCAAAAGGGCAGTCGGGGACTATAAGCGCGGACGCACCCGCGTCGCGTATCGTTTTCACAAAATTCGGTATTCCCTTGCGAAAAACAGGATTCAGGTAGCTCATTACCGCCACCGGTTTCCCCAATCGACTCACTTTACTAAGTAAAGTGAGTGAGGAGGCGACCGTTGCTCCGGCTTTCAGTGCATCTTCGCAGGCAACAGCAATAGTCGGGCCATCGGCCATGGGGTCGGAGAAGGGGATCTGAAGCTCAATGATGTCTGCGCCGCCCTTGCCCAAACCTTCAGCGACTTTCTCCGCGTCTGAAATCGTTGGGTAGCCCGCTATCATATGCGCCATGAAAAGAGGCTCGTTCGCTCGGTACGGGTTCTGGGCGTCGCTGTCTCCCGCTGCTGCGGGAGCGCTGCCTCTCGCGCCGCCGCGCTGCGAGACACGCCCAGAATCCCGCACCGCCGCTCTCTTCGCTTTGTTTGAATCAGTCATGATCGTTCATACTCGTCCTTCAGGAACTTTTTAAAACTCTCGTCTTTGAATGCGCGCGCGAAGTTGAAGAGGTCCTTGTCGCCACGGCCGGAGAGCGTGACGACGACGACGGAATCTTTCGAAAGCTTGGGCGCGACTTTGCGCGCTTCGGCGAGCGCGTGCGCGCTTTCGAGCGCGGAGATGACGCCTTCGAACTTTGCGAAGTAATCGGCGGCAGAAACGGCCTCGTCATCCGTCGCGTATGCAAGCTCGACGCGTCCGCTCTCATAAAGGTCGGCGAGGTCGGGGCCGATGCCCGGATAGTCGAGGCCTGCCGAGATGGAGTGCGTCGGCGCTATCTGTCCGTCCTCGGTCTGCAAAAAGAGAGATTTATAGCCATGAAATATGCCAAGTTCGCCGGCGATCTTGCGCGAGGCGTGCTCTCCGAGCTTCTTTCCCGTGCCCCCCGCCTCGACGCCGATAAGCCGCACTGACTTCTCCGCCAGAAAATCGTCAAAACTTCCCATCGCATTCGAGCCGCCGCCGACGCAGGCGAGTACGGCGTCTGGGAGTTTGTTCTCACGTTCTTTGAGCTGGGCACGTATCTCGCGGCTAATCACCGATTGGAAGTAGCGGTTCATCTCCGGGTAGGGGGCAGGACCCAGGACAGAGCCGATGCAGTAATGTGCGGTATCGAGATTCTCCATCCAGAATTTCAGCGCCTCATTCACCGCGTCTTTCAAGGTCTTGCTACCGTATTCGACAGGTACCACTTTCGTGCCGAGGCGCTCCATGAGAAATACATTCGGTCTCTGACGGCGGATGTCCTCACTTCCCATGAATACGACGCACTCGAGTCCGAGTTTTGCCGCAACCGTCGCCGTCGCGAGGCCATGCTGTCCCGCGCCCGTTTCCGCGATGAGCATCTTCTTGCCGAGGCGTTTTGCGAGCAAACCTTGGCCGAGGCAGTGCGTTATCTTGTGTGCGCCCGTGTGGTTCGCGCCCTCGTTTTTCAAGTACACCTTCGCTCCACCGAGGTCTTTGGTTGCGCGCTCCGCAAAGATGAGCGGGGTCGGCCGGCCGGAATAATTTTTCAGCAGGTCCTCGAATTCGCGCTGGAATTCCGGGTCTTTTTTGGCGCTCTCGAATTCAGCCGTGAGAACGCGGAGTGTCTCCCAGAGCATCTCCGGTACATATGCGCCGCCATAATTGGTATGTTTATCGGTCATACCCTGTTGTGAATTTTGGCGATGCGCGAAGCGCGGACGGTGAACGAAATAAGGGAGATGTTGTTTTGTAGGATGTTCATAAATTGTTTGAAGTAGAACATGATAAGTCTCTCGCCAAAATCTACAACAGGGTCATACGAGCGCTTGTTTCAATTCTTTTATCTTTTCGAGCGGGTTATCCGACTGCAATATGGAAGTTCCTACCAGGATACCGCGTGCGCCCCATTCGCGCACCCTTCGCACGTCTGCCGCCGTTTCTATCCCAGACTCGCTCACGACAGGGATGTAGCTCGGTATGTATTGAATGAGCTTTTGCGTGGTCTCTATGTCGACGGCAAGTGATTTCAGATTGCGATTGTTTATGCCGATAAGCCCGGCTCCAGAGCGCAGTGCCTTTTCGATCTCCTCGGCATCGTGTACCTCGAGGAGATAATCGAGGTCGAGCGCCTCGGCAAGCCCCATGAATGTTATGAGATTCTCCTCGCTCAAGATGTTCGCTATTAAGAGGAATGCATCTGCGCCGCTAAGAAGCGTTTCGTACACCTGGTATTCGTCTATGATGAAATCCTTGCGCAAAATGGCCTGCGGCACCCGCGCACGCACCTCTTTGAGCAGTTCCAACGAGCCGCCGAAATATGGTTTGTCGGTAAGGACCGAAATAATATCCGCGCCGCTCTTCGCGTAGAGGTCGGCGACCTCAAGAGGCGACCCTGCTACAAGTTCACCGGCAGAAGGGGATCTGGGCTTTATCTCGGCGACGAGAACAGGTCCGCGCTCAAGGAGCTTTCGGAACGGTCGTCGTTCTTGCTTGTAATTCTCGGCTTCTTTTTGCAGTTCCTCAAGCGGATGCGCGGCTTTAGCCGCCATGACCTCTTGGCGTTTTTTAGAGACTATTTCATCCAAAATACTCATTGGTGCAGTATACTGGCTACATGACGAGAGTGAAAATATGCGGCATCAAGAACATCGAAGACGCACGCGCTGCGTATGAGGCCGGGGCCGATGAGCTTGGTTTCCACGTCGCCCTCGACGGAGGTCGCTCTCCTCTCACGCCAGAGAGCGCGGCGGAGATGATACGAATGCTTCCGGGTGGAGTTTCGTCGGTCGTTGTCACAAGTGCAACGCAACCGGCACAGCTCATAGAAATAGCGGGAAAAACGGGCGCACGGATCCTTCAGTTGTACGGAGACGTAACCGTCGAAACGATGCGAGAAATTAAACAAGCAGTTCCATATATGGAACTATGGAAAGTGCTCAACGTCTCCTATGAAAGTTCTATCGCGAAGGCAAAGGAATACAAGGGAGCGGCCGATGCCATCGCGCTTGATACTTTGAATAAAGAGACAGGTGCGCGCGGTGGGAGCGGGAAGACGCACGATTGGAATATCAGCAAAAAAATCGTCGAGTCGGTGTCCATCCCCGTCGTCCTCGCAGGCGGTCTTACTCCGGAAAACGTCGCGGAGGCTATTGCGACGGTCAGTCCGGCAGGCGTAGACGTGAATTCTGGCGTCTCAAACCCCGACGGCTCGAAAGATATCGAAAAGGTGAGGGCGTTCATCAAAGTCGCCAAATACACATAAAGAACAGCGCTGACTCGCGTCAGCGCTGTTTCAGGTTATGCCTCCTCGTTCAGGCTTGCACGACGACAACCGTCCGCTCGAACGGTGTATCCTCGACGGCCTTTCGAAGAAGCTGCTCAAAGGAGCTGAACTGATGCTCCTCGCATCGAACGCCGAGGCGGATTTTCGTGTCATCCCCGCCCTCATCCCATTTTATTTCAGGGCGGATTCGATGCGGCCTGAGCTGCGACTCGAGGATGGTTTTCAGCGTTCTGCGGTCGTTTTCGTCAACGGGACCGCAATTGATACCGGTCTTATTCATCGTTCTGCTCTCCTTACCACCCGCTTGGACACGGCCGGGCATTTGCCGATTTCCAGTAAACGTCCGGTCGGCCGCTCATTGAACAGCAGACCACGTATTCAGGGCCAACGATGGCTTCGATTTGCTCGCCAACGATTGGGAGCAATTCGGGACCCGTGAATTCGCAGACCTCGATCATGCCTTCGATGACGAAGGGTTCTCCGGGCTCGAACTTGATATCGAACTGGTGCGAGCTCGTTCCGTTGAGTTTGTGCTTGAGGGCATCCTCCTGGTTTTCAGGGAATCCTTTGAGCGCCAAACGTCGCGCGACGCGTTGGTTCATGGGGCTATCCTCTTCAGCTGCTATATGACAACGAACAGAAAGAGCTTGGCGGCCCTTTCTGCATTGCGGTTTACGCAAACGCAAAAATCCGCCCTCACAGCACAAATACACTTGTGCTATAAGGGCGGATTTCATTTCTCGATTGAGAATGAGTCGCGGTGCCACCTTACTTTCTCGATATTACATCGAGATTCTTTTACCGACTCTCATTACAGATATCGGTTGTCCTGATTACGGGGGATGCCGGGCTTCCACTAGCGCAGAAACCACCTTGTTCCTCGACTATGCAAGGGAACGATCCGGCCCGAACCCCGGGGCATACCCCAGGAACCGGATCAAAGGCTTTACCTACCTCCAATCTACCTACCCACGGCAGGGTGTCAATGGCCTGCCTGCTGGCAGGCAGGCTTGACATGAGAAGCCTATTTGGCTAGATTTGGCCTAATGAAGCAGGCAATCGGTATTATCGCGATTATTACCGCTCCCTCGGGAGTCTGATCTGCGATTACTTCTCCAAGCAACCGCAAACCAGCCTCCCAAAAGGGGGCTGGTTTATTACCTAGCGCAGCGAGAGGAGTGGAAAAGCTTGCTTTTACACTTCCGAGCCAGCGACGGGAAAAAGAGCGAAGCGATTAGTTAATAAACATTATCAATATGAAAACGGTGCAAACAGAAAAAGCGCCAAAGGCCATCGGGCCATATTCGCAGGCAGTGGTCGCGGGAGACTTCGTGTTTTGCTCGGGACAGATACCGCTCGACCCGCAGACGGGGGAGCTGGTCGCGGGCGGGATAAAGGAACAGACGGAGCGTGTTTTAAAAAATCTTGGAGCGGTACTTGAGTCGGCGGGCGTGAGCTTCTCCAAGGTGACAAGCGTCAATGTCTATTTGCGCTCAATGGCGGATTTCAAAGGGATGAATGAGGTGTACGCAGATTTTTTTGGCGAGTACAAACCGGCTCGCGTGACCGTTGGCGTCTCCGAACTACCCAAGAACGCTCTCGTAGAGATATCGTGCGTAGCGTATCTCAAGAAGATGTTATGAGCAGAGCGAATTATATATTCTTGACCCTGTTAAATCCCGCCGAAGGCGGGGCGGCTTTGCCGCATTTAACAGGGTGTAAGTTGTTTCTAAACTCGTTAGAACTCGCTAAGAAAAACTAACATGCCGCAAACATTCAACGTGAAGATGGTCGACGACGCACGCGAAGCGCTGCGCGGGGTCGTGAAGGAAACTCCGCTCATTTTCAATCGCGGCCTTTCCGAGCGATATGGCGCGAAGGTATATCTCAAGCGCGAGGACCTGCAGGTCGTGCGGTCGTACAAATTGCGCGGCGCATACAACCGCATGCGCTACCTCACGCCCGCAGAGAAAAAGCGCGGCATCGTATGTGCTTCCGCCGGCAACCACGCGCAGGGCGTCGCATTCGGCTGCGCCGCACTCAAAGTACACGGGACGATTTTTATGCCCAAGAACACGCCGCGACAAAAAATAGACCGCGTGCAGGCGCTCGGAGGGAAATGGGCGACCATCGAGCTCACCGGCGACAGTTTTGACGAGGCATCGCGTGCCGCCCGGCAGATGTCCGAATCGAAACGGATGACCTTTATCCATCCCTTCAACGACCCGCTGGTTATTGCAGGGCAGGGGACGGTCGGCGCCGAGATACTCGAACAGTTCAAGGAATGCCCCGATTACGTCGTCGTGCCTGTTGGCGGCGGCGGGCTCGTCGCAGGGCTCGGCGCGTACCTCAAAGCGAAATGCCCGTCCGCAAAAATAATCGGTGTCGAAGCGACAGGGGCAGCCGGCATGTACCGCTCACTCAAAGCGGGGAAAGTTGTTTCGCTTGATACTGTCGACACATTCGTTGATGGTACGGCCGTAAAGACGATCGGCGATTTTGCGTTCAGTATTGCGCGCAGGGTCATCGACCGCATGGTAGTCGTCCCGGAAGGAAAGGTGTGCCAGGAAATGATATCGCTCTACCAGCGCGACGGCATCGTCGCAGAGCCGGCGGGCGCGCTCTCGATTGCCGCGCTCGATGAGCTCGCGGGAAAAATAAAAGGCAAGACGGTCGTGTGCCTCGTCTCCGGCGGCAACAACGACATCAGCCGCTATCCGGAAGTCATCGAGCGCAGTCTCGTCTACCAGGGCCTGAAGCACTATTTCATGGTCAACTTTTCGCAGAGGCCGGGGGCACTCCGCCGATTTCTAGACGAGGCCTTGGGCCCGACCGATGACATCACACTCTTCGAATATACGAAGAAGAACAACCGTGAGAATGGGCCCGCGCTCATCGGCATCGAGCTCCGGAAAAAGGAGCACCTGCAGCCGCTTCTGAGGCGCATGAAAAAGCTCGGCATGTCGTTCGAGCTTCTGGAGAAAGACAGTCCCGTTTTCCGCTTTCTGATCTGATACACGGCGGCCGAGCTTGTACTCGGCCGCCGCAATCAGGTCAGTAAGAGTTCTTTCGGCAAGGAGTAGACCTGAACCCTTTCCACTGTTCTCCCATTCAACCAAGGTGAGCTGAAGGAGCAGACTCCATGAGCCCGCTACCGCGTACTATTAGTGAAC
>MFMA01000028.1 GCA_001783355.1 Candidatus Kaiserbacteria bacterium RIFCSPLOWO2_01_FULL_54_20 | reverse complement strand
GGAGGCAACGGAAGAATCGACTGCAGGTTTAGCAGCAAGTTTAACAGTCCGCGTGCGTGGCTTCACTGTCCGTGCAGCCCGCACCTTCTTTACCGTCTTTTCCGCTGTCATACCCCGCACACGAAACGGCATCGCGCTTGCAGCGCAATGCCGTTTTCCAAATTATCAATAATATTCGAGCCGAAAGTTTGAATCATATTCGTACCGATATGTACTCGTATCTATGCCGTTTCGTGTGAAGGGGCATAGAACCCGCAGAGTATGCACCATGCACCTCGAAAACGCAAATTCCCCCGGATTAATTCAGCCTCGAAAGGCTACCGCTCATTATTCTCGCACCCGGCGCGGGTGAAGGCGTCGGAACATTTCGACGGTGTACGTCGCAAGATTCTTGGCATTGTCTGATGGGTGTACCGTGACGACAAGGAATCCCCCGCGCTCGCTCACCGAGCGGAGTGTATATCGCTCGTCGTCACGCAGAAAACATTCAACGGGAGTGAACGTGGAGTTCGCGTCGCGCGCGCCTGCGTATACCGTCTCTCCATCCGGATCGACAGAAAGGCGCAGTGTCCTCCCGGGAGCCCTGGCAATGACAGTAGAAAATTCCGTGTCCGTCCCCTTAATACTCAACCCTTCATCGAGTCCCGCAAATCTCACCTTTTTGTGGCCAAGATCGGCAAGAAGATCGGCTAAGCTCCGTTCAGCATCTTGCCTCTCCAAAAAAAGGTCTTTTCCATCATCTGTCATGTTATTTAGTATGACATACAGAAATCCCGCCGAATTCCGCGAGCAAAATAAAAAACGAGGCCCCAACCTCAACCAGTCGGGGCTCTCACAGTTCCTTGATTCGATCCGTCGTTGCAATCGAGCGAACAACGAAGCGTCAGTCCTTGGCGGCCAACGCCTCTTCCATGACCGTCGTCGACTCTTTCATCGTCTCGAGCGCCTTCTGGGCAGCTTGCTCGATGCCACGGAGACGCACGAGCTCGGAAAGATATCCGTCGGCAACACGGTTCAGGACATCGGCCATGTCGCCGCCGCCGAGAGCTTCGGCATGCGCTTTGATGTGCTCGATGTCGTCGTCGAGGTCGGAGAATGCCGACGCACGGGCATTCGCCTTCTTTGGTTTCCGGGATTTATTTGCCCCGGCTTCCTTGGCCTTCTTCCCGGAGAGTTCGCTTTCCTTCGGAAGCAGCTTCACGGCGGCCTTCAGAAGGTTGACGCGATTTTCTTTGTCACTCTTCTTGGTGAGACCCAGGTGACGCCAGAGCCCCGCCGCATAGACGCCAGCGACGGTGTCATCCTGGAGTTTGAGCGTCTTCTTGATTCTGGCGTTGCTCATGCCCTTCGCGATGCATCTCGCGACATCCCGATGTCGCCTCGGTCCGTCCGCGAGTTTCGCGGCAATGCCTTTCGTCATGGCTGTCATGTCAGTATCGCCTCCTTGGCTGGCCGCTGCTGCGGCATCATTGGGTTTATTTGCATCTTTATCGTGAGCAGGTCCTGGCGGAGCCGCTCCCGAGCCTTTGTCATTTCCATCACCTGCTCCAGGACGGGAAGGTGACCCGTCAGTTGGAGCGGGGCCAGGCGCTGCCCTGGAATTGCCTCGATCTTTTCCGTCAGATGCGGGCTTTCGCCGCGCACCCATTTCCGCGATGTAGGCCTTGTACAGATCGCCGAGGTTCTGGCGGTCCGTCATGTACATCCCGGTGTTGAAACCGAACTCACTGCAGGCGATTCGGACAGTGGCCTGCACCTGAGAAACTTTCTTGTGGCCTGGCGTCAACACTTCCGCGTCACTTTTTCCTTCAGCGATCTGTTTGCAGACGCTTCTGGAATCAGTAGATAGAGCATCGAACTTCTTTATGATGTCGTGCCCTAATGCGGGCATACGAGCCTCCTCTGGCTGTCGCTTGTGTCAGGGAACTTACTTATGTCAGGGAACTTAATTGAACAAATGGACGGAACACTTGGTCCCACAGGATACTCGCCTTTTCTCAACCCTTGGTCAACTTGACCAAAACCCGCCCGATCGAACCTGCCGAATGCCAGAACAAAAGTCCCAAACGCCTTTATCATATGAGCAAATTGGGTTCTTGAAATTTTCTTTTTTTATTGTATCGTGCCACCGGCCGTGGAGGTGGCCAGAGAATGATGAAGGATAAACCACGCTTCTTCGGCGTCAGGCCTGATGTGGGGAAACGTCATCAAGCGCTGAACTCCACGCCCAGCGTGACGCTGGGCAAGAAAAAGAAGAAACGGGCTAGAAGGCGCAAGAACGCCTGAGCTCATGGCCGGCGCCAACCCCAAGACGCCGGCCACCCTCTTTTAAATAGAGCGACAATTAGACTGCAAGGGTCAACAAATAGATTCCGTGTGCAAAGAAAGGCCTCTGCGTTACTTTTTAGAAAAATCAGCCCAGAGAGACAGGGCACCAAGAGCTAGAAAAAGCGCCGCCTCTATCCAATTATTCTTTTGAATGGCTTCTGTCAGCGCGATGCCGAAAAAGATGACGAACACCGCGAGATTCGTGAATGGTGGAGTTTTCATATGGTAAGTATACTACCGCCTCAACGTCGGATTTTCCGATAAAAACAGAGACCGTCCGACACTGAAGCCGGAACGGCCTTCTGTTGTCGAACGGTCGGAACCGTCTAGTCATGCGGAAACGCGCTCCGGCACGATCGCTCTGAGCGTGCAGACCAGATCATCGGCTCGAACACGGCCCGAAGTTTTCACTATGAGCGCCGCGGGCGCCAACTCGGTGCACATCCTTTCATTGTCGAACTTGAACTGCGCGTCGGCGATGATGAGGATCGGCAGATTCGGCGCCACTTCGCGGATTTCCTTCAGCAGCGCGAGGTCGGCCGAAGGAAGGTCGACCATGACGGCGTCATAAACGTTCTTCTGATTGGCCATCTCCGCGGCGTTGGCAACCTCGGTGTCCACAAGCGTCAAGTTGTCGTGGTCCGCGAGGGTGGCGGACAGTTGGCGACGGCCCGATTGATCCGACGCGAGAAGAATGGTGAGCTGTCCACCTTGGTCTGAATTGCGCATGGCTGTCCTCTATCTCCTACAGATGCCGCTGTAGGTCGGTACATCGTTCAACTTCCGAAAGTAATACAGTGGATGTCGTCGTGGGTCAAACCAATCGGCCTCTAGCTTAAAACCTCTCAACTTCCGGTCTTCTTTCACCGCGTTCCCCCGCCCGCCAGATTCCCAGGGCTAATTTATTGTTGGCTCGGGCGGGTCTTCGTTCTTGTCATCGTCATCATGGTCTACACCAGGAAAGCGGTCTCTTCGAATTTCGGGTGATGGCGCCGGCGGCGGAATAATAATCGTATCGTCGTCTTCATTGATCTTCGGACGATCTTCCCCAGGAAGTTTGCCCGGTTTCGGAGGCACTATCCCAGGCATTTCCGGCCGCGGTGGAGGCACTCTCCGAATATCCGGCGTATGAGGAATTGGTTGAAGTTCGTCGAAACCCATACTCAAAGAATCTCTACGCCATACTCAGCCCAGATCTTTTTCGCCACTGCGGATGCGCTTTCTGATTCCGGGCTCTTTTCAAATTTTACCGTCTGTCCGTCGACGAATTCAGTTTCTCCCACCTTGCGCTTGAGGATTTGTGCCGTCCAATCGCGCTCGTCGAGCGTAAGATTCATTACGGAAATAACAAAACCATCGGCGGTAGGTTTCTTATTAAGAACTGCATTCACGTTCTCTACCGTCAGCTTTTCACTATCCGCATCCCTTCTTTCAGACCTCGTGTCTCTAAGGCGCATATAGATACCAGCATACCAGAAACTCCCCCGCCGAATTCTCTAAACGGGACATACTATCCGTGCTATGCGTCCAAGCGACGATACTTTTTGTTGCGATATGACAAGCGGGTCTTCTTGATGTCGTTTTTCATCATCTCCCTTTCTCTCCTGGTTCGCAATTCGCTCGCTTTGATATACGAATGCGCAAAGATGTGTTTCTTACCATCTTTCCCTATATCGAAAAAGACGTGCGCAAGGCGACTGTTTATCATGGCAAAACACCAGTGCATATGCATATATTGTAACCCTTCTCTGTGATATTCTCATCGCAATGGAAATAATATACGATAAAGAGGTTGATGCATTGAACGTCTCGTTGCGCGCGGGCGTGGTTGCAAAAACACTTGAAATCGCTCCCGAAATCCTTGTGGATGTGGACAAGAAAGGAAATACGCTCAATATCGAGATTATCGGCGCGAGCGAGAAAATCGGCAAAAAGAACTTTGGCAGAGTAATCGTCGGCAAACACTCACTTGCCCTCCCCGCGGTTGCTTAAAGAAGCTACCCCCGCCCGCCGAATTCCCCCATGAGATAGCTTCGCATCTCACGGGGCAGGTCCGGGCAAACCGGGTTTCGCGTCTATTTATTTTCAATCCAGAATCGAGCTTTATTGACTCCGGTCTCCGGATTCGGGATTTCGCTATCTAGCACACCGCCATTCTTCTCAATAATCTTGCGCGAGGGTACGTTGTCTACGTCGCAGGTAATGCGTACCTTTTCAATTCCCATTTCTCTCGCTTTCTGAAGCCCGAGCGCAAGGATCTTATTGCCGTATCCTTTGCCTCGCTTACCCGGCCGGATATCGTACCCGATGTGCCCACCGATCTGGAGTAGATGCTCTGTAAGCCGCTGACGAACCCTCACGTGCCCGATATATTCTCCCCCGTCGACAAGCCAGAATTCCGTCTGTGGAACATATCCTTCCTGCTGATTCTTCCCCTCCGCATGACTCCGCTCTCGCTCGACGAACGATTCAAAATCTGCTTCAAGCCCTTGTATTGAAAGATTGCGGTAGCTGCGGATCGGCTCTGACTCCGCTTCGCTCTTGTATTCCTTAACCGCCTCGATGAACGAGTCCTTGTACTCAACCGACGGCTCTACAAGCTCCATGCTCAAACAATATCAAATCCCCGCCAGATGTATCTCCGCAGGACGCGCTTGTCATCATCATGGTGTTGGTTTAGTATCCCCTCGGACTTCATACGACGCTAAACCACAGGCCCACGGAGCAAGGACCGCGATGACAACACCCGGACTGACGACCGCCGCAAAACCCGCGACTCGGAAAACTTTCACCTTCTGGAGCGGGCACGCGGTGTTTTACCCCGAGACCAAGATGCTCAAGGTCGACGGCAGCAGGGTCAGACTGGCCCCCGAGGTCACCAACCTGTTGCTTCAACTCGCAAGCGGGGATCCCGCGAGAACGCATAGCAAGAGAGTCCTCATGGACGCTCTGGATATCAACCTCGAAAATACGCTGCGTGCGAGGGCCGGCAAACTTCGCCGAGCTCTCCGGGCAGGAAGCAAGGAAAGCCAGACGCTCGAAGACCCTGTTCGGAGCGAGTACGGGATTGGTTACGTGCTGGCAAAGTGACCCACGTTTGTTCGCCAACATTTAAAGCCGCGAGATGGCCGCAAAAGCACTCGCGGCCTTCTCATTTTCAAATCCCCGCCGAATTCCCTGCCGGCAGGCAGGCCTGGGCAAAATTTCTTCTTTTCTCTCCTGCGTATTATTGCTATAGTCCGTCTATGGACGAATCGAAACATCAACAGTTGCAGAAAATGTTCGATGCAACCAAGAAAATCCTGGATAACAAAGAGTCTTCGGGTTTGAGCGAAGAAAACATAAAAGAGTTAGAACACACTCTAGCTGCTATCTCCGGTGCGCTCCTCAGCTCTTGGCTACCGCGCGGAATTGTCAGAAAACTCCTTCTGTTCTTCTTCCTGCTGATTGGAATCTTTGGATCATTATTTTACTCTTATTACTTTCTAATTTCTTTTGTCATCGCGGGTACGTTCTCTCCAAGAATAGTAGGAGAAACCGCAATTTTTGTAGGACGGATGAAAGGAAACTAGTGTTCTCCGAATCCACCGAGCAAATTGAGGATACTTGGACTATCCTATGCCCCCCATTGACACTTCACGAGCTATGACTATAGTTTGGATATACACGCCCCAGCTGACCGCAAGGTTCGCTGGGGTTTTGAATTCCCCGGTGATAGGATAATGCAAATGGAAACGATATTGCTTATCGACGGAGAAAACTTCAAGGGCAAGATCAAGGCTGTTTTTAAGGAGGTTGAGAAAAAGAGACCAGGCTGGCATGAATACGATTTCAAAGGATTGCTCGATAAAGTATTGGCCGGGACTGGTGTTAAGCGAAAGGTGTTTTATTTTGCTCGACTCAAAATGCACGAAGAGAGCAGGGAAAAGTCACAGCAACTAATCGAAGAACAACGTTTGTTGAAAAATCACCTTGAGCAACAAGGTTTTGAAGTGGTTTTGACCGGACGAGTCAGAGGGCAGTTAGAGGATGGCGAACGCAGGAAGAAAGTCCTTGTATTTAAAGAAAAGGGCGTGGACGTGAAGATCGCCGTTGATATGGTGAGTCTCGCGTGTGAGAAGAAAGCAAAGGAAATAATTTTAGGTAGCTCCGATTCTGATCTGCAGCCAGCTGTTAAAGAGGTGCGCGACAGGAAAGTAGGCTGTGTATATCTAGGCTTCGAGTCACAACCAAACAAAGGACTTTCGTACACTACAGACAGAACGGTTCTGATACGAAATTCGGAAGTACTCGAATTTGCCACGATTCAGAAAAGTTTACTTGAATAGCACGAGAAAACCCGCCGAGGAGGCGGGTTTTCTGGGTGCTAGAAAATCTAGGTTTTAAGCCGTCTTTTGGTCATGGCTTTTGCGCCATAGTTATCTTTTCAATTTCTCTTCTCGCGGACTCAGCGCCCTCACTACCTTCGATATCTTCTATCGGCCTCGCCGCCCAAGCGAAATCTGAAGGTGGTTGATACCACCTTTCTCGGAAAATCTTCTCTAACGGTACGATACGAAAAGGATCCCTCGCCCCTCTTTTTTCGTAGCAAACAACGCGGCCGAGAGGATCAACCCCGGCAAGAAAAGAGTGCATCAGACGAGTTGAAACGGATATGTCCTCCGATACCGGCGATTTTAATTCGATGATCTGAGCGACGCCCAATTTGTTACCAAGCTGCCTTTGCAGGTATTCGGTAAACTCTGCCACTGTCTTATATTTCTTGAATTCGTTCAGTTTGAAAAGTGACACCTCGTAGTTACTGCGTTCGCTCATCCCTTCCGCCCGCAGAACTCCGGCAGAGAAAAGGGCTACTTGATGACAATTTATATTTTGGAAATAATTCCTGAGAATATCGTTTGATCTTTGATGTTTTTCGACCCACATCGATGCTTTGATAACGCTGGCGATGTCGGGGTCTATTGCGACACCGTCGGAACGGTCATCAATCCGCAAAAACCACTTTCCGTCTTTCTGGTGTACGCCCGGATTTACCTTTATCCGTTCACGCATACGTATCCCGAGCATGTAGTAACAATACCATCAAGAAAACCCGCCTTTCGGCGGGTTTTCTGCAAAGGGACTTTTCCCTTAGATTACGCGACGCTAGTTCGGGTCGCCGGGAGCACCGCCACCGCCGGAGGCGCCGCAGAGAATGTCTCCTTGGTTGCCGGTCGAGGCGTTGACCCAGACGCAATTTTGGTACTTGTACGCCCAACCCCAGAAGTCGTAGGCGAATCCGAAGCCCGGCGCGAAGTACTGACCCGGCCAGCTGATGTAGCCCGGGCAGTTGCCGTTGATGTCGCACTGGTAATCGGTCGTGCCGACGTTTCCGTTCGTCGGCCAGAGCGGTTCCTCAAGCAAGGTGCCGGTTATGACCGCCTGGTAGCCGCCCTTGAAAGTGCCGTCTTCATTGCCCGTGAGAACGCCGGTGTTTCCGGGGCTCCGCTGTCCTCCCTGTGAATCGAACTTCCCCTCATTCGTCGACTCGACGCAGAACGTGCCGTCGCCGTTGTCATAGACTTTCATCTGCCGATTGAGATCGTCGAACGCCCAGTTGTTGCCGGCCTGCCCGGAATCAACCGTGTGCACGACTTTCTGTGTCACGTTGATGATGGGAGCGTTTGAGCGGTCGCAGTTGCGCACGGCGGAAGCGGGTACTGTTTTCGCCGATGCGATGCTGATACCGAAAAGCACGAGTCCGAGGAGAATGAGAAGTTTGATAAGAGAATGCGTGGGTGCTGTGTGCATACTGCTTCTACTAATGAGGCCAATAATACCTATAGTGTATCCCATGCTCGCGACACGAGAAAACCCGCCTTTCGGCGGGTTTTCTGGATGCGAGAAAATCTAGGTTTTAAGCCACGATCTTGGTCACAACACCTGCACCGACCGTTTTTCCACCTTCACGGATGGCGAAACGCATCTTGTCTTCAAGCGCGATCGGGCCGACGAGCTTCACCTTGAAAGTCACGGTGTCGCCCGGCATGACCATCTCCACCCCTTCCTTCAGCGTCACCTCGCCGGTAACGTCGGTAGTACGGATGTAGAACTGCGGCTTGTAGCCGGAGAAGAACGGCGTGTGACGGCCCCCTTCCTCCTTGGTCAGAATGTAGACTTCCGACTCGAATTCAGTGTGCGGCTTCACAGAGCCCGGTGCGCAAAGCACTTGTCCGCGGTGCACGTCTTCTTTCTTGGTGCCGCGAAGAAGCACGCCCGCGTTGTCGCCGGCCTGTCCTTCCTTGAGTGATTTGTTGAACATCTCGACACCCGTCACGGTCGTCTTGGCCGTGTCTTTGATGCCGACGATCTCAATTTCCTCACCCACCTTCACGATGCCACGTTCGATACGGCCCGTAACGACGGTGCCGCGGCCTTCGATAGAGAAGACGTCTTCGATAGGCATGAGGAACGGTTTGTCGAGTTCGCGCACAGGCTGTGGGATGTACTCGTCGAGTGCTTTGACGAGCTCCATCACCTTGTCGCTCCACTCATTACCCGGAGCCGGATTCTCGAGCGCTTTCAGACCGCTCCCCCGGATGATAGGCGTTGCCTTTCCGTCGAATTCGTACTTGTTGAGAAGATCGCGCACTTCCTCTTCGACGAGGTCTACGAGATCTTTGTCGTCTACTTGGTCGACTTTGTTGAGGAATACCACTATCTTCGGCACGCCGACCTGGCGCGCGAGAAGAATGTGCTCGCGTGTCTGGGGCATGACGCCGTCGCTGGCGGCGACAACGAGGATAGCACCGTCCATTTGAGCGGCACCCGTTATCATGTTCTTGATGTAGTCGGCGTGACCGGGCGCGTCGACGTGTGCGTAGTGACGAGCGGGCGTCTCGTACTCGGAGTGCGAGAGCGAGATGGTGATACCACGCGCCTTCTCTTCAGGCGCCTTGTCGATGTCGTCAACTCCCTTCACTGTCGCGGTGTAACCGTTCCCCGCCTTCGAGAGGACGTTGAGGATGGCCGCGGTCAGTGTCGTCTTGCCGTGGTCGACGTGACCAATGGTGCCGACGTTGATGTGCGGCTTGCTTCGATTAAATTCTCCTGCCATATAGATGAGTAAGTACGAAGTAAAAAATACTAAGTACTAAAATTAGCTAACTAATAATTTATAATCTTTGCCAACGCTTGGGTAAGTCCGCCGACTGGCGGACTCGGTGCTCCGGTACTTCCCTGCCTCCTTTCCTACGTTCCCGCCGACGTGGCGGACGCGGTTTGCTAGGCCGCACGGAGAAATTCGGGCAAAAGAATACGCACAGAGCGTGCGTCCGCACATACTAGCAGAATAGGCTCTCAAGCGTCAAGCGACTGTACTAGTCCAGTACATTTGGCACTGGTGTGCTGTTAAGTCCCGGACAATATACCGCAAGGGAGAGAGCATCCCAAGCGACTGGTGCGGACGTTC
>MFMA01000027.1:48907-56390 GCA_001783355.1 Candidatus Kaiserbacteria bacterium RIFCSPLOWO2_01_FULL_54_20 | reverse complement strand
GAGGCGGGTCGAGGATGCGCGCGTGAGCGAGAGCAGACCCGTGGAGGTCGAGTACGCGAAATTCGCATTGTCCTGTCCGAGGACCCCACCGTCGCCGACGAAAAGCACCGAGCCGGCGGTGCCGCTCGTTACCTCGCCGTTTATCTCCGTTGCGCCGACATTTTTCCACGCGGAGCCGTTGTAGACATTGAGCTTGTTGAGGTCGGTATCAAAGACGGTGAGACCGGGGGCGGGAGAGAGAATGGCGTTCTTCTGCGCGGTGGTGAGGCGGGGCGGGAGGAAGCCTTTGGTTGTGGAGTCGATCTGGACTACTGCAGAAGCGACGTTGGATTGTGCGCCGACGCCGAGCGTGCCTGCTATGTACTGATTGCCGGTGGTCGTCGCGCCGCCCGAGACCGTGAGGCCGCCGGTTTGCGTGCCAGCACCGATGGTGGAGGATGCGGTGGAGATAAATCCTGCGAAGGTGGAGAGGCCGGAGACGCCGAGGGTGGAACTTACGGTCGCGCTCCCCGTGAGCGCGAGGGTGGAGCCGTCGAAGGTGAGATTCGCACTGTCGGTAAACGCTCCGGCGGTGGTGACGTACGGCACGCGGTTTGCGGTGAGCGACGAGACGGTGAGGTTGGTCGTCGAGGCAGTGCCAGAGTAGATGGTGCCGCTCACCGAGACGGCGGTGGAGCTTGCATACGGGAGCACGTTCGCACCTGTCGCGGTCGAGGTAATCGCGCCAGAGGTGTTGAGCGCGGCTGCTGCGATAGTACCCGTGAAGGTCGGCGAAGCGGAAAGCACCATGTTGCCGGTGCCGGTGACCGCGTTGGAGAGGGTGACGCCGCCGTACGTGAGCGCATTGACCAGTGTGAGCGCGCCGTTGGTTGCGAAGCTTGACGTCGCGGTCGCGCCGAAGTACGCGGGGCCGTATGAGGAGAAGAGGGTCGTTGATGCTTGACCGAGCGTGGTCTGTCCTGTGACGCCGAGCGTGCCGCCGAAGATACCGTTGCCCGTTGATGTGAAATTGCCGACGACGGTGGACGAGGCTTGGGAGACGTATCCCGCGCCGAAGGTCGCGAGGCTGTTGAAGGTCGAGCCGTTCACGATGGTGAGCGCGCCGAAGGAGGCGTTCGTCGAGAACAGATTCGTCGAGCTTGCGGTGGTGCTGAACAAGATGGATGAGGTCGCGTTGCCGAGCGTAACGGTGCCCAAATTCGCGTTGGTGGAAAAGAGATTGGTCGAGCTTGCGGTGGTGGAGAAGAAGCTCGTCGAGGTGCCCGCGGTGAGCGAGAGATTCGCGAGCGTGAGTATGTGCGTCGAGCTGGCGTAGTTGAAAGAGGAATTGTCTTGCGCGAGCACAGGGCCACTGGTTCCGGCGTCGACGAAGAGGACGGAATTATTCGTGCCGCTCGTCACTTCGCCGCCGATCTCGGTGGAGCCGACGTTCTTCCACACGCTGCCGTTCCAGACATTGAGTTTGTTCAAGTCGGTATCAAAGACGGTGAGACCGGAGGCGGGAGAGAGAATGGCGTTTTTCTGCGCGGTGGTGAGGCGCGGCGGGAGGAAGCCCTTGGTTGTGGAGTCGATTTGGACGACGGCGGAGGCGACGTTGGATTGTGCGCCGACGCCGACGGTGCCCGCGAAGTACGCGTTCCCCGTCGTGGTCGCGCCGCCGTTCACGGTGAGGCCACCCGCTTGTGTGCCGTCGCCGATGGTGGAGCTCGCGGTGGAGAGGAATCCGGCGAAAGTGGAGAGGCCGGAGACGTTGAGAGTGGAGACGAGCGAGAGCGTGCCTGCGGAGAGAGCGCCGATGGTGCTGTTGGCGCTGAAGAGATTCGTCGAACTTGCGGTCGTGGAGAAGAGGTTGGTCGTGGTCGCGTTGCCGCCGACTGCGGTCGTAAACGTGAGATTCGTGGTCGAGGCGGTGACTGCGGAAAGGTTTGATATGTACGAATTGGTGCTCGTCGCATTCGTCGTCGTTGCATTGGTCGCAACGAGTTCCGTCGTCGTGAGATTTGTGATCGTCGCGGAGATCGCGTTAAGCGCGTTGACCACCGAGGAGGTAAACGTGCCGAGGACGCTGAAAAGGCTTGTGGACGTGGCGTGCGTCGTTGAGGCGTAATTCGCGAAAAGATTCGTGGTCGTCGCATTCGTCGTCGTCGAATTCGTCGCGGTGAGCCCCGTTAGGGTCGTTGCGCCGAAGCTAACGGAGCCGCCGGTAAAAGAGCCCGTAACGGTGAGGTCGCCCGTTACCGTTGTCGTCGCGAGCGAACTCGTGCCGTTTACGGTGAGCGCCCCGGCGAGGGAGGTCGCACCGCTCGCGGAGAGCGAGGTAGCGGAGATGCTGGTGCCGGAGATCGAGCCACCGGTAATGGTGGAATCGGCAAGTGTGATGTCGTCGAGGCGCTCGATCCGGGATGCGTCTCCGACGGCTGCGAAGTTGCTCTGTATCTGCGTCGTGTTGGAAGAACTCTGCGCGGAGACAGAGTAAAGTTGGGAAGAAAGTTTGGAGTCGAGCTGGTTGAGGCGTGCGTTCAGATATTCTTCCGTGATGCCGCCGGCCGCGGAGACGATGCGCTGCGTCTCGACGACGCGCTCGATGATGGTGCGGCCCGCAGAGGAAGATGACGAGCCGGCGTTTGCCGTCCGCGTGACGGAAGATGTTCCGCTTCCGGGAATCGCTCCGCGAACGTCGTCGTTCGAAGAGCCCGGAGCGCTCCTCGGGACCACGCGTACGGCAACACTGCTCGCTCGTGAGGTCTCGGCGATGCGGACCGGAAACATCGTTCCGTATACAAAAGAGTCGACACGCCGATTGAGCGTGCGGGCGAATGTCGCGAGGGCGTTTGGGATGTTGGATAGCGTAGCAGTGGGATTCTCCGAGACCGCTGCAAGTTGATGGGTCATGGAACTGAATATCGCATCGCCAAAGGTAGCTGAGCGCTCTGCAATGCGCGCATATTGGGCATCGACGAATGCATAGGTGCCGACGACGAAAAGAAGCGCAATGAGCCCGGCGAACATTTTGTGCACTGCGTCGACGAATGGGACGGCCGCGTGGACCGAGCCGTGTTTGGCGAGTGAGATGGCTTGGATGGGAGTACTGGCTATCGCTCTTGCGGCATGTACTGCCGACTCTGCGGGCATTCGAGCTATCGCAGCTCTGAACGCGTCGTGTACATGTGTGCTTCTCGAAGATAAGACAGGAACGGCCTTTGGAACTTCAGCGCTCCCCGAACTGTATTCTCGCTTTCGCGACTCGGCGAGATGTTGGCGTCGTTTCTCGCGATCAAAACTTTGCTCAAGAATAAAAGATCGCAGCGAATCCTGGTTTACATACCACTGCTTTCCTATCCGTCTTCCAAGTATCTTCCTCTCCTTGCAAAGACGCGCGAGGTAATCGCGTGTGAGGTCTGCCTGTGAAGCAGCCTCGCCTGCAGATATGTATCTATTGCCGTCGAAGAAAATTTCATCACTCATTGGATGTAAGCGACGCGCGACTTATCTATATAATACTAGACATTTCGGATATCCTGTTCATATCCTGTGCAAAATACTGGGGATAAGATCGGCCTCCGATGAGACCGCGGATGACCCGGGCTCTCATACCGGGGTCATACAGCAAATTCCCCGAGTTCCTGTTGCAAAGTGCACCTTTTACGATATTCAGCTAGAGAAATCGAGGATCTCTATGGTTACACCTCCTCAAAGTCGTGGAAATTATTTCAGCCATAAAAAATATCGGCTCACCGAGATACGGATTTATTACTCAATATTCGCCATCCGACACACCATCGGACATCCTAATGCTCATAAGACAGTAATTTGAGACCAGCGCGACCCCAGTTTGCCTCAAAATCAGTTGCCGGGAGCCGGATGTGGCTTCTTTCCCAATATCTCGGGTTGCAACACCACTATGGAGGTGTTTGCCAGTACACGCACTCTGGGACGACCATGCACTCCGGGGTTCCCGATCTGGACGAGTGCCGCCACGGTCATCGCCGTAAGCGCGGACGATGTATCCGACAATGCGGAGTGCTCGGAGTAGATAGCGCGGCTTTCGAGGGAAATGTGGCCCACAGAAAGCACGATGACCGCAACCAGTGTGAACACAGTAAAGATAGCATAATATATAGATTTTCCGGGTGCCCGGAGTAAGTGCGATTTGACATGCTTGACAAGCTGTTTGTGGTCTAATATCGGCATGCCGGCAGAACCATCGCAAGCGCTCTGCCGGGCACAAGGGCCATCTCGTCTATCCGAGATGAGGTCTACAACTGAAAATCACTGTTTGCTCTCTTGAATTCGAGCTCTGGAACGAGAAGTCTCTCGAGCATATCGCCAATTTTCGTCACCATTGCATAAGCAGTGTCTACGAGACCTGAGGCAGCCGTATTTGAGAGCGGATTCGCCCTGGTATAAATAGCTCCAGCACCAGGCCATGTGTAGCCGACAGCTAGAAAAATAACGATGGTGACGATAGCGGTGGCTGGGAGGACCAGGCGAAGACCATTCTTCCTGTTTTGTCGGCTCCTAGGCGTCGAATGTGCCGCCTGTGAAGGAATCTCGATGTGTCTCGGCGCTTTCAAGGAGTCGTGGCTTAATACGCGTATTGGGACGAGGTGCTGGCGCGACGACTCTCCCGCCGTAGGACTCGCGAAGACTGCGGGTGTCGCCTTTTTTTGCTCAAGCTTGGGCAGGAGGTCGCCCTCATCGCTTGTATATGTCAGGTACGGACCGGCTCCGTTATATTTATGGCTTGCCGGTGATCCCGGGTCGGTAATTTTGTCCACATCCGGGTGAAAAATGCCGACCGCCTCTGTTTGTACCGCAGCAAGAAGTGCGTCCTTTTCCTTCTTGTGCGCCAAAATACCAACGCGCTCCACATACCACCGGCTCCCGACCTGTCTTGATAGTACCTTTCCCTCCCTTGCGAGCTGTCCCACGTAATCTTGATGGTAACCCGTGATCTCGGCGGCACGAGCTGCAGAAATGTAATCTTTACCGTCAAATGCTATCAATGACTCGGTTTCAGACCCTGGAATCTTACGAGGGGCGACGGGAACATAGGAGTCAGCCTTTTGCTTATATTGATACAAAGAATCCAGTGTTAAATACCACAAACCACCTATTCGTTGAGCCTGAATAAGGCCAGATCGGCACAGTTGGCCGATATAGTCCTGTGCGTATCCGCTTATGTGCGATGCTCGTTTCGACGATACGTATGATACGCCACCAATCTCGATCTCCTGTGCCATGCTCGCAAGTATACATCCAAACAACGCCGTGTCGCCTATTTTACGATATATCGGTGGATATCTCGGCACCTCTAAGACCCCCTCGGAATATCGCCTATGATTTCTCGGGTTTGATCCTGCTATCGAGGAGCTGGCGCAATTTTATAGGGTCAGCCGCGCCGCGCAGCTCTTTCATGGCGAGGCCGACTAGAAATTCCAACGCAGCAGCCTTGCCCGACTTATAGTCGGCCACAACAGAGGAATTTCGCTCGAGGATTTGATCTATTGTTGCACTTAGAGAGCCACTATCCTCGTTGAGCAAAAGAGAATTGCCCTCGGCATATATAAGAGGGTCCCCGGCCCCCTTTGTACAGGCAAGCAGGACGTTTTTTGCACTCCGTGAGAGTATCTTGCCCTCGAGTTGCATATCGATGATTGCCTTGAAATTACGTGCCGATATCGGAATCTCGGATTGATAACCCGAATCTCGTTGCTCGATATCTCGGATTATCTTGACCAGGTCGTTGGCTATATAGTTCGAGGCTAGCAAAACCCCCTTAGAATTCCCACTCCCCAATAGGGCGACCACCTCATCAAAGAAGGCACCCAATTTTCGCTCCCTTACGTAGAGTTCTGCGTCCTCGCTCTTGATGCCAAGTGAGATGTATCGTTGTCGGCGCTCCCACGGCAATTCCGGCATCGCCCGACGAAGCTCCTCCAGAGCGAAGTCGGGGATCTCCGAGAGCATAAGGCTCGGAAGGTCGGGATCCGGGAAGTAGCGGTAGTCTGCACTTCCCTCTTTCACGCGTTGCGGGAATGTCGCCTGTTTTCCTTCATCCCACCCAAGGGTTTCTTGAATGACTTTTTCATTGCGTTCCAAGCGTTTTGTTTGGCGTTTGATTTCGTGCGCGACAGCGCGCTCCATCGCCTTGAAAGAATTCAAATTCTTAATTTCCACCTTAGTTCCTAGTTTGTTTCTTGTTTCTTGTTTCTTGTTTATTTTCGCAACTGATACGTTTGCTTCAACTCTCATTTCGCCTTTTTCCATGTTCGCGTCGCTTACTCCGAGATACCTAAGGAGCAGTTGCAGTTCGCGCGCGAAGTTCCCCGCCTCCTCAACGGAATGTATCACCGGCTCGGTGACCAGCTCCATCAAGGGCACGCCGGAGCGATTGAAATCTATTGTTGTGGTATTCGTTCCTTCTTCGTGTACGGAACTTGCTGTGTCTTCTTCCAAATGGATGCGCGTCAGGGCCACGCCCCCCAGCTCTCCCCCGCTGACAAGCGGGTACTCGTATTGACTAAGCTGATACCCCTTCGGCAGGTCTGGGTAAAAATAGTTCTTTCTGTCGAACTCCGTATAGTCGGCGATCTTTCCGCCGACCGCGAGACCTACTTTTAAAACGTGCTTCACGGCCTCGCGATTGATGACCGGTAATGTACCGGGGTGCGCCAGGCACACGGGACACACGTTTACATTTGGGCGCGTCTCATCAGGGTCGTTCTTCGAGCCGCAGAACATCTTGGTCCGCGTTTTTAATTCGGCGTGGATCTCCAATCCGATAGTAGGGACGTAATCACTCATAGCGATACAATACCGAAGTACAGGAAAGATACAAGATACAATCACCAAATAAACCTCAAACTCCAAGAGTTAATATTCAAACCCGCGCAGATTTTGTGATTATGGCGGAAAGGATGTTCTTTAGCTCGGTCGCCTCCTGGTGGAGAACTGCTACTTCCACGGCAATCCCTTGGTTCGCTTCCACCACCAGTTCCAGCCAGTGGACAGCCTCTTTTGCTTCTTTACGGGCGATTTTTAGCCTGTGGATGAAATCCTTCTTTCCCAGTGCATCGTTGGCCTCACGGTAATTTGCTCCCACAGAGCCCGCTGAGCCGACGAGCTGCCCGGTCAATCTATCGTTTATGGGATTCCTTTGGAGCGCTTTGCACAGCCTAACTATTCGCTTCGCGAACTCTGTTGTTCTGAGTTCTAAATCGAACGGACGTTTATTTGATCCTTGAGGTGTGGTCATTGGTTATTGTTTGGTTATTGTTTCTTGGTTATTGGTCATTCTATCCGGTCATTGATCATTCTCCATTGGCCAGTGGCCAATAGCGGCTCCGCCTTCTTGTATTTCATTTCCCTGGTCTCCTTGCCGTTCGTTATGACCACACGGTCATTCCTGCCGTATTCCTTCTTCCCACTCGGAGCCTGCTGTGCCGTTATCAAACGTGCGGCGCGCTCGACGCTTCCCGCT
>MFMA01000027.1:11999-48880 GCA_001783355.1 Candidatus Kaiserbacteria bacterium RIFCSPLOWO2_01_FULL_54_20 | reverse complement strand
CGTTATCAAACGTGCGGCGCGCTCGACGCTTCCCGCTTCGCGATTCACGGATCTCGTGGCTCCAGTTTGCCCTCCCTGGGCAGGCAAGCCGAGGTTCGGGAGTATCTGCAGTACGTGCCCGGCATAAGTGGCCTCCAATCCCTGGAATAGTTTAAGCCCTTCTTTCTTGTACTCGACGAGCGGGTCGCGCTGTCCGTAGGCACGAAGATTAACGCTCGAACGCAGGTACTCCATAGCCTCCAAGTGCTCGACCCACAAAAAGTCGACCGTCTGGAGAAGGAATCGCCGCACCGTTGGATAGTACGCCGTGCCGAGCTCGGTTTTTTTCTTTGCAACTACCTGCAGAAAATCACCGGCACCCTCCGCGTGCCCCGTTAGAGGCGCAGCCTCTAACGGGGCGATGCGCATGAGTTCCTTATCTATCGCCTCGTCACTACCGGTAAGAAGTTCACGACGACGCCCATAAATGCTCGTTCTCTGGATGCTTAGGACATCGTCATACGCAAGCACGTGCTTTCGCGCGTCGAAATTCAGCTCCTCTATCCTTTTCTGCGCCTTCTCGAGAGAGCGCGTTATCATACCGTTATAAATAGGCTCGTCTTCGGGTATCTTGAAAGTTCCCATCACGCGCTTGATGACGTCGGATGCGAACACGCGCATGAGGCTGTCTTCAAGAGAAACGAAGAACTGCGTCTCACCAGGGTCTCCCTGACGCCCACTACGTCCGCGCAGCTGATTATCGATACGTCGCGCTTCGTGCCTCTCGGTTCCGAGAACGAAGAGACCGCCCGCGTCTTTCACTTTTTGGCACTCCTCGTCAGTCGCCGGATTGCCGCCGAGCTTGATGTCTACGCCGCGTCCGGCCATGTTGGTCGCTATGGTCACCCCGCCCGCCTTTCCCGCTTGCGCGATTATCTCTCCTTCGCGCTCGTGATTCTTTGCATTCAGTATTTCGTGCGGGATACCGGCCTGTTTGAAATGAACGGACAAGAGTTCGTTCTTCTCGACGGAAACGGTGCCGACGAGGACCGGTTGGCCCTTCTCATGCATCTCGCGCACGTGTTTCGCTATCGCGCGATACTTGCCTTCTTCTGTCTGAAAGATGAGGTCGTCATGGTCGGCGCGTGCGGAAGGGCGATTTGTAGGCACTGCGACAGTGTTCAATCCGTAGACCTTGTAAAATTCTTCCGAAGATGTAATTGCCGTCCCTGTCATTCCGGAAAGTTTTTCATACAGGCGGAAGTAGTTTTGGAACGTGATGGAGGCGAACGTCCGGGATTCTTGCTGTACAGCAACCCCCTCTTTCGACTCGATAGCCTGATGCAGGCCTTCCGACCACCTGCGGCCGGGCTGCATGCGCCCGGTAAATTCATCGACGATGACGACTTGCCCGTCCCGAACTACGTATTCTTTGTCCCGCTCGTATAGAGCCTTGGCGCGCACAGCCGTTTCGAGGTGGTGAACGAACTTGATGCCTGCATCGGTGTAGATGTTCTCCACGCCGAGCGATTTTTCGGCCTTCTCTATCCCCGAATCGGTCAGAGCGATCTGGCGGCGTTTTTCGTCTATTTCATAGTCCTCGATCGGAACAAGGCTTTCTGCTATCGCTGAAAAGCGGGCGTACAAGGACTCCGCGTCGGAAACCGGAGCGGATATGATGAGCGGCGTACGCGCCTCGTCGATAAGTATCGAGTCTATCTCGTCGACGATGGCGTAGTGATAGCCGCGCTGACGGAGATTTTGCCGCTCGTATTCCAGATTGTCGCGCAGGTAGTCGAAACCGAACTCGTTGTTCGTGCCATACGTGATGTCGGCCGCATAGCTTTCGTGTCGCGTGCACGGGCGCAGGAAATCGTGCATGACCTTGAAGCTGCCGAGGTCGTCACGTATCGCGTCCTCTTGCGCCGCAACTTCGGAAGACATGTGCGAGGGGTCGTAGAGGTAGGATGCTTCGTGGTTGAGAACACCGACCGAAAGTCCGAGGAAATGATAGATCTGCCCCATCCAAACGGCATCGCGGCGGGATAGATAGTCGTTGACCGTCACAACGTGCACACCCTTCCCGGAGAGCGCGTTCAGATAGGCAGGCAGTGTGGCGACCAGCGTCTTCCCTTCTCCGGTGCGCATCTCCGCAATATCGCCGTTGTTCAGGATCATGCCTCCTATCAGCTGTACGTCGAAATGCCGCTGTTTCAGCGTCCTTCGCGATGCCTCTCTCACTGCGGCAAACGCTTCGGGCGCGAGGTCGTCCAGCGCCTCGCCTTTTTCTAATCTCTCCTTGAACTCGGATGTTTTCGCGCGTAACGCCTCATCAGAAAGCTTGCGCATCGCCTCTTCGAGCGCGTTGACGCTTGCAACGATAGGCTCGGCGCGTCGGAGCGCCGATGCGTTCTCATCGCCGAAAAATCGCCCTAGGAATGACATGTAGCAGCCATCCTATCACTATTGCCGCCGCCGAGCATCTATATACCAAAAACCATCCCTCCAAAGAGGAGGGATGGTTTTTCTCTACTAGTAGAGAAGCGCGATACCACACGGGCACTCCCATTTTTCTAACACCGAGTACGGTGAAGAAAAATTGGTCGCTAGAGGCGCTTCTTCTTTTTTGCCTTCTTTTTCTTTGCCATATGTTTATATAAATAGTGAGTTCTAATTTCGACCCGCACTTCTGCCGTATGCACGCGAAGATGCGTTTACTTTTTCATTATTGCACTCATGCGTGAGTACAAACGTTTTTTGCACTGTACGTGTGGATAACTTTAGAGAAAGTAAAACCAAGAAATAAAATATTATTAGCGAGCAGATATTCTTGTGTTAGTATTCCAAATAGAAGGACTCACTGCGGAGGGCGGCGGCACTCACATTAGACTTTCTACTTTGGAGCTCGCACCCGTCCTCCGCAGTGTGCCTTTTTTATTTTACGGAGGGCGGGTGCGAGCTACGCTCGGGACAGGTATACAAACGCAAATCCCGCCGAAGGCGGGATCTACGCGACTTTCTTGAAAGGCCACACATTATGGCACTCACGCGGGCATTATATACCCTCTCTCATACTCAAGCGAGCAGGTGTGAGTGCTTTGGAGTCTCCGCTTTTTCTCAACTTCTCAAGCGAAACGCTGTGTGCGCTTCGAGGGACTTGCGGAGCGCGTCGGCGCGAGCGGGAGAGCCCGGCCAGCAGGCCGGGACTCGTGCCCGAGAAGTGTACACAGCGTTAAGCGCCCCTCCCTACTGCAACTTCGCCGTCCCGCTCCGTATCTGCTGTATGAGCGCGTCCGCTTGCTCTTTTGCCCCCGGCGCGATAGTGGCGATCTTTTCCAACGTAGAGATGGCTTGTGCCGAACTGCCCATTCCATAGTACGCGGCCGCAAGCGTGAAGTATGCTTGAGCATCATTCGGGTTCAGCTTGATATGCGCTTCCCAGATCTTGGCTACCTTGTCATATCGGTTGCGAGAAACGTAGGCGGCGGCGATCCTCGGATCTGCCGCTCCTCCTTTTTCAAGGAGCGGCGCGAGAAGTTCGTCGGCCAGCGCGTCTTCTTTTGCCCGTATTGCGGCAGACGCATACCCGATGCGCGCATCGTTGAAACCGGGCTCGAGTTCGTAGGCCTGCTTATATGCGGCCAGAGCTCCGCGAACATCACCGCTCGCGAACATATTTGAAGCGAGCTCAAAAAGGATGGTTTGTTTTCCCGGACTAAGCTCGTGCGCTCTTTTCAGTACCGGTATCGCTTGGTCGAAGTTTCCGGAGGCTCCGAGGAGAGCCCCGAGGAACAGCGGGAAACGAGCGTCGAGCGGCGATTCCGCCGACATCTTGGCCATTTCTTCAGCGGCTGTGATAAGAAAACTTTGCTTCACTTCGGCGGGAACATTTCCGCTCCGGACTATCTGCGCGGCCGCTTGTGCAAGCTGCTCGCGGGCTTCCTGTGTGCCGAGGCTCCCGTACGAAATAGATTCTTTGAAGTACTCCAGATTCTTCTGCAAACCGCCCTCTTGCTGCGCAAGTCCGTTAAGCAGGGCACGATTCGCGCTAAGCGCTTTTGCATTCACGAACCATGCGACTCCCCAAACGAGGACGGCGGCCGCTATCGCGACGGCCACGACGGCCTTTTGCGAGACGCTCGGCATCGGGAGAGTTGCCGCACCGGTGCTCCCGCGCCACGCGATGTATGCAAGGACCGACACAAAAAGCACGTAACTTGTTATGTTGTCGAACACAAAAAGATTATGGAAGAAATACGCGGCAAGGAGACCGGTAAGGATACTGCTCTCGGCCACGGAGAAGGCATTCGCCTCTCTCTTGCGCCACAGCAATAGGAGAGCCGCACCTATGATCGAAAGGTATGAGAAGAGACCGACGAAACCTGCCGCAACGAGCCAGTCGAAGACGATATTGTGCACGCGATCGAACCACTGCTCCTGCGCATACATGCGCGGGTCGTAGTACTTGTCGAAGACGATCGCATAATTCTCCTGTCCCCACCCAAGAATGGGCCGCTCCTTTACTCCTTGCCACGCCATGCCCCAGTTCATGAAGCGCGCCTTGGTCGTGTTGTCCTCAAGCGATATCGTCGCGAGACGCTGCAGGAACGGGACTTTTTGGACCCACGCCTCCCCGCGCACCAACCAGAAACCGCCGGCAAGAACTAGAACGGCTACGACGCCGGCGAGCGCGGTTCGGCGCATCGTTCGGGAAGAGAACGCCATGAGAAGGGCCGCGAGCAGCGCTCCGCCGATGAGCCCCAGCATCGCGCCCCTTGTTCCTGTCATGAACAAAATAAGCGCGTCGAGCGCGATCACGCCCCCATAGAATGTCGACAACCAGAAACGCTCGCCCCGTGTGGTCTCCTGCCACGCGCGCGCCCAAAGCATCGCCGCGATGCCGATATTGAAAAGCATGTACGCGGCGAGGTATATCGGATTTCCGAACGTGGCGTCGATGCGGGACAGCGAGGAAAATCCCGGGTTGAGGCTCGCGATGCCGGCAAGTTGCAGAAACCCGTACACGCCCACTACCGCGGATACGGATAGAGAAATGTGCCAAAAGGCGCGCCATAGCCTCTCCGTGTTCAAGACGCTTGAGGCAACGAGGAAGTAGAAGAATAGGTGCACCAGCGTCACCCACCCGTCCATACGCTCGTAGTTCGACCAGAAGCTCTTGAACGGCGCTACTCCGAGAGCATCGGCCATCGCCACCACAAGCACGAAGAGCGCGAAGAGGCCGAGGAGCCACGAGCGCTTTGGCCTAAAGCTTGGGTTCACGAGCGCGAGCGCAAGATACGCGCCGGTGATGATCTCGACGACGATGCGAAACGTGAAGTTCTTTCCGGTGATGAACGGGAAGAAGAGCGATTGCGCGACGAGAAAGACGATAAACGGAAGTGCGAAAATACCGCCCAGGACAATAAAACGCAGGGTTTTTTCTATAGCCATATTCCGAATATCATATCACGACCTTTTTCCGGAGCGCCCAAAGTCATCCTGCAAACGGACTATGTCGTTTTCGTCAAAGTGCCCTAGTGCAACCTCAACAATGACCCCACCTTTTTTTGACTCCAAGCGATGCACCATTCCCTTCCCTATGTGGAACGATTCGCCAAGTCGCAGAGGGTACGTTTCCATGAAACCCGAAGGATTTTTGATCGTTGCGAGCGCATCGCCCCCTACCAATATCCAGTGCTCGCTGCGCCCCTTATGATATTGGAGGCTTAATCGTTTCCTAGGCTTTACGTAGACCGTTTTCAGATTCCATCCCTTCCCGCTGTCCCATCCAAAGTATGAACCCCATGGTCGCACGGTCTCCGATGCGGGCTTCCGCGAGGCATTGATCATCCACGAAGAAGATTGCACTTTGCCGCCCTTTCCCACATTGAAGACCATTTTTATTCCGAGCTTTTTGCACACAGCGACTTCAGGAACATTCTTCGAGAACCGGTCACCGCCATTCGCAAAAATATCAGGTCGTACCTTCGCGAGCGTGCGGGAGACGCTTTTGTCGGTATCGCCTTTTTTGTGGTCGGTGAAGACGACCTTATCAACGAATGGCAGGTGCCGGATTATCTCGGCGCGCTCCTTCTGCGGCATGAAGATAAATCCTTTCTTCGCGCGGAGCCAGTGGTCGTTGTTCATGATGACAACAAGCGCATCGCCCAGTTTTCGCGCGGCCCTGAACATCCGTACATGCCCGATATGAAGCGGGTCAAACCCTCCCGACACTGCGACTGATACTGCTTTCTTGCGAGTCATATGGCCATAATGCAGGAAAACGACAGGAGCGCAAATTGCAAAACGCCGCTAAGGCTGTAGGATGGCTGAATGAAAAAAAGGAAACGCGCACTGATCACCGGCATAACCGGCCAAGACGGTTCTTACCTGGCAGAGTATCTGCTCAAGAAGAATTATGAAGTATACGGGCTTGTCCGGCGGACGTCTCTTGACCCCATGATGCGTATCGAAACCGTAGCGCATCATCCCAATGTCCGGTTGATCTACGGGAATCTTCGCGACAGCGCATCCATAGCGCGAGCGCTCAATGAGTCTAAGCCAGATGAGATATATAACCTCGCCGCGCAATCCGACGTTGGTATATCATTTAAATGCCCTGAGGAAACCATGGAGGTAAACTACTTCGGGCTCGGACGCTTGCTGATCGAGGCGATGACGATCGTTCCCAAGGCAAAGATATACCACGCTTCGACGTCGGAAATGTTCGGGGACACGCGGCCACCGCAAAATGAGACCTCAAAATTCTCGCCTGTATCGCCGTATGGAGTCGCAAAATTAATGGCATACGAAGATTACGTCAGGGGCTATAGAAAAAAGTACGGAATGTTCATTTGCTCAGGAATCCTTTTCAATCATGAGAGCCCCAGGCGCGGCGAGCATTTTGTTACGAGAAAAATAACGATTTCACTTGCCAAAATTAAATTGGGTCTCCAGCAATGCCTCATACTCGGAAACCTCAACGCGAGGCGAGATTGGGGATTTGCGGGTGACTATGTACGAGCGATGCACATGATGCTTCAGCAAAAAAAGCCGGGGGATTATGTGATTGCGACAGGGGTTTCCCACTCCGTACGAGACTTTGTTGAGGCTGCCGCGGCAGAACTTGATATGACGATGTCGTGGAGTGGCAAGGGCACGAAGGAGGTTGGGAAGGATAGATCGGGGAATGTCATTGTAAAGATAGACAAAAAATTCTACCGGCCTCGTGAGGTCCACGATCTTCGCGGAGACAGCTCAAAGGCCCGAAAGGAGCTTAACTGGAAACCGGAACTATCCTTCACTGAACTTGTGCGTATGATGACAAGGGCAGATCTGGAAATGATAGCGACCAGGCGTCGTTCTTGATCAGCCGTAAACTTTGGATGCAATAAGTGAGGCGAACGCGGATATTTGTGTTTTCCGGTCTGGACCTCCTCCCAGTTCCCAGATATTGAGCATGTCGGCTTCTACAGAATCTTCAAAGATAGCGGCAACGAACCGGGTAAGTGCGTCTTCATTAAAAGAAGCGTGTGTTAGCCTGTCCTTCACGAGCGCCGGCAACTCTTCCGGGATCCGTGAACGAGTCACCGAAGGCAATGCGTTATAGAAGATCTCGCCGAACGTTATGACTGGCTTTCCAAAAAGCGTCGCCTCCCAGCCTGCGGTCCCCGAGATCACCGCAACAAGGGCGGCGCGCGCGATCACGTCAAATCCTGATATCTCCGGACGAATGAGAACCGTGTTGGGAATTTTTTTTATCTCTTTATAAAAGCGACGAGTTCGAAGTGACACCATCTGCGGATGTTCCTTGACGACCAACTTCATTCCGACTGGTAGGGACTGCGCAACGCGGCGGATAACGCCGAGCTGTTCGATATCGAACCGAGCCAGAAGAAGAAGATTTAATTCGGGTTCCAAATGTAGCGGATAGAAGACGAATGGGAGAGAGGGATCCCATTCATCATACAGATCGTCGAACCCGATCAGGTTGCGTATCTTTCGTTTCACCGCATCAAAAATAAAATTCCATGGAGGGATTGTGGAATAATCTCCGCGAGCATCGGGATCTCCCCACCACTCATGGATCATCACGAGGATCCATCCAGACATACGAGCCAACCTCATCGGGGATAGAAAATTGAAATACTGACGCCGCGTGAATTTTCTGCGTACCGGCTCATGGATCTCTGAGTAAACACGCGGCCTTTCTCGAAACTCGCGGATAAAATTTCTTGCATCTTCAAAATGCGGGATGTCTTTGATCGCCCGCTCACGATGTTTATTCACTAATGACTCAACGAACGTGAATCGATCATACCGCTCTGAAACGAGGGCACGATTGCGAATACCGGGGAAACCCATGACCAGAGTCTGTACTCCCCTCTTTTTTGCAATATGGTGAAGCAGGACCGTACACATTGCGCCGGGAGGGGTCGAAAAAAGGAACGCAGGTTTTTCCCTGTCTAAGAAAGCAATGATGGCTTTTGCGTAGCACTGAAGCATCTTTAACATATCTTCATGATCGTAGCTGGGGGCATCATGCGGGTATTCGCGCACGAGTTGCCCGAAGCGGATCACGCGATCGACATTTATATATGGCCAGAGATTTGGGATCCCATACTCGCTCTCCAGCCATGCGAGATAGTCCCTATCGATAACCTCGTTCCGATATCTGCGCTGTACATCTTCGTCGAGAAGAAGCGCGGAATACGAAATATCTTTTTGTTGCAACAAATACTTGAGACTAACCCTCGTCGTGACGAAAGCGCAAAATTCTTTGACACCATGCTCGGTTTTCAGTATCCGCACGATTTCGTGCCCAACATACGCGAAACGGCGCTGCAAAATAAAACAGCCTTTCATGCCTTGAAGAATTGACCGCATAATGACAGTATGTGTCTCATGAGAAAGAAGATGCTGGCAGCAACGTGTTATGTGTGCCACGGAAATCGCGCCATATTGGTTCGTGACAGGCTCCGCTTCAACATTAAACGCAATGTTTTGAGGTGCGTCAACTGCGGATTTGTATACCTCGAGCGACCACACATCAGCAAGAAGTTCTATGCGGGAAAAGAATACAGGAAGCATCATGGGCCGAACCTCGCTAAGAAAAGTTCCCCAAAGGAGATATTCGAGATGTATCTTCCCTATCAACACCTCATTCACGAATCAATGGGCACGCTGCTCAAGTCCGGGACAAAAATCCTAGATGTCGGATGTTCAACCGGACATTTCCTACACTCACTCAAGGGCAGGGTGAATACAAGAGTCGGAGTTGAGCTTTCGAGTGAGGAGGTCGCGTTTGTACGAAAAAACTTGGATTTTCCGGTGTACGACAAGCCCGTTGAAACTCTACATATCCCGGAAGGACCGTTCGACGTCATTACGGCACTTCAAGTCCTGGAACATGTTGAGGACCCAATAACGTTTCTTCGAAATCTTGGAAAGCACTTGAAACCGAACGGGCATCTTTATCTTGAGCTTCCGAACATCGATGACGTGCTTTTGGTGGCGTATGGCGCAAAAGGGTACGAAACTTTCTACTACCGTGAGCCTCATCTTTCATATTTCTCAAAAGCGACGCTACGACGCGCATTGTCTAAGGCCGGATTCGCAGGTGAGATACGAACCGTTCAGCGCTATACGCTCATGAACCACATCCATTGGATAACCGCGCAAAAGCCGCAGAGCAATTTTGACCTAGGCATGACCGCTCAGCTCGTTCCCCACGCGAAAACATCGGCCGAAAAAGCATTGAATGCGTTCATCGAACGCACTGACCGCGAATATCGCGATCTGGTAGGAAAACTCGGGCTCGGTGAGAGCCTCGTGTTCGTGGGAAAAAAGAGATCATGAACAGGCCTGCTATCGTGGTATGCGTTCAAGCGCGAACAGGCTCATCGCGCTTGCCAGGCAAAGTACTCAAAGAAGTGCTGGATAAACCGATCCTGGTACACCAAATAGGTCGCATCAAACGGGCGAAGCTACCCGACAACGTCGTCGTCATCACGACAACACGTTCCACAGATGACGCGATCGACACGCTGTGCAAGAAATATTCGGTTCCATGCTTTCGAGGAAGCGAATTGGATCTTCTCGACAGGCACTACCAGGCGGCGAAAATATTCGGGGCCGATTTTGTCGTTAAGATCGGCTCGGACTGTCCTCTGACCGACCCGGCGGTCATCGATGAAGTGTTGGGCCTGTGGACCGACGATCCGCACACATACGATTACGTAAGCAACTACCATCCACCGACGTTCCCAGACGGACTGGATGTCGAAGGATGCACATTCGGGGTTATGGAGGTCGCGTGGCGCGAAGCGAAAAAACCGCACGAACGTGAACATACGTTCCCTTTCATCTGGGATCAACCGAATCGGTTTCGGATAGGCAACGTCGAGAATCCACGCGGCAATATGTTCATGACACATCGGTGGACCCTCGATTATCCGGAAGACTGGGAATTCATCTCGCGTGTTTACGAAGAGCTTCAGGGTAAGCCACATTTCGGTACAGATGATATCCTGCGATTGCTTAAGGACAAACCGGAGATCGCCAAGATCAACGAGAGGTACAATGGGGTTAATTGGTATCGATCAAGCGCCGCCGAACTAAAAACGGTCGACCATACACAGTATAGAGAAGAGCCAAAATAGGTCGCACCGGGCCTGCGTAGTTGCTAGAATGGCCATATTATGGATTCGTCTTACAAAAGGAGAGGACCGCCGAGGCTTGAAGAATCGCTGCGTCTTCTCGAAGAAGCTAAGAGACTCATTCCTTGCGCTACGCAGACACTTTCAAAAGGGTACACGCAATGGAGCGTTGGAGCCTCCCCGCTGTTCCTGAGATCTGCCAAGGGGTGTGAGGTAACGGACGTCGATGGAAATACATATATAGACTACGGCATGGGGCTCGGGCCATTTATCCTTGGATACGGCGACCCCGACGTCGACACTGCGATACAAGCACAGCTGAAGGACGGGACCATGTTCACGCTTCCACACCCCCTTGAGATAGAGGTTGCAAAATTAATTACGGAAGTCATCCCCTGCGCAGAAATGGTGCGGTTCGGCAAGAACGGCAGCGATGCGACCACTGGCGCGGTGAAGCTTGCGCGCGCATACACCGGCAAAGAGAAGATCATCACGTGCGGTTATCACGGCTGGCACGACTGGTTTATAGCGACGACCGAGCGTGATAAGGGCGTCGCTGCATTCAATAAAAAACTCTCCTTCCCGGCCCAATATAATGACATTGCTTCATTCGAAAAGATCATCGCTGATAATAAGGGTGATATAGCGGCGATCATCATGGAACCGGTATATGTAATTGAGCCAAAACCGGGTTTTCTTGAGGCCGTGCGCGCACTTGCTACTAAAGAAAAAATCGTTCTTATTTACGATGAGCTCTTCTGTGGTTTTCGGTGGGCACTCGGAGGCGCATCGGAATTTTTCAAGGTTACGCCAGACCTTGCGACTTTCGGAAAAGCAATGGCAAACGGCATGCCGATCGCTGCAGTGACTGGAAGGCGGGATATCATGGAAGAATTCGAGGAGGTTTTCTTCTCGTTCACATATGCAGGAGAGGCGCTCTCTCTTGCCGCAACAGTAGCGTCGATCGGTAAGTTGAGGCGGGAACCTGTGTACGAACACATTTGGAAAATAGGAACAATGCTCAAAAACGGCGTACACGAGCTTATTGCAAAGCACAAGCTAGAGGAGAGCATGTCGATACTCGGGTATCCTCAAAAAACAGCAATAAGCTTTTCCGAGACGAACGGCATTAAACCACTAGAAATAAAAACATTCGTGCAACAGGAATGCGCCGCACGCGGCATCCTCTTCATCGGGTATCACCTACCCTCTTTCGCACACACGGAAGAACACGCTACCTATACGCTTGAGGTGTACGATGAGGTGTTCGCTCTCGTTGCAGATGCGCTCAACACGGGCGATCTAAAGAAACGTCTTCGAGGCAGTGTTCTCGAGCAGATATTCAAGAACGTGGGCGACCGATCGACCGGTATCGCTAAAAAGAAACCTGCATGAACCAGACCATCTCCATACGCGGAAAAAGGGTTGCGCTCACCGGAGCATGCGGTTTTTTAGGGCTGTCTCTCGCGCGTGCACTCGTGAACGAGGGAGCAAGTGTGATCGCACTCGACATCCTTTCGCCGACAGAGGGGAAAGCCCGACTCGCAGCAGCGAATGCCGATGCCACTTACTTTCAATGCGACATTACCGACGAGAGTGCATTACACGAGGCCGCGGATCAGATCAAGGAGAAGTTCACCGGGATCGATGTTCTTATCAACAATGCGGCATTTAACCCGCGGGTGGAGGATGGTGGTAACAATGGAATAACGTTCGAGAACTACCCGATTGAAAAGTGGGAAAAGGAACTCCGCGTGAATCTAACCGGCATCATGCTCGTGTGTCGCACTCTGTATCCGCTTATGGGGTCTGGTGCATCTATCATCAATATTGCATCTATTTACGGGGTCGTCGCGCCGGACCAACGCATATATCCCGCCGGTTTCGAGAAGCCTGCCGTGTACGGCGCGAGCAAGGCTGCCGTCTTGAACATCACGAAATATCTGGCGACGCTCTGGGGAAAGAACGGGGTCCGCGTCAACGCAATCGTGTTCGGTGGTTTTGAGAATGACCAAAGTCCCGAATTCGTAAAACGATACAGCGAAAAGACGCCCCTGGGACGAATGGCAAAGCCTGAAGAGGCGTCCGGTATCGTTATCTTTCTTGCTTCAGATGCCTCATCCTACGCAACTGGTTCGATCGTTACCGTTGACGGTGGCTTCACGGCGTGGTAAAAAAGCGCATGAGTGAAGTGCGTGAATTTCGTATTGGTAGCCGCCTTATAGGCGACAAGCACCCGACCTACATTATTGCCGAGGTGGGTCTCGCTCACCAAGGTGATGTAAAAATGGCGCGTGCTCTTATCGACGCGGCCAAGAATGCCGGCGCTGATTGCGTAAAATTCCAGAAACGTTCAATGCAGGATGTATACAAAAGTGACGTTCTCCGAAACCCGCAGGGTGAAGAACATGCACAGCAGTATCTGCTTGAACACATCATAAAGAACGAGTTGAGCGAAAACGAAATGAAGTCGCTTGCGATGTATGCAAAAAAGAAAGGCATACGTTTTGCATGTACGCCTTGGGATGAGAAGAGTATGCGCTTTCTCAACAAGCTTGGGGTCCAGTTCTTCAAGATCGGCTCTCCGGACATGTTCAACCTTCCACTTCTGAGAAAGGTCGCCCGGATGAGAAAACCAATGCTCATATCGACAGGCATGTCTTTTGTTTCGGAGATCGAGCACGTTGCTAAATTCCTTGAGAAAGAGAAAGCCAATTACATGTTCCTTCACTGCAATAGTACGTACCCGGCACCCTACTATGACATTAATCTTGCATTCCTACCGCGGCTCAAGGAGATATCCGGAGGACGTCCGGTTGGATACTCCGGTCACGAGAGCGGGATCGCAATTTCTATCGCGGCGGTTGCGTTTGGTGCCCGGGTGATCGAAAAGCACATAACGCTCGATAGAACACTGCCGGGGCCTGACCACAAAGCCAGCCTAGAACCTGATGAGTTTAAAGAACTTGTCAGAGGAATACGCGCTACGGAGATAGGGATCGGAGAGCCTGTACGGTATCCCTCTCGTGGAGAGTTTTTGAACCGGGAAAATTTGTCGAAATCTCTTGTTGCTGCGCGGGCCATTAAAAAAGGCAGCATCTTGAGTGCGAAAGATATCACTGTGAAAAGCCCCGGTAAGGGCACGACACCGATCAAGTATGATTATTTCATTGGAAGCGCCGTGACCACGCGCGACATAAAGAAAGATGATTATATTCTCGAGTCCGACGTAGGACTCCCCAGGCCGCCGTCAGACATCGAGAAACTCACGTTCAATCGCAAGTGGGGCGTCGTGGGGCGGATGACGGATATTGACACGCTCCTGCATCTAAATTCGGATTTTGTCGAGATCCACCTCAGTGATAGCGATATCCATCACGATCGTGTCGGTACTACCACGTATGATCGAGACTTGGTCGTGCATGGGCCTGAGTATGACGGCGACCTTCTGCTTGACTTGTCGAGTAGGAACAAGGAAACAAGAAGGCGGTCTGTTGCTTTCTTTAACAAGGCGCTCGACCATGCACGACGCCTCAAGAAAAATTTCCGGAATCGCGATGGTTTAGTCAAGGTGGTGATCCATCCTGGCGGAATGGACATGGAACGACCGCTTCTAGAACACAAAAAGGAGCTAAATGCGAACCTGCTTGATTCCCTGTCGAAGCTCCATGACGAGGGACTTCAACTTCTCGTCGAGAATATGCCCGGAAGTCCGTGGTATTTCGGCGGAACGTGGCATCACGCCAATTTCATGGACGCCGAAGAAATAGCTGAGTTCTCAAAAAAGACAGGGTACGGGATCGTGTTCGACACATCGCATGCCGCGCTTTACTGCAATCGGTATGGCAAAAAGTTCGAGGATTTCGTCAAAACGATCTTGCCCGTTACAAAGTATATTCACGTTTCTGATGCCGCTAATTGGGGAGGCGAGGGGCTGCGTATCGGCGATGGTGCGATCGATTTTAAAATGCTTCTTGCGTATCTCGTTCGTACAAAACACTGGATACTCCCGGAGATCTGGCAGGGACATAAATTCGGCGGTGAGGGCTTCGCAGCTGGAATGAAAGCGCTTAAAACGATAGATCCGCGCTTCTAGATCAACCCGGCGGGATGTTCTGTCGCGCTCCTGGATTGATCGCAACAAGATCGGGGCGTCTTTTTAGAAATGCGACGACATCTGCCGCAGAAAAGTCCATTTTTTACCGATACAGCCTTTCCTGCCGTTATGTTCCGCGCCTATCGCGAAGGGTAGCTTCAACGCGTGCGAAATCCTCCGGATAATCAACGTCAATATTCTCGTCAGGATTCATCAGAAGCACCTCTACACGATCGGCGAGCAATTGCTTTTGCTTCTGCAGTGCCAAAGCGCGCGTCATGTATATCGCGCCGTTCTCTTTGAAGAGCGGGTCCTGGTACTGGCTATTGACCGGGTGCACCGGGTACAGTCTTTTCCACGCACCTTTATCTTCTATCCAATAATGCCCCTTATCGTAGTAGCCGCTCACCACCGAATCAGCATCTTTCTCGATCGCGAGAGCGATGGCCTGCTCAACCCGCTCGCGCGAGAGTAGGGGCGATGTTGGGTAGAGCAAGAGTACGTACTCTGGGTCGTACCCATCGTGCGCTTTGAGTGCGGAAAGCGCGTGCGAGACCACTTCTTGGGAAGTCGCCGTGTCCGAGGTGAGTTCCGGCGGACGGAGAAACGGAACTTCCGCACCGTACCGTTCGGCAACCTTCTTAATCTCCTCGGATTCTGTCGTCACAACAACGCGGTCCACACCTTTCGCTCCTTTGGCCGTTTCTATGATGTAGGCCATCATCGGCTTGCCGCACAAGTCTTTCAGATTCTTTCCCGGAATGCGCGTAGAGCGCGCCTTGGCCGGAATAACTACGAGTACAGAATGATCGCTCATGATATTTTCAATACTACGCTATCAAACCATTGTGCAAAGGGGTCGCGCGGGAGATATCGCGAGCGGCACGTTTCCCTACGACTGAACGGTAGAACTTGGGCGCGAGTCCGTTCCCGGGCCTAATGGAGCGTACGTTATCCGGCGTGAACGTTTCCCCTTTCTTCATGTCACGCACGACGAAAAGAGATTTGCGAAAAACAATATTCTTTTTTTCGTACGTGCTCTCGGAATATGAGGGTCGCCCGAGCGCATCCTCAACCGTTCGCACCCCGCGCACCATTTCTGCAAATTCGTTCGGTTCCAGGGAGAAACTCGAATCAGGCCCGCCATCTTTGCGTCGGAGCGTGAGATGCTTTTCAATAATGACGGCGCCGAGAGCAACGGCGGCAATAGCGACATCTATTCCGAGCGTGTGGTCGGAAAGCCCGACACTAACGCCGAAGCGCGTGCGCATGTCGGGAATGGTGGAAAGGTGCATGTCTTTCGGGCGCGCAGGATACGCACTTATGCAGTGCAGAAGGACAATATCTTTGGTTCCGAACTTTCGCAACGTCTTCAGAGCTAAACGAATTTCTTCTACTGATGCCATGCCCCGCGACAGTATGACCGGCTTTTTTGTTTTGCCGATGCGCTCAAGGAGCGGGATATCGATGATCTCAAATGAGGCAACTTTGTATATCGGTTGTCCGAGTTTCTCCAGAAAATCCACGGCAGAATTATCAAACGGGGTGGAAAAACAGATAAGGCCGCGTTTTTTTGCGTGCGCAAATAGTTCCTTGTGCCACTCCCACGGTGTGTAGGCTTCCTCGTATAAATCGTACAGGGTGCGGCGCTTCCCTTTCCACGTTACGCGAAAAGGCTTGGTGGCGGACTTAATAGTGAGTGTATCCGGCGTATACGTCTGAAGTTTTATCGCATCGGCACCCGCTTCGGCCGCGGCATCTATTATCTTTATGGCACGTTTTATATCATGGTTGTGGTTGCCGGAGAGCTCGGCGACGATGAGGGCCGGATGACCCGCTCCTACGGCGCGCCCGCTTACTTTCATACTTTTATTTTTCATTGTCTTTCTTGAATATCTTCAGCACATAGGTGTGCCCGCGATGGGTAAAGAACGCCGGATACCGTTCATTATCGGCGACTCGCAACTGGTTGAACAGTTCGGTAAGCGGCTTTTTTGGGTCAAGCTCGCTGTCTTTCGGTGCGCGTTTGGGGTATATACTCTCTTTCCCCTCCTGCGGACGACTGGTGACATTCGGATATGCGTCAACGAATCGGAGCGCGAGACTGATGATTGCTTCTCCTTCCTTTTGCCGCATTTCGTCAATCAGTTCATGACCATCAAATGTAATCGTTTCTGTCGCGAATACGTCTCCTGCGTCAACGTCGTCTGCCGCTTCAAACATCGTAAGCGTAATCTCATTTTTTCCCTCCAGGATCTGCCAGGCAAGCGGGGACCATCCCTTTCCTTGCGGCAGGGCGCTCGCGTGAATAACGATATTGTTCGTGTTACGGTCCCGCACGTCTTTGCCGATGATTTGTTCGCAACTGAGGAAAAAAGCGATGTCGCCGCGTGGTAATTCCTGCGTATTTTCTATCCTGGCCACTTCGTGACCGCGCTCTCTCAGCTTCAGAACGAGCTCCTGCCCGTAAGGTACAAACCAGCTGCGCGGGCTGTCGTTAAGAATGCTTATCTTCAGTTTCCTCATGGAGTCAAGTGTAATTGAGATTTATCGAAATTGATATGTGCCATTTTTTATCTGCGAAATGCCCCGATTCTCGTTGGCCATTCTTTCTGCCATAAATGCGCTGGCGTATGCTTTCGCGATCATGGGCCCCCAACGCGCCGGGTCCGCCTCAATCAATATCTCCTCGGCGGACACAAGCCCGACGCTCGCTCGTAATGCCGAGAATTTTACATTGAGCATGGTCTCGATCCGCGGCAGGTGCCAGCGGCTTGAAATAATGGCAACGCTGCGAAATGATCTGTGTCGGATAAGAATCTCCAGCTGTTGCAGCTGTTGATACGTTGTGTTGGATGCGTTCTCAAGCTCAATACGTTCCTCGGGGACGTCTGCAGCGACAAGCTCCGCTTTCAATATTTCGCACAAGAGCGGACGATTTTTTGGAGCGTCTTCCGGTACATCATAGCCCGCGCCTCCGCTCGCTATGATCCGAGCCGAAGGATATCGCTTGCTGAGTATCGTGGCAGCCGCAACCCTCAGTGAAGCGCCAGGAGCCCCCTGCCTATCATCATGGTCGGTAAAGTCAGTACTCACCCAGCGGCCAGCGATTTGCTTAATGCCGCCTGAGAGTACGACGATTGCATCCGGGGCTTTCATACTGTTCTTAACCGATTATTTTCCGCAAGGCTTCAGCTATATATACCTGCTGTTTTGCAGTTATGGCGGGAAACAGCGGGATTGATATTTCTGAATTCACAAAAGCTTCCGCGTCGGGGCAGAGTCCCTTTTTATAACCCAAGTTTTCGTAAAACAGATGCAGGTGGACCGGCACATGATGAACCTGCGCGCCGATGCCCGCTGTGCGGAGCTTGGCAAGAATTTCGTCGCGGCGATGCACCATGGCGGGTATGAGCCGTAACGGATACAGGTGCCACGCCGACTGCTCTTGAGGTCGCTCGTCAGGAGGCAGGACAAGTCCGGGAATATCCTTGAGTAATTTTCCGTAGCGCTGTGCCGCAATGCAACGCTTGGCTATAAAAGAATCTAGGCGCTTCAACTGACTTTCCCCGAGAGCGGCGGACATTTCCTGCATGCGGTAATTGAATCCAAGCACCTGCATCTCCTGATACCACGCACCGCGTCCCCTCTTTACGATGAACGTGCCCGCATCCTTGCTGATTCCATGGCTGCGAAACAGCTTCAGTAGATCTTTGTACTTCTTGTTATCGGTCACGATGGCACCGCCCTCTCCGGTAGTAATTGATTTCACCGGATGGAAACTGAACATGGTCATGTCGGCCTGCGTACCGACTGGCTTTCCCCGGTACGTGGCGCCGAGCGCCTGCGCGGCATCTTCAATAAGGACCAGCTTGTGCTTCTTTGCAAGCGCACGGAACTCGCGCAAATCTGCCGGCCTGCCGCCGTAATCCACCGGCACAATCGCTTTTGTTCTGTTGGTTATCTTTTTGCACGCGTCGGCGACGCTCATATTCCCCGTATGCATATCAGAGTCCGCGAAGACGGGAGTGGCGCCAAGATAGAGCGCGGCATTTGCCGTGGCCGCAAACGTGAGAGCGGGTACGATTACCTCATTTCCCTGCTTTACCCCTGCAGCAAAGTAGGCTGCGTGAAGCGCCGCGGTTCCGGAATTAAACGCGACCGCAAACTTCGCACCGACTTTCTTCGCGACCGCATTCTCGAAGCGTTCAACTGCGGGTCCCTGAGTGAGCCAGCGCGAACGCAGAACGCGCGTCACCGCCCTGATGTCGGCCTCATTGATGTCTTGTGTTGAATAAGGAATCGTCTTCATAGGGTAACTTGTATCACTTTTTCACCGCAAGTGCATACACTTCGGCAACTACGCGCTCCGTAGCTCCCTGCGGCCAGAATTTCCTGAAGTCTTCCGTGGTGGGCGACGGCTTGCCGGCGGCATAGTCGCTGAATTCCGCCGCAAGCCCGGCGGGAGTGTCCAATCGCCGCGTCACGCCGCAACGGTTGCTCACCAAGCTGTCGGCACCCGCAAGCCCCGGCTCGTAACTTACTACGCGTTTGCCGGCCGCCGCGGCCTGCATCAATACCGGAGACGACATGCCGACGACGAGTCCCGATCTCGAAATGGCCCCCTCAATGGTGGATTCCGGAGCCCAGCGCACGCGCGACCCTATGTATGCTGCGTACTTTTCGTCCGACTCTTTCGGATGCAAACGTATCGATACGTAGAATTGTTCCGGCACTGATTCGAGCGCTTGCACGACGTCACTGAGCGACGCGTACTCATCGTACGCGGCGCCCGAATACCCCTGCATGCGAGCGATATCGCGGAGCGGCTGTGAAATGAACAATATTCGCCCGGCCTCTTCGTCTGCGCGCTCGATTGCATCGGCAAAGTGATCGAAATGCGGATTGCCTGTAACAATGAGCCGCTCTGGTGGGAACCCTTCAGCAATCATTTCCCCTTTTGCAATCTCATCCATCACACAGATGCGTGTCGGAAGGTACGCAAAATCTTTTTTTCCTGTTGTTGAAAATCTCTGCCAGTAATTAAGCCAGAAATCAAGCACGTACAGGCTCGGCGTCCCCGTAAGCTCGCGCATGATGCGCTTATCGGGCGTGTCCCCCGCGCTCGTTCCGGCGACAAATATCTCTGGCGAAGCGGAGAATCCGGCGGTAAACGGTATGCCGGATGCGGCAAAAATATCTTGCGCCGGACCGCTCAGCGCTCCGTGGAGCTCTGCGCCTTTTCCAGCGAGAGAGGCAATAACGGGCGCAATTGCATTCGCGCCGCCCGCATCGTTGGCACTGAAAAGGACTTTCATCCCGCCCTTTTTACGTTGGTAATAGCAGCGATGCATACCGACCGGACTGAACGAGCGGGATTCATTGCAGTTCGTTTTTATGCGCGAGCACTTTTTTAAGCGCCTGCACAAAGAGATCGATGTGTTTCTTCGTCCGCGGATGTTGACAGATCTGCGTCATTGTTAATTCTTTTTCATACAGTCGCTCGGCAACGGGACAGATGCCTTTTGAGTAATCCGGAGCGCCGTCGTACCCCTCGCTCTTGAAAGGAAAATGCGTATTGTTGAATGCCTGCTGCTCCTGAAACAGCTTGTACAGATAGAGCGGCTTCTGATAGCCGCGCGACATCGGAAATCCTTCCGCCCGCATCGCCTCTACGAGACGGTCGCGCGAAATGCCCAGCTTCTTTTCATCCACTTTTATGACGTACGCAAAATAGACGTGCTTGTTTCCGGATGCCACATACGGAAGTGTGAGTCCCGGAATTGCGGAGAGTTGTTTTGATAGATACCGCACGAGCGCCTGATTCTTTGCATTGAGAAAATCAAGACGGGACAGCTGTACTTCCGCTATCGCGGCAGTCAGTTCCGTCATCCGGTAATTACTTCCGAAAACGGGCCCGCCGTCGTACGCGGACATGCCGTCGACGACCGACTCCCCATGATTGCGGCACAGTTGTGCGCGAAGGGCGTAGCCGTCGTTGTTCGTTACAAGCACTCCACCCTCGCCCGATTGCATAGTCTTGTGAAAATTGAAACTAAATACGCCGATATCCCCGATGGTTCCCGTGTACCTTCCGCGCCATTTCGCGGCGGGTGCCTGCGCGTTGTCCTCGATGATCTTGATGTTGTGCTCTCTCGCGAGCGCAAGGAGCGGTTCAAAGTCGGCCGCTTGGCCGAACAAGTTCACCGCCATAATAGCTTTCGTATGTTTGGTGATGCGTGTACGAGCAGACTCGACATCGATGCAGAAGGTCATCTCGTCAATGTCCGCAAAGACAGGCACGGCCCCGTTCATGAGGACCGCCATTGCCGACGCCGACATCGTGTACGGAGGCAGAATGACTTCGTCCCCCGGCCCGATGCCGAGCGTGACTATCGCGCCGTGGAGCGCCGTCGTCGCGGAGTTGAATGAGACTGCGTGCTTCACCTTGAATTTTTTCGTGAACGCATGTTCCAGCGAACGCACGCGTTTCCCCCCCAAAAAATATTCTCCTGCAACACCGAGGAAATCGGAGAGCGGCCCCTCCTTCAGAACCTTAATGGCCTCTACGATCTCCCGCTTCCCTACCGTGTAGACGGGTGGATACGGCTGCTTGAGGACCGGCGTACCCCCGCGGAGCGCAAGCTTCGACTCCGAGGTGTGCGCCTTTTTTCTCTTCATACCGTTATTGTACCCGGATTTTTTTTCCGCCCGCGTTCGCGCTTTTCTTCAGGGCTTCGAGCACGCGCAAGACGGCGATGCCGCTTTCGACCCCACTCTCCGGCCGAACGTTGCGCTCGAAACACCGGATGACGTGCAGAAGTGCATCACGCGTCGCGCTCAAAGGCACCCTCCGCTCTCTCCCCCGTCGTACAGACAATGCGCGTATACCGGCGAATTTCGAGTGGCCGACGGACCGCCACATGCCGCGCTGGCCGAAATCCGTGAGCGTGATCGCGCCTTTCTTTCCCATGATATGGATGTCATGTATCGCATACGCATGTTGATCGAAGCTTTGAAGTGCGATCGTAACACCGCCTGTCGTCGTGAGGAGCGCGTCGACGTTCATGTCGCCGACGGGATGCGTTGTGTTCTTTGCATTGCGGAGCGCCTGAACGGCAACGATCTTGTCCGCGATCAGGTACCGGAGCGCATCAACGATGTGTCCGCCGTTGTTGAAGAGCCCGTTGGAGTAGAAGCAGGTTACCTGCTCGAGATGGCCGATCGCGCCCCGCTTGATATCCGCCCGCACACGCTTGAAAAGGGGCGAGAAGCGCCGCTGGTAGTTGAGTACGAACGTCGTGTGCGAACCTGCGAGCAGGTGCGCGATCATGCGCCCTTCCCGCACGTTCGCCGCAAGCGGCTTTTCGCATACGATCATGTTCACCTTGGCCTTCACGCACGCCGCCGCGATGGAGACGCGCCCCAAAGGCGGCGTGGCAATGACGACAATGTCCGGTCGCTCACCCGCGAGGCACGCAGTAAGGGACACGTAGCGCGCCGCGCGCGGGAACATTTTTCCCGCGGTTGCAAGATTCCTGGGGTTTGTGTCCACGAGCGCCGCGAGTTCGGTCTTAGGATTCTTGGCGACGGCACCGGCATGACTGGCCGGCTTCTCCCGACGGGCATCCGTTTCAAAAAGAGCCCCTATCTTCCCGCAACCGACTATCGCAACGCCATATTTCGATTTCTTCCCCGGTAGAGACCGCCGCGCCATAGCCTATCTCTTAAAAAGTGTCTTCGCTTCTGCCTCAGTCAGCTTGAAATCTTTGTTCCCGCTTCCATACGAGAAATCCTTTGGAATGGCCGGCGTTCGTGCAAGCCATGCTGGGTCATACGCGCCGAATTCCGGACGGATAACATACATATGCGCGAGCTCATGCGTACGCCCGCACTCATATTGCGTAATAAGCATTTCGTGTATCTTCTCTCCCGGCCTGATGCCGATTGTTTTTATCTTGCAGTCGGGAGCGATAAGCTCCATGACGTCCCGCACCGGGGCACTTTTCATCTTTGGAACAAAAATCTCGCCTCCTTTCATGACATCAAGGCACTCGAGAACAATGTCCATAACCTGATGAATATTTATCCAAAATCGCGTCATTCGGCCATCAGTGATAGTAATAACCCCGCCCGCGCGCTGCTTTTCAATAAGTTCAACGAGGCTGCCGCGACTGCCTATCACATTGCCATAGCGAATGACGCTGAGCGCGGTAGACCCTGCTCCGTACACATTCGCCGCCACACAGAGCTTTTCCGCGCACATCTTTGTCGCGCCATAGAGATTGATAGGTTCCACCGCTTTATCCGAAGACACTAATAGAACCTTTAGTACTTTCTGGTCAATGGCTGCATCTATGACATTTTGCGTTCCAACTATATTCGTCTTAACGGCTTCAAACGGATTGTACTCTGTCGCAGGCACTTGCTTGAGCGCCGCCGCGTGAACGACTATATCAACACCTCGAAACGCACGCATCAGGCGCTCCTTATCGCGCACATCTCCCAAGAAGTATCGCAGACGCGACTCGTTTGGATACAGATGCTGTAGCTGACTTTGTTTGAGTTCATCCCTGCTTAGAATGATGATTTTCCTGACTGCCTTCTCTATGAGCAAGCGAGCGACGAGAGCATGCCCGAAGGTACCTGTACCACCCGTAATAAGGATCGTTTTCCCTTTCAGAAAGGTCCCCACGGTGAGGCTTTTACTGGGCGAGCGACGAGCCATATTGCCGTTCGGTATAGCACAAAAGCTCGACTTATTCAAAGAAAAACGTGACCTCCTCTAAGACACAAATTCATCGCGCAAGATTCCATAACGGATCACGTCATGGAATGTACCATCTTTGAACTCTTCTTTGCGCGAGCGCCCCTCTTCGGTGAACCCAAGGGCAATTGCTATTTTCTGCATGCCGATGTTATCCGACAAGGTTCCCATCCAAATGCGATGTAAATTTAGCTCCATGAATCCGTGTCGCAGCATGAGTCGCATTGCCTCGGTTCCATACCCTTTCCCCCAGGCCTTCTTCTCACCAATGATAATTGCGATCTCCGCCCATCGGCTTATCGGATTAATATTCTCAAGAGCAATGTTGCCGATGTGCCTTCCGCTGTCTTTGGCAACTATCGCCAGAGCGACATCCGATTTGCTTGTCTGCATTTCGGCAACATATCTCTTCGCAAGCTCTAACGTATAGGGGAAAACGTGATGCGAATTGTACCTGCACACCTCGGCGTCATTCAGCCAGTCAACATAATTCTGGTTCACGTCTTCCTCCGAAAGAGGTCGAAGGTCAATAAGGTTCCCCTCAATGAACGGTTTTATTTCCATGGCCGTATTCTACAATATTTCATCAGAATACGCCTGCCTGCGACGCGCAGCCATCCAGTGCGACAGCAAGCTTTACCCCCATTGGAGAAAATGATTTTCCTATTCTATTTAAGTTCAATTAATCCTTTTTCAACCCACTTTTGTAAATATGTCATAACATCGATCTCTGGTAACCCCACTCTGCCAGAAAGAACTTTGACAGTCGTTGGCTGGTGCAATGTTGGGATCAAATCCGCTAGTAACCTCATTTTTTGTACGTTCTCAGATGCCATATTCCCAAATGCAGGTTGTTCCGTATCAATATAAAGATCATATTTGGGATTAGATAAACATATGTTTCCCTGAAATTTCTTAAAAATGAGCGTGGACGATTCGAGGTATTCAATAGCTTTCAATAATACATTCACCGCTTCATTGAGAGCTGTCTCGGACATTATAGAAAAATTATCACGATCTGAGTGATACTCTGGATAGGGGAATCTTGACAAACTCGCCATAGGTACCCCATATGCCTCCCAAATATATTCGTCGTTACCAATAATGCTATTGAATGGGCCTCTACGGTACGATATTCCGGAAACATCCATTGCTTTTGATATTGCTTGTTCTACGTTTGATGTAGCGCCCAGAGATTCTTGCAAGGCTAATTGCGTTTTTGTTCCCAACATTTCGAGGAAAACGGATTCGAGTATTTTTTCCTTATTTCCAGCATTTGTCCTCCCCCAATAGTGTTCCGAACCTATTATCTCCTGTACCAACAGCAGTTTATATGAATATTTGGTTCTTTTTTTAGAAAGCCTTTTTAAAAGCTCCACCCCGACCGCGCACCCTGCCAAATCATCATTTGCCATCCCGGGATGGTCAAGGTGGGCAACAAATGCAAACGTTTCTTCCAATAAACCTGTATGGGTGTAATCTAAAACTTTAAGGATTCCGTCTGATTCTTCTGTTTCTATGATCACTTTATATTTTCCATGTTCAAGTGTATCGAAGAAATTCTTCGTGACACAAAAACCCCAATCCCTATCCCAACTCCTATATTGTTGCCTAAAGTGGTAGGGAATCGAGTTGCTATCTCTGCTATCGTAGTGAAGATGTTGTTTGAGTTCTTCTGAATCGACTTCGCCCTCAAAGCTCTTTGATAATGAAATTACACGAAGTGGATGTGCAAGACCGTCATAGAGCACTTTGCCGTTCTTTAAGATTTTTGCTTCCTTAATATCCCATTTTGGTGGAATTACCCAGCCATTAAGTTCGTCTGCCGCGTTATAACTAATGACCTTAAATGGCAGTATGTCTTTAAGGTATTCGATAGCCTTATCATAATCACTTGAACAAAAAACCCTGTTCAGGGGTGTAAGGTCGTTCAGTATTTTTAGCATCCTGTTCATGTTGAAACCTTTTCTAACTTTGATCACTGTGCGAGCGCTGCCTCGAGTGCGCGGTGCATTTCATGTATAGCCGTCTCTTCATCGAGTGCGGCGATCTTCTTGCCGTACCCGCTCGTGTATCCGCGAAAACTCGCTTCCTCGACGACGGAAAGGTAGTTGATAAGTATTTTCGCGTCGGGCACAAATCCGCCCTCTATATTCTTGAATGCTTCCTTGCATTCTTTCACGCTTGAAACGCGCAGAATTCCCGGCGCATGCATGAACCATGGGTACCCGAAGACGAGCGCCGGCTTGCCGCGCAAAATAGCTTCCCATGCGGCCGTGCCGGTGATGGTCGCGACGGCCCTGGACGATCTGGTGAGCTCGAACGTGTTCGTGCTAGAAGGCACGAGACGCACGTTCGGAAGCTCCGCAATGCTACGGAAGAAGCCGCGATACCGATACGGAGTGAATTCGTTGCCGTGAGCCTGCTGTTGAGCCGGATGTTCTTTGACATACAGCTCCCAGCCCTGCGGCAAGGCCGCCGCGAGCATCTTTATCATCAGGATCTGGTCGACGAAGATGCCTCCCTGCGGACTCGTCGTGCATTCGGGCTGGTAATGAAGCGGCGCGTAGACATACGGTTTCGATAGGTCGGCGGACTTTTCGTATTTCTTTTGTTCATCAAGAATACCCGGTTTCAGCAACTTGAAAAATCGCATGGCTGCCCTCTCGAATATCGTTCCATCTTTAATGAACGGCAAAAGCGCTTTTGCGCGGCGGCGGAGTTTCCCCCATCCGAGTGCCTGAAGTTTCCACTCTTCGACATATGGAGGAGTTGGGTCTGGAGATGCGGAGACTTTCCGGTAGTACTCTCGCAAGTCAAGCGCAAGGTCATTTAGAGACCCCGATCCGTCTTTAAACTCTGCTTTAGCCTTTCGTGCTAGTGTGTTATTTCCCTTCTTATAGTCGGCATATAAGATCACGCGGTCATGCCCGAGGATACAGTCGAACATGGGTGTCCGTATGCCTCTTGCCTGAGCTATTGCGTAGAGCACGTAACTAAACATCTCGTGCGGTGGCGCGTGAAAGATAATAGCGTCCGGAGAATATGTATCCAACACGCTTCCCCAGTAACTTAAGAGGTCGTAGAAAAAATCTTTTCGCTTCAAGACCGGCCAATCCGGATACCATTTGTCCATCATGCTCATGAGCTCCGACTCGGTCTCGAAATACTGTGCGATCTCCTTTGCGCCCCATGGAGCGAAATCGGACGCTCGCATCTCTTTGGGCGGAATGTTTTTAAGCGCATTCCGATAATCGTGAAAGACCGTGCCCGGGAACTTTGCGGTGTCCATGGGAACGACATCCTCGAGGCGTACCCAATAGAGGACCTGGTGGTCTTTCGCTAACCGCTCTGCCGCGCGTATATGCTCGGTAAACAAGCTCCCGATCCCAATGAGGAAGACCTTCATATCACCACACCTTTCGGCGAACGGTGCTCAATATTCTGCACTTTTCCATCCTCGAGAGTGATCGTGATATCGGCGGCATCGCGCATTTCGCCACTGTGCGCAATAATTATGACCGTTACCTCTCCGCGCAGTTTTTCGATCGATTTGCGAATAGCGGTTTGCGACTCCGGATCGAGCGCGCTTGTGGCCTCGTCTAGAACCAGGAGTTTCGGCTTCCGCGCGAGAAGCCGCGTCAGTACGATACGCTGACGCTGACCACCAGAGAGAAATACGCCGCGGTCCCCGATGTGAGTGTCGTACTTTTCCGACAGTGTCTCAATGAAATCGTGTATGTTCGCACGCTCCGCAAATTTACGCATATCGTCGTCCGATATGACGTCGTAAAATGCGATGTTGTTCCGGATAGTGTCGTTGAGAAGAAACGGCTCCTGCGGCACATAACCAACGACTTTGCGCCAGTGATGCAGAGAAACTTCTTTCAAGTCCCTGCCGTCAATCAGGATATTGCCGCTGGACGGTTCGATCAGATGTAGAAGAAGGTCTGCGATCGTGGACTTGCCCGCGCCGGACGGGCCGACTATGGCAACGATCTTTCCATGCGGAACACGGAACGAGATGTTATCCAGTGTTCCCGTGCGTTTCGGATATGAGAACGAAACGTCCCGAAACTCTATATCACGCTCGAACGAGAATTGTATGCTGCCATGCTCTCTCTCACCGCTCTCCCGCGCGCTCCGTATGTGCGATATCGCGCTCTGAAGATACGGTATCATCGAGGTCAGCGAATGCAGCTGCACTTGAGCGCTCTGTACTTGTGCAAATATCTGATTCACGGCGTACACGATGATAGCAAATGACGCAAAGTTAAAACTCCCGGAGCGGTACATGTACGCAAAAACACCGGCTACAAATGCCAGGCCTGCGAACTGCACGCCCATTTCAAGAAATCCGCGCAAGGTCGTGATGCGTACATGAACGTTTCGGATCCCTTCGAAATAACGAGACGCGGTGCGAGCTACGGGCCCTTCCACAGCAAGAGCTTTCACTGTCTTCACACCACTTAAGTGCTGGGAAACGTAGTGGGCAACGGAGCGGTTGAGGCCTTCGGCTTCCGTCGAAAATACTTTATTCCAGCGGAAAAGCGGCTTGAGAACAAAAAAAAGAAGAACGCCGGCCAGAAGCGAAAGGAGCGCCACCGGAAGAGAGATGTTTATAGCGATCACCAAATATGCGATGGTCTTTGTGATAATAAGTACCATCGTTGAGAAAAACCCAAAAAAAAGCGCCGTATTCGTTGTGTTCGTTAAAAGAAGCTGATCTAGATGTCCTGCCTTCTGCAGAGAAAGGAACGGCCAGTCCGCCATTAATGTGACCCGGAACATGTTCTTGCGCATGTCGCGTTCATATCCAAACACAATGCGCGCGGTGACGTTCTGTATGGCGAAGAGTGCGAGTGTACGGACAACAAAAAGAGTTCCCACGAAAAGAAGTAGGAAACGAAAGGTGTATGGGATATGCAGATACGCGAAAACTCCAGAGATTATGTGCGTTATCGTGTCGGCCGCAGCTCCACTTCCTCCTGTAACAAATGAGAAAATGGGAATGACCGCACTGATACCGAGCGCCTCTAAAAGTGAGGCGAAAAAACCCAAGACCGCAATGAGTGTGATATGAAGCGCATACGCACCGAATGCCGCTTGCAGGAGCCGTGCTACATTCAAAAGCCGCTCGGGAAGAAGTGTCATGGGAGAAGCTACCTAAGAGAGGTACGACGTGATACTACGGTCATTTTCCCCTATAATCAAGCCATGAACTCCATTAAGGCGGTAGTCAAGGCAGCAGTCGTGTTTGTTGTGAACACGTGGGCGCAGTTCGCGGAATTCTCATTCCCGTCAAAATATCCGTGGCAGTGGAAAGTGGAAATGCTGCGAGACCGCTACGAAAAGGATACGACCGACCTTTTTAAGAAGATCATCAAGCCGGGCATGACGGTGCTCGACGTCGGAGGCCACATCGGATATTTCACGCGGCTATTCTCACGGCTCGTTGGCCCCAGCGGCCACGTGTACGCTTTTGAGCCGGATCCGTATAATTTCTCGTTGCTCAAAAAAAATACCGAGGGATTCTCGAACACCCGCATCGTCAATACGGCGGTCTCCGACACGGAAGGGACGATTGATTTTTATGAGATAGAAGATTCAACCGGCTGCCATACCACCGTGCCGACGAATGCCCCGGCACGAAAACTTTCCGTGAACGCGTTAATGTTAGATTCTTTCATGAAAGAGCGCGGAGAGGTCGATGTGATAAAGATGGACATCGAGGGTGGCGAGCCGCGTGCGCTGCTCGGTATGGAGCGCATACTCTCGAGCGAGCGCCCGCTTCGCATCGTCATGGAACTGCAGCCAGACGCGCTCGCCCGCGCTGGGACGTCCTCGGCTGCCGTGATCGCATCTTTGAAGCAAAAAGGATTCGAGGCCTACGGTATACTCCGCGGCGGAGTGAAGAGCGCCCCCATTACCGACATCACGGGCCTGCAGTTGTACGAAGGAAAGACCGATTATGCGAACGTGCTATTCGAAAGATGAAAATCTATCTTTATACCCTCCGCTATAATCCCGCTTCCGGCGGCGGCTCGCATCACGCGCTCGCAACCTACATACGGGCCGTTGCGAAGGCAGGCCACACGCCTGTCCTCACCACGTTTTTTTCGGACGATAACAGCTACAAAGAAAAGCCGTGCGAAATGCGCGAGGAACGCTTTCATGGAGGCTTTATCGCACTCCAACGTCGCGTTGCGGCCACGATGCGAGAGAACCAAGACGCCGACGTACACGTGGTCGCCGGACCGACGCTCATGTGGGGCGGAGGAATGTACAGGAAGCACGGCGCAGTTCCTGTCGTCGTGAATCTGAATAATTACACGCCCGGCATGGGATTACAGAGGAATACTTCCCTACTACATCGATATAAGTGGTATGTGTGGGAGAAATTGCTCGGTGTCCGGTACGCGCGCCCTATCGACCTCGCGATACTCGAATCTCCAGTCGTGCAAAAGGAGTACGAACACTTCGGCTACCGCTTCAAAAGGAGCGTCATTCTCTCTTCTCCGGCAGACATTGCTTCTTCCAGCACACTACCCTCGCCTTATCCTAACGACCCGGCATTGTTCCATGTGCTATTCGCAGCGCGACTGGTGAGGGATAAGGGCCCCGACCTATTCGTGAAAGCAGCCATAGGATTACCGCAGGACATCCATATGCACGTGATCGGCTCTGGAGGAGAGGAGTCTTTGCTGCGAAAACTCATCGAAGAAAACAAACTAGCAACACAGGTCCACCTCCATGGATGGAAACCCCGTGAGGAACTGCTGGCTTTCTTTCGACACGCGAGCCTCTTCATACATCCATGTCGATGGCCCGAGCCGTTCGGGCTTGTGGTCGTAGAGGCGCTCCGGGCCGGGTTGCCTATCGTTGCGACGGAAGATACCGGCGCGGCGTGGGCGGCGGGAGAAGCAGGCGTAACGTTCAAAAAGGACGATGTGGACGAACTCCGAAAACACATTCTATTTTTCTACAACAATCCCGCCGCATGTTCGGAATACTCGAAAAAAGCGCTCGCCCGCGCACATTTCTTCGACGCGGATGTGGTTGCTTCTCAATACGTCGAGATGCTCAAAACCCTTGCTTCAAGCACCAAGAAAAACACTCCGTTCGCCTGAAGGATAAGTTTATAAAGATATGCCATTTCCGCCGTTGTACAAGGTACTCACTTCACCCGAAGTAAGCTTGCGATTCCATATACCCAGCTCATCAATCTCTCCGTCCAGAATTCGTACTGGGGTTGAATCAATATTGACGCTCCCGATTGTCAGTGGCGATGTGCCATTGAAGATGCTCGAGGCATTGCTACCTCCTCTTTTTGTTAGAGTAGTGGGGATATTGTTTTTATATACAGTCACTGACTGATTCGCCACATCTGCAACAATTGCGATGTGGACCCAGTTTCCAACATCCCCGCTTATAAAGTAGTCGGCAGGCCCATCGTACTCGCCGAGGTGAGATTGGCCAGTCTGACCGACCGATCCATCATCACTCCAAAATACGTATATTTGATTGTCCCCAATCGCACCACTTCCGATCATGACATTGTACGAATTGTTGCTACTACTACCATCTTGCTTCGAGAAAACTCGATATTCTGCACTGGCCCCAGGCAATGAATTGAGCTTGACCCAGAAGGATGCCGAGAAATCACTGGTGAGATCAAGTCCTCTTTGCAGAGCATCATCAATGGAGAAATACTGATTCGATGCCGGAACTAAAAGGGCGCCGTTATTCATCTTTCCTGCCTGATACGTTGCACCATTATTATTGGTGAGGATATTGTTGTTTGAGGTCGTGTCGGGAGCATTTCCGCCAGACTCATCGAACTTCCAGTACGCGACTGGAAATGGAGGAAAAATATTTGCGGGATGTAGAGCAACGAGCTGAGCGGCCCAGTTTCGCCTACTGGAACTGATCGTGGCAGTTTTGGGTCCCGTAGCTCCGGCGGCGGCTTGAAGCGAGTCGTCCTCGGCGGTCGACGGACTAGACCCATTGCTTGTGTCATATTTTTCTACCATGCCTGTCGGCGCTGAGAACTGAACGCGGGCATCAGCAGCAAAAAGCGTGACGAGCTCTTCATTCGACGAGGCCGTGGTGATAGACGGGGCCGTTGCGACATTACTGCGACCAGTGTTGCCCGAAGAGGTATCAATTGGATTTGTGGCATCTACACCCGTGTATCGCGTAATGCCTCCGACGGCCCTAGTCTGCGGAGTGATGGTCCATGTGTAGGCGGCGGGTTCGGAGTCGCCCGCGACTTTCCAATACGACACAATGCTTACGTTCGTGCCATTGTCCGTCCGGCGGATCTGCGTCCACCCCGCTGGAGCCGTAACATTCTCTGCGGAGCCGCCTTTGAGAGTAACGTTGGCGAGCATGAAATCACCCGCGACGACACTGGCTGGTTTGGAGAGGGTAAGGTTGGTGATGGAGATGTTGGTGGAGGTGTTGGTGGTGAACGAGCCGGAGACAATATCCGCAAGTGCGATAGACGTAATACACAGAGCGCCGATAGCGGCGATCGTAAGCGCCAGATACTCTGAACGGGTAAATCCCTTGCGAGCGTTATGCATAAAAAATATATGAGCAGATAATACTGTTCGCAGTTATACGCCGTTCACATTGCACGTGTCAAGAACACTCAATGACTGCCAAACACGCTCTGCTCTGATTCAATAAGAAGTCAATCTTTGCGCGATAAAATAGCTTGGTAGAGTTCCAGGGTTTTGTTTGCCGTCTCGGCCCATGTGAAAGTCTTGGCACGATTCAGGCCTTTTTGTATGAGTGTTTCCCTTAGCGACGCGTCGGAAAGGACACGAGCCATAGCGCCCGCAAGCGCTTTTGTATCCGTCGGATAGACCGTTATCGCCGCGTCTCCTGCTATCTCTGGCATCGCAGTTACATTCGATGTGACGACGGGAGTTCCGGAAGCGAACGCCTCCACGATGGGCAATCCGAACCCCTCATTAAGCGAAGGAAAAACGAATACATCTGCTGCCGAATACAGCGCGTTGAGATCTTGTTGCTCTACGAAATGTAGAAATATGATGTCTTTCGCATATAACGACGCTGTTGCTAGGGCAAGCGTCTTTTCCGCACCAAATCGCTTGGCTCCAACGATGATAAGCGCGGGCGTAATAGAACTCTCGCGCCGCAGAGATTCATAGGCGCGAATGAGTGTATCGACATTTTTGTGCGGCTCGAGGCGTGAGACGTCGAGAATAAACGGCGCTCGAATCTTGTACCGTTCAAAAATAATCCTTTGAGCTACTGTTTTATCGAGAGCCTTGAAATCCTCGCTGCCACCGAGGTATATAGTGTGGACTTTTTCAGGCGGTATTCCATACGCTTCTATTATTTCGTTTCGCCCGAATTCGGAATCTCCGATGACACCGGCAATCCACGGATGAAAATATCGCATAATGAAATTGTAGATGTGCCGAGAAAGCGGAAACTGCCCGGGCGCGGTTACGTCAGCCCCACCGTGCGCCGTCACGACCGAGAAACGCGCGGGAGCAAGCCAAAAGAACGGGTAGAGGCGCGGCTGGAACCAGTGGATGATGTCAAACTTCTCTTTGCGATATTTCCAGAAAAAAAGCAATGTTCGTACGAACCTCGTGCCGAAGGGGAGGTGAGGTATCTGCGGAATAACTATTTCACGAGCTTTCTTGTAGAGCTTATCGGGTACGGCGTCGTAGTGTACGAGAGTAATTTCCAACCGCTCATTCTTGAGCAGCTCTTCGATGAGTTTTCGAGTGTAAAGAGCCGTGCCTTTGCCGGCGCGGTTGTCCATCGGATGCGACATGAGCGCTACTTTGATGCGTCCGTTCTTCATACATTCAATACGTCGCGGAAAAGTTCTTCGTAGGCTGTCGTTGTGCTATCAATACCATATTTTTTCGCGCTTTCTTTCGCGTTCAAGCGCATCGCCGGAAGGTCCGCGGCAACCATTCGCTCCAACCCTTCCTGCACTGCTTGCGGAGTAGACTCACTGATAAAGAACCCGTTTATCCCCTCTTCTATCATTTCGTCCGGGCCGGCGGTCTTGGTCGTAAGGACCGGCACGCCGCAGGCAAGCGCTTCAGCATGCGCGATGCCGAAACCCTCTATCGTTGATGTAGAAACAAATACGTCGGCGATGGCATAAAATCGCGCAACGTCTTTTCTAGTACCCATGAGAAATACCTGGCTCTCGATGCCGAGCTCCTTCGCCTGCGCCTTAAGAAGCGCGTCCCATTTCGGGCCTCCTCCCACGATGACGAGCACATAATTGGGATGCGAACTCGCAAAGAGCGCGAACCCGTCGATGAGCAATCGCGGATTTTTTTGCGTCGTGAGCCGCGCAATGTTCAACAGCACATGCGCATCTCTCCCGATGCCAAGCTCTTCTTTTACCTCGGCGGGGTCATATCGGTCGCATTCCGCCTGCAGAGCCGCGATATCTACACCGTTCTGTATCACGCGAAATTTTTCCATCGGTATCCCCTCCTGCTTCGAGGTGAACCTCGCGACGGTATTCGATACGGCGACGATACACGCCGTGAGACGCGCGAGGAGTCTGTCTACTCCCTGGTGCAACTTTGTCTTTTTGACATAGGTGTTGTGTTCTACGATGACCACCTTGTATCTGAACAGCGGCTTGAGGAGACGTAAGACGGTATTTGAGAAAAAAAGGTTCGAGAGCACGATGTCCGGGTCGAGCGCTCGCAACAAGGAATACAGCTTGAGCCAGCTGCCAATATCCCAAAAACCCCCGAACGAAAGGCGGTACACCGGCACACTAGGCGGCACGAGCTCATAAAAGTATTCCCTGCCCTCCCAGAAAAAAAGTGTGACGAGGATAGGCTCGTATCGCTCCGTGTCCAAGCGACGCATCATGTCGGCAAGCATCCGCTGTGCCCCGCCGACCAAAAAGTCATTGATGCAGATGACGATCTTGATCTTTTTCATGATTTTACACTTCGAACGAAATACCCGAGCGGCGTCGGGTGAGCGGCGCGCGCAGATTTTGGGATCAGACGGTCGGCGAGGAGCGCGAGCGGAAAGATGAACGCGCGAACGAAGTTGAATAGATAGAACGGGTGTTTTATCTGCACCGCCGCGCTCGCCCGCTCTCCGAGCCGCTCTACTGCTATCGACGAGAACCCCGCCTTTTTTATTAAGCGCTCCAAACCTTCGGCGGTATATCTCACGTAATCGTGCGGCTCCGGCATCTCGTTCGCAATGAATGGCGAGGCGAGATACCACGTTCCTCCTTTTTTCAGCACCCGGCATATCTCGCGCGCGAGCGCGTCCGGCTCTTCAACGGCATAGAGCGCATTAAAAAGCAGTACGGAATCAAATGATGAGTCGGGAAAAGGGAGCGGTGCATTGATGTCGACCGCCTCGACGCCCGGCGACGCGACGAGGTCGGTGCGGACGAGGTCGATCCCCGCGGGAAGAAGAGGCAGGTAGCTCGGCGAGGCGCCGCCGGCGAGATCGAGCACGCGTCCCGAGAGTTCCTTTGCATATACGCGCACCGCATCGTTAAAATACACCCGCCCGATGGTCTTGCCCGCAAGCGCGCCGGAAACTGCGCTTCTTATTGAGATATTCATAGTGATGCCGTAAACATACTATACTGGCACAATGCCGATAGTGAAAAACCTACTACTGGTCGGCCTATTCCTCTTTCTCGCCGCAGGGGTCCTGTTTCCCAATCCCTACGGCAACAACCCGGATATCGTGGGTGATGAGAGTTATTTTCTGTCGACCGCACTCTTCTCGATAGAGAAAATGACACTGCCGGGCTGGGAATTCTCACCCTCGGGGGCCTACTACGGCGGCCCACAGACTTATATAGATGCGCTCGTACTCGTGCCGGTGCTCGGAGTAGTGGTCGCAGCTTCCGACTTTTCCGTCATGGCGGCAAAGATATGGGTCGCCATCAACACCGGAGAACTTCTGCATATACTTCGGCTCGTGGGCGGCATCGCCGCTCTCGGAACGATCCTCTTCTTTTTCTTCTACTTCAAGAAGAGGGATATTCCGCGTCCACTAGCGCTCACCCTCACGCTCTTTCTCTTTTTGCTCTTAAGCAACGTCTTGGTCATCGAATTCCTCCACACAGCAAAAATGTGGGTGTTCTACATCATCTTCGTCGCCGCAATGAGCGCGCTTTTTATTGCGCAAGAATACTATCTCGCGCATCAGAGCGAACCGTTCATATCCAAAAACCGGTACGTCGCGCTCTTCATGTGGAGTGGCGTTCTCACTTTCTTCCAAAGCTGGGTCGGTGCCTTCTCTATCGCGCTCCTCGTTCTCTACGCGCTCCTTCTTCGACACTTCAGTTTTCGCGATCTTTGGAACTACTTTCTGAAATACTGGTGGCTCTTCGGCCTATTTGCAGCGACACAGATCGGTTTTCTCTGGCGCCTCTACTCGATCCGGGAGATTTTTGAGGAGATTACGGCGAATACTAATATCCTCAGCCCCCTCTCTTTTGCCATATCCTCGCACCCTTTGATCGTTCTCTACCCGGGAGCTCTGCTCGTCATTGGGGGAACGGTTTATAGAAATCGCGCGCTCCTTGCCGATCCGCGCAAACGGATGTGGTTCATGATCGCCGCAATGCATCCGGTCCTCGTATTTCTCATCTTCCACGTTGGTATCGGATTCGACATAGGGCCGAGGTATGCAATCTTCTTTACCATGGCTGCGTCTTTTTCGGCTGCAATCCTCTTCGGCGAGCTGGGCAGAAAGGCGATGCTTACGGCGCTTTTTTTCAGCGTTGCGCTCTTCGCGGTCATCAATACTCACGCCATTCAACTCTACTCCCGCCAATCCTCTGAAGTCGACCTGCAAAAAATTATCATGGAGAAATACAACTCGGCCGACAATGTATTTCTCACCGACTGGTCGGCGAAACGCCTTACGCTGCCAGTGAACTACGAGTCCCTCCCGCTTCAAGGTGAGACCCGGCTCGACATGGGACGCTTCCGTTTTTTGCTCGAAAACAGAGGGCTCCTATCGAAAGAGCCCGACTTCATGCCGCTCGCCTTCATCGCCTACACGAAGGAAGAGGAACAAGCGTATATCGAACGACTTTCTGACACGCATTCAATATGGATGGTCAGCCGACGCTGCGACAACCTGTGCACCACAGCAGAGATCGGTGCAGGTTCGTGCTTTGAACTTCACCTCGAGGCGTGCGAGATCGCGCCGCAGGATATAAACGCCCTGCCGGAATTCCTCTCTTCCGAGCAGCTCGGCAATTCGTACGTCGTGCGCAAAATAAACTAAGCCGGTATCTCCCGCTGCCTGAAGATATATTTTTTGTTTATGAAGAAAATGACAGTCGCCAGACCGAGCGAAATGAACGCTTGCG